>CASEDP010000023.1 GCA_949286835.1 uncultured Clostridia bacterium | reverse complement strand
GTGATGCGTTGCCAAATTTCGATACCCGTTGACGGGTGTGCTGGCAATTAACCCTTTTAGGGTATGTGCAAACCACCAGTTCACTGGTGGTTTTGAATTTTACCCGACAGAAAAACACGGTACAGCTAATATGTCTGCACCGTGTTTTTAAATGTCCGAAGTCATCATTTTTTTATGAGCGTCAACCTCACCGCCGTCAATAAGGGCAGTTTGGCAAACCCGTTATCCCTGAGCTTTTTCAGCGGGGCTAGCTTGAAGTTGCGCTCGGCATATTCATAGATTTTCAGGTCGGCTGCTTTCAGTTCGTCGTCGAATTTTCTTGCGGCGGAGGCAAAGCCCTTGTCGGAGGCAATCGTGCGCACAATCTTTTCGTACGCCGCAGAAACGGAGGCGTACAGCGCGTCGAAACACGCCTTGTACATCAGCGACGACGTCCTGTTCTTCGGCGCGTTAAAGCCCTTTACTGCGGTAATTAAGGAGGAAAAGAAGCTCTCCGCATTGCTGTCGGCAATCTTAAGAAGCTGGTCGTTGCCGAAGTCAAAGGGCAATATGTTGGCTTTTTTGCAGGTTTTTGCGGCAATATAGGCGTGCAGGGGGATGTTTACAAGCTGCGCGGGGGAGGCGGATTGACATAGATTTTTAAAGAATTTCGCCTCTATTGCAATGCAGCTCCGGCTGTGCGCCTTGCCGAACGTAATTATGTTGTCGCACGGCTTTTCAATCAGTTTTAAGAGCGCGCCTAAATCCTCGCCGTACACGGTCACGTCCGGCGGGAGGATTGCAACGTATTTTCCCCTTGCGACGTTGGAGGCAAATTTTATAAATCTGCCATAGTCGGATACGGAAACGTCGGTTATGCCCTCGGGCACGGACTTTTTCAGCGAATGACAGATTATCTCTATGCGGTCGGCATAGCTTTCAAGTTGCCCCAAGGTGTCGCTCTTAATCTCGGAGGGGTTCTTTTCGTCGTTGAAAATAAGCAGTGTAAGCAGTTTCTTTTGCATATTTTTATTATAAATGCGTTGTCATAAAAAGTCAATAGGCAACTTCGGCAAAATGGGCTTGCCAAGCGCTCCGCCTTCTGCTATAATAACTTAAGTATGAACTTGTTGTTTTTCGATATAGAGTGCGCAAGCGTCTACAAGACGTCGGCAAAGATATGCGCATTCGGCTATGTCCTCTGCGACGAGCAGTTCAATATAATAGAGAAAGAGGATATCCTCATAAATCCAAAGGGCAAATTCCACCTCACCGACGCGCGCGGCGCAAGGGGTTTAAAACTGCCATACGAGTACGATAAATTCAAGCAGTGCCCGACCTTTACGGAGATTTATCCCCGCATAAAGGCGCTGTTGGAGGACAGAAATAACCTCGTCTACGGGCACGCCACCCACAACGACGTCAAGTATCTCGAGCTGGAGACCAACCGCTTTCATCTGCCGCCCTTCAATTTCAGCTTTTCGGACAGTCAGCTTATGTATATGACGGCGACGGGCGACTTTTCAAGGCAGTTCGGGCTGGAGTACATAACCGAAAGCCTCAACGTCGAGTTCACGCCCCACAGGGCGGCGGACGATGCCTATGCCACAATGCGCGTCACGCAGGCGCTCTGCAACCGTTATTCGTGCGATTGCCGCGGGCTTGACGAAGTGCTGGAGATAAAGCGCGGCAGGGTGGCTAATCACCGCATAACCCAGCCGATGTCGCGCAAGTTCGCAGAATACAGGGAGGAAGTTCAGCGCGAAAAGAGGGAGCGCAGCGAACGCCGCGTCACCTTCTACATTCATCTCAGCCGCTGCAAAAAGAAGAAGAGCGGCAGGCTTGTCGGCAAGATATATAACTTTTCGCGCCCGCTGGAGGACGACATAGCCACATCTTTGCCGCTGGTCGACAGGATATACGCGCTCGGCGGCAGGTACACGCAAAAGCAGAGCGAGTGCAATGTCTACGTGCGCGAAGTCGGCGACGAAACCGTCCGCACGAAGAATGCGGAGGACAACGCGGCGATAGAGATAATCTCGCCCGAAGAGCTCAGGGAGTGCCTGTATGATACAACTTCCTGAAGAGTTTCTGCGCAGAATGAAAGAACTCCTCGGCGACAGTTTCGGGGAGTTTCTGGCGTCATACGACCTTGCGCCCTGCAAGGCGGTCAGGGTCAACACGCTCAAGACAGACGTTTTAAGGTTCAGACAGATTTCTCCATTTGCCCTCGAGCCCGTTCCGTGGGAGCCCTGCGGTTTTTACGTGGACGAGGAAAAGGCGGGCAAGACCGTCCTGCACGCCGCGGGCGTCTATTACGTGCAGGAGCCGTCGGCAATGTGCGCCGCGCCTCTTCTCGGCGACGTGCGCGGAGAGCTCGTGCTTGATATGTGCTCCGCCCCCGGCGGAAAGGGCACCCAGCTCGCGCAGAGAATGTGCGGGGAGGGCGTAATCGTCCTCAACGAAATCAACGCCCCTCGCGCGAAAATACTCTCCTCCAACGTTGAAAGGCTGGGCATAAGGAACGGCGTTGTAACCTGCGCTTCCCCGTCGGAGATAGTTAAGGCTTTGGGGGGCTGTTTCGACAAAGTGCTCGTAGACGCGCCCTGCTCGGGCGAGGGGATGTTCAAAAAAGAGGTCAACGCCATACCCGAATGGAGCCCGGAAAACGTAAAGATGTGCGCTGCAAGGCAGAGGGAAATTCTCGACTGCGCGGCGGCGGCGCTCAAAAAGGGCGGCAGGCTGGTCTATTCGACCTGCACGTTCTCTCCCGAAGAGGATGAATTGCAGGCGGAGGACTTTCTCTCGCGCCACCCGGGATTTGTACTCATAGAGAGCAAAAAGCTCTACCCGCATATGATACGCGGCGAGGGGCACTATGCGGCGCTGTTTGAAAAGATGGAGGGCGAAGAAAACCGCGCCCGCCCGTTCAGAATTTGCCCGCCCGACAGGAAGAGGGAGGCGCTCTACAGGGAATTTGAAAAAAAGACGCTTAAAGTTGTGTTCAGCAACCTGCACGCCGCGGGCGACGCGCTCTATTCTCTTCCCGAAGGTTGCCCCTCATTCGATGTAAATGTGCTGCGCGCGGGCGTACGCCTCGGCGAGTTCAAGGGGGACAGGTTCGAGCCTGCACATTCGCTCGCAATGTGTCTCGGCGCGGAGGAGGTCGTCGGCGTCGAACTCGATGAAAGGACGGCGCTTGCCTATCTCGGCGGCAACACGTTCGATTGCGGAAACGTATCTGGCTGGGCTGTCGCAGAATATCTCGGCTTTCCGCTCGGCTGGTGCAAGTGCGTAAACGGCACGGCAAAAAATCACCTCCCCAAGGGGCTCAGGATATAGTCGCAAATTGCCCGCCATATCGTGGAGGTAAAGCATTATCAACGCTGTCAAATGACGTTTTAAGGCGGTTTAAAGATAAATTAACGTGGTTTTAACAGAAGTCAAAACCACCAGTGCAACTGGTGGTTTGCTCATACCCTAAAAGGGTAAATTACCAGCCAACCCGTAAACGGGCATCGCTTTTAATATAGCGTCAT
>CASEDP010000022.1 GCA_949286835.1 uncultured Clostridia bacterium | reverse complement strand
TACTTCTTTCTTCGTATTAACCAAATTAATCTTTGCAAAAAATTAAAATTGCCTTTTGTACTTGTTTAATATTTCTTCTCTATGCAGTTGTCAATCTTCGTCATCAGACAAAAGTCTGAGCGGTTTTTAAAGAAAAACCGTGCTGTCTCGTCGACAGCTTTTATATGATATCAAACCCCTTTCAATAAGTCAAGCATTTTTTAAAAATTTTTTTGAAAAAATTTAATTTGTTTTGACCTGCCGACGCAGGCAAAAAAGGGCGCAACAAACGCCACCGCCGCGCAGATTTTTCCCTACCGCCACATATTGCGTCTTGCCCCCGCACGCCACACAGCATATATACATTATAATATATAATGTGCCACGACGCGGCGCGCCTGACCCGCCCGCGTTGCGGTAAAAAAATTTTTTACTGCCGTCAGTCGCCCAGCGTTATGTAGCGGGAGAGCGCATAGGTTATGCCCTCATCCGCGATGGGTGCGACGGGCGACAGCGGATAGCCCGAAGAGACGGGCTTTTCCCCCTCCTTTTCGGGCGGGCGCGCGGACGCCATTGCCCTGACCGCCGACATTGCGGCGCCGAGCTCTTGCGCCCTGTCCAGAATGCCCGCCGCGTCCTTGTCGATGCTCTCGATAAGCGGCTTCATCTCCTTGAGGTTGGCGTTTCCGCCCATAAGCATCAGCAATAAAAGCACTGCAAGTTGCATAAATTTTTCCTCCGACATAAACTGTATGGGAAGTATGATCGCTACCCGTAATACCATTATATGCGAGGTTTGAAATGAAAGATTTTAAGAGCTATGCGGGCGGAGAAAATTCTGCGGGCAACGGCGGCAACGGAAGCAACGCGGGCGGCAACGCCTCTGCGGGAGGGCAGGGAGCGGCGAACGTCGAGCAGACGGTGAATATGGCGACTATGATTGCCAAAGCTATGAGCGGCAAGAGCGAGGGGCAGATTTTGCAGACGATACTCGCCCAGGCAGAGCAGGGAAAGCGCGACGGCACGCTGACGAACGCCGACTTAGACAACTTTTACAGTGCAATTTACCCTATGCTCGACGGGTTCAAGCGACAGAAATTAAAGAAGATAATTTCGCAACTTAAGTTAATCTGACACAAGCGTTCAAGCCAATCTTACCCCTTATGCCCTTTGGCGTGCGACAAAATGCCGCCGCCCATAGGCGACGGCAATTTAAAAGAGGTCATTCCCCCGCGAGCTTTTCCGCCGCGCTGAGGAAATATTCCACCTCTCTTTCGGTGTTGAACGGCGAGAGCGACGCCCTTACGAGCCCGTCGGAGCCGAGCGCCTCGTGCATAAGCGGCGCGCAGTGCAACCCGCCGCGCACGCAGACCGAATACTCCTCCGAAAGGCGGTAAGCCGCCTCCTCCGACTGCATATTCTCAAAGGCGAGTGCGACAATTCCTGCGTCGTTGGGGCGGGAATACAGCCTGATATCGGAAATCGCGCGCAGTCCCTCGGTCATCATCGCCGTGAGATAGAGCATTCTGTCGCGGTTTTCGTGTATGCGCGGCTTTAAATAGAGCGCGCCCTCGCCGAGGGAAACTATGGCGGGATAGCTTAAAGTTCCGCTCTCCAGTCTGTCGGGATAGAAGTCGGGCATATGCAGGTTGAAACTCTCGCTGCCCGTGCCGCCGAAGAGAACGGGCGCGGGGTTGAAGCGCTCCGAAAAGACGAGCGCGCCGCTGCCCTGAATGGCGAGCATTCCCTTGTGCCCCGCCACGGCGAGGGCGTCTATGCCGAGTTCGCCCATATCTACGGGTCGGTGCCCGCACGCCTGCGCGCCGTCGCAGATCAAAAGACACTCCTCCGGAATATTCTGCCTTATGTACGCAATGTCGGGCGATGTTCCCGTTACGTTGGAGGCGAGCGTGACTATCACCGCTTTTGCGCCCTGCGCCATCTCTGCAAGGCGACGGCAATCTATGTTGCCGTCGGGAAGCAGCGGCGCAAGCTCCACCTCCGTGCCCGTATCCTCGAGATATTGCAGGGGGCGCAGCACGGAATTGTGTTCCGCCACGGTGGAAACGACCTTTCCGCCCCTCCCTAACCCGCCGAGTATGGCGATGTTGAGCGCCTCCGTACAGTTTTTGGTGAATACCACCCTGTCGGGCGAGGGCGCGCCGAAGAAGGAAGCGAGCGTCTTGCGGCAGGCATATACCCGCTCTGCACAGGCAATCGACCGTCTGTGACCGCTCCGTCCGGGGTTTGCACAGTTCCTCAGGGCGGCAAACGCCGCACCCGTGACGCAGTCGGGCTTGAAGCCGCCCGTAGCCGCATTGTCGAAATATATCATAAATGCCTCCTTCCACATAAGATGTAATATGAGCCATACGTCGGCATATGCCGCGTTGAACGCCCCGTCGGACGGGGTTACAAGGCGGAAGAGCTCGTCCGTGGCGATATTATATAATATTACGGAAGGACTAAATTATGACGGAAATATTGGCGGTTTTCCGCTCGCGTTCGCAGGCGATTGACTGCCTGCAGCGGCTGAAAACGCTGAAAATAGCCGCCTCGCTCGTCAATACCCCGAGGGAGGCAAACATAGGTTGCGGGCTGTCCGTGCGCTTTGCGCAGACGGCGGCTATGAAGGTGAAAAGCGTAATTGCACACGCGAATTACTCCGCATTTTACGGATATATGACCGTGTCGGGAAGGTGACGGGGAGGGCTTATGCCCTCCCCTGTCCTATATTTTTTACAAGTTGCGGAAGGACAACGCCGCGCAGAGGCGAATGGCTACGAAAAATGATGGGCTGCGGACAATCGGGGCGCATATATGCTTGAAATAACGCGCGCAAAGTGATAGAATATGCGTATGGAAACAAAGGAATTTGCGCCCGTTCTGGGCGAACTTGAAAGGCTGTATCCCGACGCGCGCCCTGCACTGAGGTACACCTCTCCCTATGAACTGCTGGTAGCGGTAATTTTATCGGCGCAATGCACCGACGAGAGGGTCAACAAGGTGACCGAAGTGCTGTTCAGGGAGCACAATACGCCCGCGACTATGCTCAATCTCGCGCAGGAAGAGCTGGAAAAATACATCTATTCGTGCGGGTTCTATCACAACAAGGCGGCGCATATTCTTTCGGCATCGAGGGATATTGTCGACAAGTTCGGCGGCGAAGTGCCCTCCGACTTCGACGATCTGAGAACGCTCGCGGGCGTGGGGCAAAAGACGGCGAACGTCGTGTGGTCGGTGGCGTTCGGAGGAGATGCAATTGCCGTGGATACGCACGTATTCAGAGTGTCCAACCGACTTGGACTTGCCGAGGCAACCACGCCCGAAAAGACCGAAGAGCAATTAAAAGAGGTCATACCCAAAGAGGACTGGTCTAAGGCACACCACTGGCTTATTTACCACGGGCGGAGGGTATGCCATTCGCGCAAGCCCGACTGTGCGCACTGCACCCTTGCCCCGTACTGCAGATTTTTCGGCAATATGGGCGACGTATGAGTGGCACGCAAAATTATTAAGCCGTTACTGCGACATAAAAATGCGCCCGACGTACCCGGAAAAGTGTGACCGAGAGACAACGTGCGGCGCTGCAATAGTTTAAAAATACGCAAAAGATGAAAGAGGCGGAGCCGCATTGAAAATGCGGCTCCGCCTCTTATGTTAAATATTTTCTGACCGTCAGATATTGTCACGCACGTTGTCAAGCAGACTTTTGAGCATTAAGCGCGACACGAACACGCAGCCAACCGCCGAAAGCGCGACCGTGGGGAAGAACACCGCCGCAAATACTACGACGTTTACACCCGTCAGATTGAGGGCGACCATCTCCGCCGCCGCAATGGCGCCGAATATGAGTAGCACCAGACCGCAGGCGACGTCGATGTACCGCTCTGCAAACCTGCGGGCAAAGCCGTTAAGTCGGGAGAGCGTCTCTCGACAGCCCAAATATGCGTTGACGTTGCACCTGCCGGAAAACAGCATCGCGCCGAACACTGTGAGCACCAAGACCGCCGTGCCTGCTATGCTCCACCTTAAAATATACTCAATGCCCATACATCTATCTCTCCCTGTATACCGTTTGCAGTAAATCTCCCTGCAACTATTTAATAAACGCCATATGCTCCCTTTACACGCGCGACAGAAAAATTGTTGCAGGACGGGTAGCGTGATATAGCGCGGGCAAGCGGCGGACGGGGGCGCTCGGCAAATTGCGAACGGGCGGCACGAGCGGCGGCTTGGGAAAGCACGGTCGGGGTGCGACGGGGCAGATCGCGGACGGCAAGCGCGGACGAGACAAGAAAAACCATAGCACAGACAAATTCTGTGCTATGGTTTTGATGCACTCAACAAAACAATCCGCAGAGAAACTCTGCGGATTGCAATTTTTCTATAAAAGATTAACCCTTGTTGAAGTAAACCTTTACGCCGGGGCCCATAGTAGAGGTCATTACGACGCTCTTTACATACTGACCCTTTGCCGCTGCGGGCTTTGCCTTTACGATTGCATCCATAAGAGCGTTGAAGTTTTCGGTGATCTTATCTGCGCCGAAGCTCTTCTTGCCGATGGGGCAGTGAATGATTGCGGTCTTGTCGAGACGATACTCAACCTTACCTGCCTTAACTTCCTTTACCGCCTTTGCAACGTCCATAGTGACGGTGCCGCTCTTGGGGTTGGGCATCAATCCCTTAGGACCTAAGACACGACCGATACGTCCTACGACGCCCATCATATCGGGGGTGGTGATTACGACGTCGAAGTCGAACCAGTTATCCTTCTGGATGCGCTGGATCATCTCCTCTGCGCCGACGTAATCTGCACCTGCAGCCGTAGCCTGGTCTGCCTTTTCGCCCTTTGCGATTACGAGCACCTTCTTGTCCTTACCGGTACCGTTGGGGAGCACGAGAACGCCTCTTACCTGCTGGTCAGCCTGCCTGGGGTCTACGCCCAGACGAACGTGAAGTTCAATCGTTTCGTCGAACTTTGCCTTTGCGGTAGAAAGAACAAGATTTACTGCTTCTGCGGCGTCGTATGCCTTAGTGCGGTCGTATGATTTAACGCTTTCTGCGTACTTCTTTCCTACTTTCATATTATATCCTCCGTGTGGTTGTTACGAGGGGTCGACTTGGAATTTACTTTATATCCCTCTCCCACTTGCGGACTTAAAAAACTTTAAGTCCCTATTACTCCTCTACGGTGACGCCCATAGAACGAGCCGTACCCTTGACCATACTCTTTGCAGCGTCTAAGCTGTCGCAGTTGAGGTCGGGCAGCTTGGTCTTTGCAATCTCTTCGACCTGAGCCTTGGTGAGCTTGCCGACCTTATCCCTGTTGGGACGCGCGCTTGCCGTGTCTATGCCCAACGCCTTCTTGATGAGAACGGGCGTAGGAGGGGTCTTGAGTACGAACGTGAAGCTTCTGTCCTGATAGATGGTAACTACGCAGGGAATGATAAGTCCTGCCTGTGCGCTCGTCTTGGCGTTGAACTCCTTAGTGAAGCCGGGGATGTTGATACCGTGGGGGCCCAGCGTAGAACCTACGGGGGGCGCGGGGGTAGCCTTTCCGGCGGGGAGCTGCAACTTAACTACCGCAGTAATTTTCTTAGCCATAATTAAATGTTCCTCCAATCGTGGTAATAGCGAAGGCGCCATAAAAGAGTGTATTTAACGCATTCTCCCACGTTTTGCGCAAAACTGCGCATATAATCAAAAGCCGTCAGGCTTCGATTTTTTTGATCTGGATGTATCCGACCTCCACGTCCGTGGACCTGCCGAACATCTGCACGTTGACCTTTGCCTTCTGAGAAAGGTCGTTTATCTCGGTTATTATGCCGTCAAAGTTCTCGAGAGGACCGGCGTCTATCTTGACGTGGTCGCCCACCTTGAAGTCTGCGTCGGTTACGACCTCTTCAAGGCGCATTTTCCTTATCTCGTTCTCCTTCATAGGTATGGGTCTGCCCTGGGGACCGACGAAGCCCGTCACGCCCCTGGTGTTCGTAACCCAGTACCAGAGCTGGTTGGAGTAAATCATCTTGATAAAGACATAGCTGGGCAAAAGCTTGCGCTCTACAATCTTGCGCTTGCCGTTCTTCTCTTCGATGGTCTGTTCCATTGGTATCTTCACGTCGACTATCTGGTCTTTGAGATTGTTGTTCTCAATGAGCCTTAAGAGCGAATCCTTGACCATCATCTCATAGCCCGAATAGGTGTGAAGAATATACCAACAAGGTTTTTCTTCCATACGGTTACTCTCCTATGGTAGTGATGAGGCTGAGAAGCTGCTGTAAGCCCTGATTGATTGCCGTGACGACGACCGTGAATATGAGTACCACGACCAGAACGACGCAGGTTGCCTTTACCACCTTGGGGAAGGTGGGCCAGGTTACCCTCTTGAGCTCGGAAAATACTTCCTTTATCTTTTTGCCCATTCTCACGAAGATGTTGGGCTTTTTAACTTCCTTGTTTGCCATTATGACCCTCCGTCAGTCACTTGAAATTGAGCGGAAAAAATTACTTGCTTTCCTTATGCTCGGTGTGCTTCTTGCAGAAAGGGCAATATTTGGAGATGGTAAGCCTGTCGGGATCGTTGCGCTTATTCTTGTAGCTGTCGTAATTTCTGTGCTTACATTCGGTGCATTCGAAAGTGATTTTAGCCCTTGTTGATGCTTTCATATTTAGAAAACTCCGTACAAAAAAATTACACCCCTGTCGGTAGTGTATGAGAATTTTATCACGAATAAAGGGGCTTGTCAAGCCTTTTTGCGTTTAAATTGCATTTATTTGCGGCAAAAAAGGACAATTATTATTTATATATAGAAAAGTATGCCCGAAAGGCGCACCCTCTCCCCCTGCTTTTTACGTAAAGGAAAGGCAGAGGCGCGCCGCGGAAAGCTTTCCG
>CASEDP010000021.1 GCA_949286835.1 uncultured Clostridia bacterium | reverse complement strand
TCCACCTGTTCCCATTCCGAACACAGAAGTTAAGCTCTGCGTTGCCGAAAGTACTATACGGGACACTGTATGGGAGGATAGGGAGTTGCCGGATTTCAAAAAAAGAAGTGATTGCTTTGGCAGTCACTTCTTTTTTTATGTAACTTGGTCGCGCCTATCCTCCCTGTTAAAGTGTCCCGTCGGACACTGATGGGAGGACGAGGAAGGAGTTATCAAGACTTGCCTCGGCTTGGCAAGTCTTGCCTTCCGAGATGAGCGAGCGCAAAGAGCAAGGCGCGAGCGGTGACCAAGCTTGCCGCTTCATTCCTTACGGCAAGCGAGAGGGGAGTTGCCGGATTTTAGAAAGCGCAATCACAATCAAATGTTGTGGTTGCGTCTTTTTTATGCCTTTTCTTGCAACTTCCTATCCGACAAGGGAGGGTGAGGACATACATTTCATATAATGGTGTAGTACACCATTTGTGTGTGTCTGAACAGAGCGGGCGCAAAGTGAAAGCGCGAGCGACGACATAATAAATTCCGCATTTAATTGCAAACAAAGGTGCCTCGTTCAGGAAAAACGGACGATTGTCAAAATAATCTGTCCGCTGCTTTTGTTATTATATAAAATATGTTATAATGTTGTCAGGAATATCGTTAAGTCAGATGCAGATAATTTCCATTGGAGCGGTTGAAATGAAAATCTTAAAAATTATAATATGCGCGCTTGACGGTTTATTCGCGCTGTTATTTTTGTGGCTCGATATTGAGATAGCGCTTAAATATTTCAATGAAATGCCTGTGTAAATGAAAGCCAGTTGTATTTGTTGGCGTTTTCCGCCTGCTTATTATCGGGAATATTTTTCCTTGCATTGTTTGTTGCAGGAATAAAATTGGCTATCTCTGACAAGAGAATGAGAACTTTAACAGTAATTATGCCTTCTGCGCTGGCAGTATTCTGGTTCTCTCCCTTTGCTGCTGTACCCATTGCCGGCTCAATCTGCAACAATAGCGGATACGAACGTCTGAATTACGATGAGCTGGAAAGTCAAAGGGAGTTGTATTCACAAAAATTTACGCGATTGCAGAGAATAACGGAGATAATACACACGCGGAAATATAACCACGGTAGACAAAACTGAAAGATCTGCGGCGAAGGTAAGCGGCGACGACGGTTTGACGGTTAAAATAGAACTTATCTACCACAAAAATTATGGGCGGCTCAATCTTTATGCCGAGGTAACCATTTCAACGGGAAGGGATGAAGAGTACGACTTTTCAAAGCCTGACCGCGCTCTTGAGTATGTGAATGCTCTGTCAGGTTTTGAATTGAGTTCCGATATTTGTCTGGAGACGGCTTTTGAAGAGGAGTATGCGCAAGAGGAATGGTATGGGTATACGGGGCAATTCAGAGCTCTCGATAAATTCTCTTACATCAACGCGAACCAATTCAATTACTCAAACGACTACGGCTCTTTCAGACAGCTAGTATTCAGAATTAACTCGTTGTGCAAGTGAAGAGCCGCCTAAATAATGAGGACAGCCGAGAGTTAGTCGGAAACATAAATTTCCATCGGAGTATTTATAAAATGAAAGCTGAAAGAATTATGGTGTGCGCGTTTGACGGGGCTGCAGCCCTGCTTTCGCTTGTATTCGGCATAGAGATGATGCGAGAATATGTCGTCGGATACCCTTCGGAGGCAACGGTGTGGGTCTTTGGCACCGCGTGGGTCGTGATGATGCTGACGGCAATAATCTTTTTCGCCCTCGTAATCGCGGGCATTGTGCTTGCCGTAAAGGGCAGACAATTGAGAAAGACGGTCATAGCGTTCACCGCCGTGTTTGCGGTTATGTGGCTGTTTATTCCCGTCTCGCCATACGTCGCGGAATACTTCTATAACCGCACGGGGTTCGTCAGCATCGACCAAAAGGACATAGACGGCATATTGACCGGCTATGGCAGACAGATAGAGGCGCTCGCCGCGGAGAACGGCTATGCGCTCGTCTGCGAGGACGGCTTCGCGAGGACGGACAGAGGCAGTAAAAAGATATGCGGGTTCTCACTCGGCGACGGGGAGAGCTTTGCAGTCGACATTGAGTTGACATATCTTAATGCGTATGGCAGAATGGATATTGCTGCGGAGACGGAGTTCACGTCTCCCGTCGGCGGGGATATTGCGCTGGACGGGCTGGATGATGCGATTAAATGCTATAACGCTCTCGCGCTCGACGCCGTCACGGAGGAGGAGAGCCTGGATATACTGTCCGACGGGCAGTATGCCGAATATGCCCACGACGGCTACTCGGGACAGCTCAAAAAGTGCGGAAAGTTCGGCTATATCCGCTGTAAAGAGTGGGAATGGTCGGACATCACGGGGCAGTATAAGACTATTAAATTTACATACGGCGGGCTGACTATGGCGCATTGACATAGGACGGCTGAAGCGCAAAGAGCCGAAGCGCGGCGATCATAACGGGAATTGCGCATCGGGCTGTAACGGACAGAAATTTACAGAGAGGGATCCGAAATGAAGGGAAAAGGCAATATCGTCATTGCGGCGATAAACATACTCTTTGCAGCAATCGCGCTGTGGGTGGGAATAGAATGCATAAGGACATATTTCACGGGGCTGCCCGTGGAGCCCCACGAGCTGACCGCCACAGTCATCGCCTGGGGCGCGTTTATCGGCATAGGCATAGCCGTGGCGATTTTGCTCGTAGCGTCGGTGCTCGGGCTTATCAGGGGCACAGCCTTCAAAAAGACAGTCGTATTGACCGCGCTCGCCCTCATACTCTGCTGGGCGTTTATGCCCGTCGGCGTCACGCTGTCGGAAAAAATATACTTCGCCAATGCCGACTATGAGAGGATAGACGAGGAGCGAGCCGAGCGCTGTTTCAACGCCTACTGCGACAGGCTGGAGGAGTTGGCGGAGCGCAACGGACATACGCTGACTTACAGGCAGGCGCTTAAGGAAATCGAAAGACCAACAGCGCTCGGCGGCTATGCGAAGCTCGTCATCTCGCAGGACGCCGACGACGAGTACGGCGACATAGAAATAGAATTTATCTACTTTGAAGAGCACCAGCTTATGGCGGCGAGGTGCACTTTCGACATAGTCAATGAAGAGGGAGCGGACAGCCCCGACGCCGACAGTCTTAAGGCGGCGTTAGAGTACTTCGGGGAGGTCGCAAAAACAGCGTTTTCGGCAGAGCAATGCCGCGAGGTCGCCGCCGACGACAGCTATGCAAAGTACGGCGGGGACGGCGCATTTTACGGCAATATGCTGATTTCAGACGACTATACATACCTTTCCTGCAGGGAATATTCAAGACCGCAGAGGTTCGGCTATACGCTCTACAGCTATATCGCCTGCGAATAAAAAGATAAAAGGGACACAGCGCGGAGAGCTTTCCGCATATGTCCCTTTTTTGCCGCATTGAAATTGTCGCCCGCGCCGCCGCGCAGAGCGGTTTATCTGATTTTCGCGCAACGCAGGCGCGTCGGAAGTACGGGGAAATTGCCGCCCGCTTAGCCGGCGCGTCTATTCGCGACGCAGACGCGGTCACTCGCCGTCGCAGAGGTATTTTTCGACTATGAGCGCGCACTCGTAAATCTTGTCGGCGCAGGGGCGGCGCTTGTAGTATTCCGCCGTGCGCTCTTCGGGTTGAGCGGAGTTATCTTTGGGCAGTGCCGCCCCGAGCAGGTCGGCGCAGATGACGCTGCCGTTCTTTTCCTTGAATTCTTCCGCCATCTGGCGTATTACGGCATACAGTTCGCCTCGTCCCTTCAAATCGCCGCCTGCGCCGGAGGACATCTTGAGCCCCGCAAGGAGAGCCATTGCCGAAACCGCGCCGCAGGTCAGCCTCATTCTGCCCATACCGCCGCCGAGCCCTTCGGAAAAGCGCATAGCCGTCTTTTCGTCCATATCGAACAAATCTATGAACGCCCCGACAACCGCCTGGCTGCAATTATATCCCTCGAAAAAGAGTTCTTTCGCCCTGTCTGCACGCTTTCCCATAATAATACCGTCCTTTAAATCTGCGTATATTATATCACTTGCCCGCTTCCCTTGCAAGCCCTGAAAAGCAAGTCAGCATTGACAGCGGTGTTTTTTTGTGTTATACTCATAGAGTAACAGGCGTTGCCTTTTCAGGGGGGAAAGATTATGGGGGATGAAATACGCAACACCGAAGCTGTCAACGCTCTTGTCGGCGACGAGGAAGAATATTCCTATTCGGGATATTCAGAGGGAACGACCGTAGTTTCGGGCGGCAGTGGCGCATATTTTTCGGGCGATGAAGAGGAGTATTCCTATTCGGGATATTCCGAAGACAGGGAGAGGTATGCGGGCGAACGCGCAATGGCGGACGCGGTGCGCAGCGGCGACTTCATAATAGAGGAGTTTTCGCCGCAGACCAACGCCAGGGCTGTCGAAAAGATTGCCCATCTTAAGGAAGATACAATTCTCTATCTCCTCTCCGCAGTCTATATAATAGTCGGCGCGTTGTGCGTGAGCATAACTTCGCATATGACCTTTGCCCTGCCCTATATTGTCGGCGCGATGATGGCGGTTGTGGGCGTCGTGCGCTTTGTCTTTGCGATAAAGAGCAGAGAGTATGTGCATACGGAGAGCAACAAGACGGCGTCCTCGCTGATTTTAATGGCGCTGTCCGTGCTTATAATTCTCGACAGTGCGTGGGCGAGCGTGTTCATTCCCACGGTATGGGGCATACTCGGACTTTTCGAGGGCGCACACGCCTTCAACCACGCGTTCAGCCGAATTGCGAGGGGTATGCACTCGGCTTACTACATAGTAAAGGGCATTGCGGAGCTCGTGTTTGCGTTCCTGCTTTTATACGATCCTCTGCACCACATAGACCTGCATCTTATAATTTTCGGCGTTCAGCTCATTTTCAGGGGAGTGACTGCTATACCCGCCCTCAAGAAACGGCTGAGTAAGAGGTAAAAAATGTCAATTTCAAAGCTCGATTTGATGAAACTCTCGTCGGCGTTCGACGGAGAATTTGACCCTGCTGATTTTTCCGAGGAGGAGCTCGAGGAGTTCTTCGGAAGAATAGAGAAGGGCGACGGGGTGGAGGATATCCGCCGCAAGTACTTTGAATTTTACGACGACGTAAAAGACCGCACGCTTGCCACGCATAAGTGGAGCGACTGACGCTCGTTGCGGCATATACCGTACCCTGCGGGCAATTCTGCGTCCGACTTCAGGGGCGGGCGAACGGCTTTCGTCGCGGCATATGCCGCGCCCAACCGCGCCGTGCGGCTCATCTTAGGCAACACAAAACCCCTTCCCGTCGGGAAGGGGTTGAATTTATATCGGTATGCGGAGTTACATTACTACTATGTTGCTTTCCTCGAAAATTGCCTTGTATTCCTTGGGGAATTTGTCGTCGGTTATGAGTACGTCGATATCCTCGATATGCGCGAAGGTATAGGGGTTTATCTTGCCTATCTTGGAGCTGTCGAGCATCATATACACGTGCCTTGCCTTCTGGAACACCTGCTTCAAGAGGTCGCTTTCAATCTGGCTGTTGCAGGAGAAGCCGTTTTCGGGCGTGAATGCGGTGGCGGAGACGATTGCAAGTTCAAAGTTAGTCGCCGCGAAGTATTCCCTCGCCGCGGGCGACGCGGTGGAGAGGTTATCCTTCATAAGCTGTCCGCCGACGACGGTTATCTGTACATTCTTCTTCTGTGCAAGCTCCATTGCCACGGCTATGCCGTTGGTGAAGATGTTGCAGGCGATGTCGGGCATTTCTTTGGAAAGGTACATCGCCGTCGTGCCGCCGTCGAGGAAGAGGGAGATGCCCTCGTCTATGAGCGAGGACGCCTTCTGCGCTATGACTATCTTGGCGTCGGTGTTTATCGTCGTCTTTTTGGTATATGCCTCGCCCGAAACTTTCTGGACTTCCTTTACGGACATTGCGCCGCCGCGGATGCGGATAATTCTTCCGTCCTCTTCAAGTTGGTACAGGTCTCTCCTTAAGGTCATCTGGGAAACGCTGGGGAATTCCTTTTCGAGCTGGTCGAGCGACATCTTGCCGCGCTTGTCTAAAATTTCGGCAATTTCTTCTATTCTCTCACGCTTCATAATACTAACTCCTTTGTTAATACCTAACAGATTTTAAATTCATTGTAAACATTATAATACAGTTGCAGCGTAAAGTCAAGGATATGGTGCAACAAATAAACACATAATGTAAACACGGTGTGAAAAAGTTACAGTTTGGAAATGTTAAACTATTAAGGCGGTCTGTGCCGCATAAAAGTTGATTTTTCGGCACGATTATAATATAATAGAATGGCTTATGGAGAAGTTTAAAAAGTTCAGATTGCCCGCCGCGGCAATCGTCGCGCTGAGCCTTTTATTCATAATAGCTCTCGGCACGGCTCTCTTATGTTTTCCCGCCGCGACCAGCGACGGCAGCGTCAGGTTCATCGACAGCCTGTTCACCGCCGTCAGTGCCGTCTGCGTTACGGGGCTGACAATTGCAAATACTTTCGGTCACTGGTCGTATTACGGACAGGCGGTAATACTTCTTTTAATTCAGATAGGCGGTCTGGGGTTCATAACTATACTGTCTATGATAATGCTGTACACAAAAAAGCACACAAGCCTTTCGGAAAGGAAGCTCGTAATGCAGTCTGCGGGCAGCAACAGCCTTGCCGGGCTGAAAAAACTTGTGCTGTATATACTCATCGGCACGGCGTCCTTTGAATTTCTCGGCGCGTTCGTTATGTGCTTTTCCTTTGTGCCCGTCTACGGCTGGGGGATGGGCATATGGCAGGCGGTGTTCACGTCTATTTCCGCGTTCTGCAACGCGGGTTTCACCATAACCGACGCAAACGGCACGGTGTCGCTGTGCGCTTTCGTCGGCGACCCCGTGATATCTCTGACTGTGGTGTTGCTCATAATAATCGGCGGCATAGGCTTTTTCGTCTGGGGCGACATAGTAAAGAACGGAATACACGTCACGAAGTACACGCTGCATACAAAGATAGTGCTCGTTGCAACTTCGGTGCTCGTTCTCGTCGGTTGGCTGCTCTTTGCGCTCATCGAGTGGAATAATCCGCTTACAATCGGCAACGAGGGCGCGGGCACAAAGTTGCTTGCCTCGCTGTTTATGTCGGTCACGCCGAGGACGGCGGGCTTCAACAATATAGACTATGCAAATATGTCCTCAGCGGGCATACTCTTGAGCGATATGCTGATGTTCGTCGGCGGCAGCCCCGGCTCTACCGCGGGCGGCGTAAAGACGACTACTTTGGCGGTATTTCTGCTTTCTGCGATCTCCGTGGCGAGGAAAAAGGATGAAGTGCACATCTTCAAGCGCCGTTTTGAAAAGGATGCGGCAGTGCAGGCGTGCGCCGTCGTGTGTCTCTATCTCGTGCTCACTGTGGTAAGCTGTCTGATAATTCTGTGTGCGGAAGGCGACGCGTTTACGCTGGAGGAGGTCTCCTTCGAGGTGCTCTCCGCGGTAAATACCGTCGGGCTCTCTATGGGCATAACGGCGGAACTCGGAACCGTCTCCAAGCTCGTACTTATGTTGCTTATGACGCTCGGCAGGGTGGGCGGATTTACGTTCATATTGCTCTTTGCGGGCGAGAAAAAGCCCGTCACCATCTCCTGCGTGTGCGAAAAAATAATGGTAGGTTAAGCGAAATTAAGAGGTCTTTGAAATGAAAAAGTCAGTTTTGATAATCGGTATGGGCAGGTTGGGCAGCCACCTTGCCGAAAAGATGCAGGATTTAGGGCACGACGTGATGGTGCTGGACAGCAACGAGGAGAGAATTAACCGCCTCGCTTCCCGTATTGCCGACGCGAGGATTGCAGAATACACGCACGAAGAGGTGCTCTCCGAGCTGGACATTCCCTCCTTCGACATCTGCTTCGTCACCGTGGGCGACAATCTCGAAGCGTCGATAATAACGACGATAACCCTCAAAAAGCTGGGCGCAAAGTACGTAGCCTCCCGCGCGAGGGACGACGTGCAGTGCGAAATACTCAAAAAGGTCGGCGCGGACGAGATAATCTATGCCGACGGCGAGACGGCGGACAAACTTGCCATACGCCATAACGGCAACAACATCTTCGACTATATAGGGCTTACCGACGGCTATGCCATATTCGAGGTGCCCATAATGAAGGGTTGGGAAAATAAGTCCATCTCCGAACTCGACGTCCGCAAGAAATACAGGATAAACATAATAGCCATAAAGAGGGGCAAACAGCTTGACCCTTCGCCTATGCCCGATTTCGTATTCAAAGAGGGCGACCACATATTCGTGATGGGCAAATCGCGCGACGTGTTCAAAATGTCGGCAAAAACCTGATAATTTAGTTGCATTTGTCGGGGCGATAGGTTATAATTATAAAAAATTTAAAAGCCCACGGGGCGGAAAAAGCTCAATTGCCGCTTAACAAAGAGAGGGGGACATCTGCTGAAAGTACCCTTTAAGCGTCCGGGTCTATGCGCCGCCTCAGGACGCATTTCGTCCAGGGTCGGGTCAATACCCCGCGGAAACCTCCCCGTAAGCGAGGCAACAAGGCAGCCGCAATGCGGCTGTAAAGTAAAGTGGAACAGCGGTAATGCGCCTTTACATATATATGTAGAGGCGCCTTTTTTTATAGTCAGGCGCAACGGAGAGAAGAAAAGTGTTCTTTAAAAGACTGAGAATGGATATCGATGCGGCAAAGCGCAACGACCCCGCCGCCAGAAGCAAGTTTGAAATATGGCTGACCTATTCCGGCGTCAAGGCGCTTTCCCGTCACAGGCTGGCAAACTTCCTGTACAGGATACACCTCAAATTGCTCGCAAGGATAGTCAGCCAGTGGACCAAGTTCACGACGGGCATTGAAATACACCCCGCCGCGAAGATCGCCCCGGGCGTGTTTATCGACCACGGCGAGGGCGTGGTCATAGGCGAGACGGCGGAAGTGGGCACGGGCACCGTGCTCTATCAGGGCTGCACGCTGGGCGGCACGGGCAAGGAAGTGGGCAAACGCCACCCCACGGTGGGCGAAAACTGCGTCATTTCGGCGGGCGCTAAGATACTCGGCAATATAACAATCGGCGACTATGCAAAGGTAGGCGCGGGCGCGGTTGTGCTGCGCAACGTTCCCGCGCACGCCACCGTCGTCGGCGTGCCCGCAAGAATAGTCAGAATCGGCGGCAGCCGCGACTGCGTCGACCTCGTCCAGGAAAAGGACGACCCTATGCTCAGGGAACTGTGCGCCCTGAGGGAGAGGGTAATCGCCCTCGAAGAAAAATTAAACGCACGCGATAAGGTGAATGAAGATGAGAATTTACAACACGCTGACAAGAACTAAGGAAGAGTTCGTGCCCATCGAAAAGGGCAAGGTAAAGATGTATGCCTGCGGCATAACCGTCTCCGGCGAGGCGCACATAGGTCACGGTTTTCAGGCGCTGATATACGACATAGTGAGGAAATATCTCGAAAAGAAGGGGTATGCCGTCACGTATGCGCGCAACTACACCGACGTCGACGACAAGATAATCGCCCGCTCCAGGGAGACGGGTATACCCGCGGACAAGTATGCCGAGATGACGATAGAGAAGATTGACGCCGTTATGCGCGAGATGGACATCGACGACCCCACCGTGTGGCTCAAGGCGACGGAGAACATCGCAAACATTCAGGACTTCATCTCCGCGCTCATAGAAAAGGGACACGCCTATGCCACGCCCTGCGGCGACGTATATTTCGACGTCGCAAGCTTCAGGGGCTACGGCTGTCTTTCCAACAGAACGGTAGAGGATATGCTCGACGGCGTCAGGATTGAAAACGGCGAAGAGAAGCGCAATCCCGCCGACTTCGCGCTGTGGAAGGCGGCAAAGGAGGGGGAGATAAGCTGGCATTCGCCCTGGGGGGACGGCAGACCGGGCTGGCACATAGAGTGCTCGGCAATGAACCGCGCCGCTTTCGGCGACCAGATTGACATTCACGGCGGCGGCAGGGATTTAATCTTTCCCCACCACGAAAACGAGATTGCCCAGACCGAGAGCCTTACGGGCAAGCGCTTCGTAAAGTACTGGACGCATAACGGGCTCATCAAGGTCAACGGGCAGAAGATGTCCAAGAGCCTCGGGAATTCCCTGCTCCTCGAGGATCTGCTCAAAAAGTACACCAACGAGGCGATAAAGTTCGCGCTGCTCTCTACGAGCTACCGCAACGACATAAACATAACCGACAACCTCTTCCCCGATGCCGAAAAACACCTTTCGGAGTTCTACCGCACGATAGCCGCCGTGGAGGAAAAGTTCGGCAAGGGCGAAAAGGGCAACCCTGAAATAGACGAGCGTTTCGACAGGTGTATGGACGACGATTTCAACACTGCGCTCGCCATCTCCGACCTCTTCGGGCTGTTCAAAAAGGTCGCCGCGAAGCTGGCGGCGGGCGATAATAGCTGTGCCGACGACGTGATGCAGATAAGGAAGACATATTCGCTTTTAGGGCTCTTCAAAAAGGGCGCCGCAGACTACCTCAAAGAGGTGGAGGAAAAGAGAGTGAAGGAGGACATCCCCGCCGACGTTATGGCGCTTGCCGAAAAGAGGTGGCAGGCAAAGAAGGAAAAGAACTGGGCTGTCGCAGACGAGCTGAGGAAAAAACTCGACGAGATGGGCTATGCCGTAAAGGACGCAAAGGACGGTTATTCGGTAAACAGGAAATAACAGTTGACTTTACTGCAAAATATATTATAATTATGTATTGTGCGGCGCAGGGAGGGGCGGCTTCCCCGCACCCCGCATATGCGTCGCGCAAAGCGCAATAATCAGTAAATCAGCAGAAGTTTGTCTTTGCGGCTTTAAAGACAAAATCAACGACAAAGGGACTATTCATTATGAAAAAGTTGACAAGTGAAAGTTTAAGAAAGATGTATCTCGATTTCTTCAAGAGCAAGGGACACGCCGTAATCGCGTCGGCGTCGCTCATTCCCGAAAACGACCCGACGGTGCTGTTCACCACGGCGGGAATGCACCCGCTCGTGCCTTATCTTCTCGGCGAAAAGCACCCCGCCGGCAAGCGCCTCACCGACGTGCAGAAGTGCGTCAGGACGGGCGATATAGACGAGGTCGGCGATGCCGCTCACTGCACGTTCTTTGAAATGCTGGGCAACTGGTCGCTCGGCGACTATTTCAAGGAGGAGATGATACCCTGGTCGTTTGAATTTCTGACTTCTCCCGAATATCTCGGCATTCCCGTGGAGGACATAGCCGTCACCTGCTTTGCGGGCGACGAGGACTGCCCCAAGGACGAGGAGAGCGCAAATAAGTGGCTGGAGTGCGGAATACTCCCCCAGAACGTCTATTTCCTTCCCAAGAGCGGAAACTGGTGGGGTCCCGCGGGCACTACCGGTCCCTGCGGTCCCGACACCGAGATGCACATAATAAGAAACCACGCGGAGGCGGACAAGCTCGGTCCCTATGACTTCGACAAGGCGCCTTCCGGCACCTTCCTCGAAATCTGGAACGACGTGTTTATGCAGTACAACAAGAACGAAGAGGGCAAGTATGAGCCCTTGAAGCAGCGCAACGTCGACACGGGTATGGGACTTGAAAGGACGCTCTGCATACTCAACGGCAAGGACAGCGTGTACGAGACCGACATCTTTGAAAAGGCAATCGCCAAGATGGAGGAGATAACGGGGCTGAAGTACGGCGCCGACGCCGCAACGACCAAGGCGTTCAGGGTAGTTCTGGACCACGTCAGGACTGCAACCTTTATGATAGGCGACACCAGGGGAATTGCCCCCTCCAACACCGACCAGGGCTATATCTTAAGGAGAATTATAAGGAGGGCTGTCCGCTTCGGCAGGAACATAGGACTTCCCCAGTGCGCGCTCAACGAGGTGTCCAAGACGATTATCGAAAAGTATGCCGACGTATATCCCGAACTCGTCGCAAACTCCGCAAGGATAGAGGAAGAACTCAACAAGGAGGAGGCAAAGTTCTCCAAGACGCTCGCTCAGGGCATAAAAGAATTTGAAAAGGTAGCCGCATCCCTTCCCGCAGGCGGAGAGATAGACGGCATAACGGCGTTCCACCTGTACGACACCTACGGCTTCCCCGTCGAGATAACTCAGGAAATGGCTGCCGAAAAACAGCTTAAGGTCGACGTCGAGGGCTATGAAAAGGCTTATAAGGAGCATCAGGAAAAGTCGAGGGCGGGCAGCGAACAGAAGTTCGCCTGCGGACTTGCCGACCACAAAGAACAGACGACAAACCTGCACACCGCAACCCATCTTCTCCACGCGGCGCTCAGGAAAGTCTGCTCCGAAGACATTGCGCAGAAGGGCTCCAACATAACCGAAGAGAGGCTGCGCTTCGACTTCAACTTCGCGCGCAAGCTCACCCCGGAAGAGGTCAAGGCGGTAGAGGATATGGTCAACGACGTCATAAAGGCGGACATACCCGTAGTTATGAAGGAGATGACGCTCGACGAAGCGAAAAAGGAGGGCTTTACGGGGCTTTTCGAGAGCAAGTACGGCGAGGTCGTAAAGACGTATTCTATCGGCGACTTCTCCAAGGAGATATGCGGCGGCCCCCACGCAGAGCATACGGGGCTCCTCGGCACCTTCAAAATTGCCAAGCAGGAGAACGTTTCCGCAGGCGTAAAGAGGATAAAGGCTATACTCGTAAAGTGACAAAACGGGCTTAAAAGAGTTACCCTGTCTTGATAAGGCAGGGTAAATTTTACATTTAAGCACACTTTTCAAAAAATATTTTAAATTTATAAAAAACTTTGTAAACCGCACTCAAAACGGCTTGACAGAACTTTCATTTAATAATAAAATAGTTTTACATTGACGGGAAAAAGAAAAAATTCGGTTAAAAATATGCCGATTTCCGAGTGAATTCGGTAAGGAGAAAACAATGAAAACCTATATGGCAAATGCCCAGACAGTTGAAAGAAAGTGGTACGTTGTCGACGCAGCAGGCGTCCCTCTGGGAAGGGTGGCTTCTAAGGTCGCTGCAATACTTCGCGGCAAGAATAAGCCTACTTTTACGCCCAATGTAGATTGCGGCGACTTCGTTATAATAGTAAATTCCGATAAGGTCGTTCTTACCGGTAAGAAGCTCGAGGATAAGTTCTACAGATATCATACAGGCTATATCGGCGGTCTCAAGGAGATTTCCTACAAGAAGATGCTCGAAGAGAAGAGCGATCTTGCCGTCTACGAGGCTGTAAAGGGTATGCTTCCCAAGAACTCTCTCGGCAGAGATATGATTAAGAAGTTAAGGGTTTATAAGGGGGCAGAACACGCTCACGCTGCACAGAAGCCCGAAGAACTCAAATTATTTTAAGGTAAGAGGTAAGGAATATGGCTAAGGCTAATTTAAAGAAAAAGTTGCAGTTTTGGGGAACGGGCAGAAGGAAGAAGGCAATTGCCAGAGTACGCCTCATTCCCGCAGGAACGGGCACTATCGTTATAAATGACAGAGCTTTTGAAGATTACTTCCCTCAGGCTCTCGTGCAGTATCAGGTAAAGCAGCCCCTTGCACTTCTCGGCGTAGAGGGCAAGTACGACGTAATGGTAAACGTCTACGGCGGCGGCTATACCGGTCAGGCTGGCGCTATCCGCCTCGGCATTGCGCGCGCTCTGCTTCAGGCAGAACCCGATTGCCGTCCCGCACTCAAGAAGGAAGGCTTCTTAACCCGCGACCCCAGGGTCAAGGAGAGAAAGAAGTACGGTCTCAAGAAGGCACGTCGCGCACCTCAGTTCTCGAAGAGATAATTTCTACAATGTTTGCAAAAGGTATCGGTTTCCGCCGATACCTTTTTTAATGGCTGCAAATGTCGCCGCAGTTTAGTTAAGCTGCGGCGACATTTGTTTTTTCGTGAGCTTTGCCGTCGGACGGCGAGGGCGTCGGCGTTGACGTCTGCGCCGATTATGCGGCGCCATATACCCGTGTTGCGCCGCCGTTGTGAAATTTATTCTTTTTTTGTCTGCGGCATTGTTATTACGTCACAAATTTATAATAAAAAATTACAAAATGATATTGACGGCAGGGCATTTATACATTATAATTATACTACAGTTTTGTACCTGACCGTTATATAAGTTAAACGGTCGGTAAAGGGGAGAAAAGATGAACAAATTATCGAAGTTGCTATCCGTATTCGTCATTGCGGGTACGGTTTCGGCAGGTATAGCCGGCTTGGCGGGCTGCCATACCCACACCTATTCGGACAAATGGTCGTCTGACGAAACGCAGCACTGGCACGCGGCAACCTGCGGGCACGACGACGTGAAGGGTGACGTTGCCGAGCACGTTGACGAAAACGACGACGGCAAGTGCGACGTCTGCGGCTATGTAATCGAAGAGCCGCAGGAACACGAGCATACCTATGCTCCTGGCTGGACGAGCGACCACTGGCACGCAGCCACCTGCGAACACACATCGGAAAAGGGAAGCTTTGCCGCTCATACCGACGCCGACAAGGACGGCAAGTGCGACGTCTGCGGCTACGTGATCGAAGAACAACAGGAACACGAACATACCTATGCCGCAGGCTGGACGAGCGACGAAACGGGGCACTGGCACGCGGCAACCTGCGAACATACGGACGAAAAGGGCAGCTTTGCCGCTCATACCGACGCAGACAAGGACGGCAAGTGCGACGTCTGCGGCTATGTAATCGAAGAGCCGCAGGAACACGAGCATACCTATGCTCCTGGATGGACGAGCGACGAAACGGGTCACTGGCACGCCGCAACCTGCGAACACACATCGGAAAAGGGAAGCTTTGCCGCCCATACCGACGCCGACAAGGACGGCAAGTGCGACGTCTGCGGCTATGTAATCGAAGAGCCGCACGAACATACCTATTCGGATAAGTTCACGGCTAAGGACGAGACGGGGCACTGGAGACTTCCTACTTGCGACGACACTACGACGCCGACAAGGACGGCAAGTGCGACGTCTGCGGCTACCAGATGGAGGTGCCGCACGAGCATACCTATTCGGATAAGTGGACGTATGACGAGACGGGACACTGGCACGCAGCCACCTGCGAACACACTTCCGAAAAGGGCAGCTTTGCCGCCCACGTCGATGAAAACGACGACGGAATATGCGACGTCTGCGGATATGAAGAGGGCGTGACGCACATCTCCACCATTGAAGATTTCCTCAACTTCAGGACGGCGGCGACGCTTGCCGGCACATATAAACTTACCAACGACATAGACCTCAGCGGCGTTGCAATAGAGGACGACGCCAAGGCCGTAATAGGCACGGGCGTCGTGTTCGACGGCAACGGCTATACGATAAAGAACGCCACATATGCGGCTGGCACGTCCAAAGTAGGACTGCTCTGCAAGAGCATAAGCGGCGGCACGGTAAAGAACGTCAAGTTCCTCAACTGCTCGGTGACTTCGGGCAGCGAGTCTGCGGGGCTTCTTGCCGGTACCTGCATGGGTACGAGCGCTATCTCCCAGATAGAGTTCAATTCCTGCTCCGTCTCGACGACGAGTACCTATTGCGGACTTCTGTTTGCGAGAAATGAAAAGGGCGAGGCGAATATAACCATATCCGAGATAACGACCAAAAACGGCTGTACGGCATCCTGTTCTCAGTACGGCGGTCTGCTTGTCGGCGACCTTCCTGCAAAGACGAGCGTTTCGTTCAAGAACCTCGATATAGCGGGCGAGCTCAAGGGCTCGAGCGGCAACGGCGCGCTCATTGCAGGTCGTACGCGTGCGGGCGCAATCGTATCGGTTGAAAATGCCGTAATCGACAGCACGGTAGCCAACCCCACCAACAACGCGATAATTTCGGGCAACGGAGCCTGCGCTACGCTGACGGTAAAGAACGTGCTCATAGTAAGCTCCAACAGCGCGCTCATTGCAAAGAAGGCGCCCACCGCAAGCGTATATGAAAATATCGTCACCGTCGAGGGCGTGACCGTGACGGGCGCGACGGGCGTCGGTACGGACAGCGCGGCATACCTCAAGGACACGCTCGGCTTCGACTTTGAAAACGTATGGATGGTGGAGGGCAATTCCTATCGCCTTAAGTCGGCTTCGACCAACATCAAGAGCGACGACGCCGCTATAACCAAGATAGACGTTAATTCGGGCAATGCCACAATAAGGTTCAGGAAGGGAGAGGCGTTTTCCTCTGCGGGACTTGTGGTAATGGGCAGCTATTCCGACGGCGTAATGCTCGTCCTCACCGAGGGCGTTGACTACGAGGTGGTTTCCACCGAATTCAACGGCGGCGCAAAGGGCACATATACGATAACCGTAAAATCGCTCGAGGACGAGACAAAGACGGATACCTATACCGTAAACGTCGTGGAAGAGACGGGCTTCAAGGTATATGACGAGTTTATGACCCATACATACAGGGTGGGCGACAAGCTCGACCAGGAAAACCTCGTCGTCAAGGCGGTATGGAGCGACGGCTTAGAGGAAGAGCTTGCAGCCGGAGCTTACAGCCTCTCCGACACATACAATATGAATGAGGTCGGCAACTACACCATAAGCCTTACATACGGTTCGTATCAGGCTGTAGAACTCAAGATTTCGGTCACCGCAAGCGTACCCGTACCCGTCGACGGCAAGATTTACGTCAACGTAGACGCCGCTTCGGATGTGGCTAACGGCACGCTGGTCGGCGGCGTAGAGACGTTCGCAACGCTCACCGACGCGCTCGACTTCCTGGAGGGCTGCGACCTTGCTAAGGACGTGACTAAGGTAGTATATATCGCCGAGGGCAGGTATGAAGAAAAGGTTACGACCTCTCTCGACAACCTCGTACTCATAGGCGAGGGCACGGATAAGTCGATACTCACCTATTCTGCGGTAGAGTCGACGACAGACATCGTTTCGGGCGGCGCGTACGGGCTTGACTGCGCAACGCTGCACGTAAACGGCACGGGCTTCAAGGCATATAACCTTGCAATAAGGAACGACTTCGACTATATCAACGACGCGTCTAAGGAAGCTTCTCCCCAGGGTCTTGCGCTGACCATAAACGGCGACCAGGCGGTAATTGCAAACTGCCTGCTCTACGGCAATCAGGATACGCTTTACTTAAAGAGCGGCAGG
>CASEDP010000020.1 GCA_949286835.1 uncultured Clostridia bacterium | reverse complement strand
GACAGGAGCGTGGCACAACCGTTATGTGAGAGAAAGACTTTTTGATTGATGAAGATAAAGAATACAGCAATATTGCTTTTCGCGCTTTTGACTTTCGCTTCGGGAGAGGTCTCGGCGCAACGTGCACAGCTTATGCTGGACGAATTGCCGTCCATACCGTTCGACACTCTGTCGGCGGAGAACGGCCGCAGAATCATAATTACGAGTAACGGTACATGGCGTTATCTGAATGAGGATATTGCCGAACTGAAAAACAACAAGCTGTTTTATAACCATTGGGATACCGCATCGGTGTTCGCTTATCGCGACTTCGACTATGACAAGATGCTGACTTACTACACAGACTACGACTCCGACGAGGCCAACCAAGCCGTTGCGCAGCTCATGTACGCCTGCGCCGTGAGGTTGGTGACCGTCGAACGGAGATAGGGATAGAGAAGCTGTGTCGCCTCTATTACGAAGGAACGCTCCTGCTGGGGATTGGGCTCTTCCGCAAGTTCAAACACGCCGACAACGGTCGCAGAGAGGTTGAAGGGCTTGGGCTCCGCGTCGGTCGTCTGGATTTTAACCGAAAGCGCGATGAAGTTGAGCTTGGCGTTTTCGTTAGCCTTGCGCACCTGACGGGAGAACTGGGGCTTGATGTCCAGCCTCTGGTTGGGCTCTAACCTTACCCTGTTGAGGTTGTAGGAGAGCTCTTCTACTGTTATGCCTTTGAATTCGTATTTCATTGTAATACTCCTAATTTTTTTTACTCGGTAAGTATATCATTTTTTATCGCCGATGTCAATATTTATTCGGCATTTGCACGCGCCGAATTTATTGCCCCGAACATTTTGCGGTTGCTCCCCCCTGTTGACGCCGTCCGCGGCAATTCTCTTCCGAACGCTTTTCCGCAGGACAAGCCGCCTTGCGGCGAGAAATATGGCGGCGAATTTCAGTCAGCTTTTTTCTGAGAGCAACTGACTTTCAGCTCTTTCTGCCCACCAGCTCGTCGATCGTGACGTCGAAAAAATCGGCAAGCTGTATGAGCTGGCTTATCGAAGGCTCGCTGTAGCCCGTCTCCCAATGAGATACCGTCTTGAGCGATATGTTCAGCATCGCCGCTATCTCCCTCTGTCCCGTGCCGCAAGCCGCGCGCAACGCCTTTAAATTTTCACTGAATTTCATATCGATTGTCCCCTTCTGTAAAGAAAATTTTATCAATTTTTGAGAATTATTCTTGACATTCTCAATTATTGAGAATATAATATGAGCATATAACATACAAAAGGAGAATTGTTATGCAGAACTTTTCAAACGGCGGAACCCAGGACGAAGTAATCGCAACGCTGAAAAAGCGGCGGAACATCTACACGATTGTATGCGCCTGCCTCATCGTGGTCGGCGGACTGTGCGGCGCAATCCCCCAATTCGGCGGCATAATATGCGGCGTATTTATGGTGCTTTGGGGCATTGCGGCGGGGCTGGGAATGCTGTGCATCAACACAATGCGCTATACCCTGTCTCAGGGAAGAAAGCAGGGCGGCGGACTTTGGTGACTGTTGCTTATGATTTTCGGGCTCATCATAGTGCCCATAGTTACCGTAACCATAGTAAGGCACATAAAGCCGCTTGCAAGTCTTGCCCTGGGGGTGGTTTTTGAGTGATTGAATACAAGACAGAGCGCGTTCTGCCGCAGTATGAAAGCAATATTCTTCAGGTAAACGCGTCTTTCGGCTGGCAGTTGATAAGCTCGCAGGAAATTTACAACGAGAGCACGGAAATTGCGGGCGTAGACGTAAAGAGCTATGGCGCGTTTATGCAGGAATTTACGGGCAACGATGGCAAAATAAACGTACGTACATACAAAAACGTGACCAACTACGTTTCTATGCGTTTCGGCAGGGACACGCGTATGCCCGACTACGACAAAATATGTGCGCTTGAAAACGAGTTCTATTCTTCGATAAGCGCACGCCAACCCAAAAAGCCCGCCACACTCACGGCAATCGGGGTAATTGCAATGATAATTGTAATAATCTCGATTATCAACGCAATAAGCTCAGGAATATCTGCAGAGTTGTGGGAGATATTGGTCTGCATAGCCGTTCCCGTGATATTCATACCGCTGATAATATTGAAATGGCGGTCTTACAAAAAAAATACGGCGCTGTACGAAAGAATGCAGGACGATGCCGCAGATGCCTTGACGGCGGCGCAGCAACTCGTCAACGGCATTTCGGAGGACGTGCCGGAAGAGGATTTT
The DNA here is from genome assembly GCA_949286835.1 of uncultured Clostridia bacterium. GTDB lineage: Bacteria > Bacillota > Clostridia > Christensenellales > Borkfalkiaceae > Coproplasma. Next base: position 12,284 of record CASEDP010000020.1, on the reverse strand, counting down.
TAAAATGATCTCCATATTGGCAGGAGAGCCTCATAATCTCCGCCGTAGGGGGGGGACGGATTTTTATCCGCCCTCCCTTTTTTGCGCAATCTGCCGTGCACAAAAAATAACTTGTTTTTGTGAAAATTGGGGATTGCTTAATTGCGCGCTTGATGCTATAATTGAATATATGACTGTCGATTTACAAAAACTAAAAGATTTGTTGCTGTCCGTGGAGAAGCCTTCGCGCTATACGGGCGGCGAATACGGCACGGAAGTCAGCGAAAACGCTCCTTTCAACTTCTGTATGGCATTTCCCGACCTGTACGAAGTGGGAATGAGCAACCTGGGCACAAAGATTGTAGCCGAAAGCTTCAGGCGCAGGGGTTACTGCGCCGATTTCTGCTTTACCCCCTACCGCGACTTCGGCGACGGGCTGAAAAAAGCGGGCGTACCCCTCTATTCGCTGGGGCTCAAAAAGCCGCTGGGCGAATTCGATATGGTGGGCTTTTCGCTGCAGTATGAGCTGTGTTACACTAATATGCTGTATATGCTCGACCTTGCGAACATTCCCCTGCGGCGCGAGCAGAGGCGGGGCGGAAATTATCCGCTGATTGCCGTGGGCGGTCCCTGCGCGGTAAACCCCGAACCAATTGCCGACTTTGTGGACATAGTGTTCATAGGAGACGGAGAGAGCGTCGACGCCGACGTAGCCGACATCTACCTCGAGTGCGGCGGCACCACGGAGGAATTTTACGCGCGCATCTCGGCGCTGGACGGCGTATATGTGCCCGCGCTCACCAAAGTAAACTACGGTGCAGACGGGAAAATATGCGGCTTTGAGGGCATAACAAAGGTTAAGCGCGCGATAGTCGACGACCTCGACGGCGCACCCTTCCCCCCTGCCCAGCCCGTGCCCAACCTCGAGAGCGTTTTCGACCGCTCGATTATAGAGGTAATGCGCGGCTGTTACAGGGGTTGCAGGTTCTGTCAGGCAGGCTTTATCTACCGCCCCGTCAGGCAGCGCTCGGTGGAAACCTTAACCCGCCAGGCGTGCTCGCTCATCTCCTCGACGGGATATGAGGAAGTAAGCCTCAACTCCCTTTCGACGGGCGACTACCCCAAACTCCGCGAGCTGATAAGGAGCCTTAAAAAAGCTTTGCCCTCCGACGTGACGCTTGCCCTGCCCTCGCTGAGGGTGGACAGCTTTGACGGCGAATTTGCGCAGGACGCGCGAAAAATCTCGCTGACGTTTGCGCCCGAGGCGGGCACGCAGCGCCTGCGCGACGTAATCAACAAGGACATCACCGAAGAGGAGATAATAAACGCCGCAAAATCGGCGTTCGATATGGCATATTCGGCGGTCAAGCTGTACTTTATGACGGGACTTCCCACTGAAACCGAGGACGATTTAAAGGGCATAAGGCGCATATGCGACCTCATCAAGGGCGCGTACAACGCCGCGCCGAGGAAAAAGGCGCTGCGCATTTCCGTATCCGTTTCGACCTTCGTGCCAAAGCCCTTCACCCCCTTCCAGTGGGAGAGGCAGATAGGGCGCGAGGAGCTTGAAAGACGGCACGAAGTACTGAAAAAACTGCTGTTCATAAGGGGCGTAAGCCTGAGTTTGAGCCACTTCAAGACCTCCGTGCTGGAGGCGGTGCTTGCAAGGGGCGACAGGCGGCTTTCCGCCGTAATCGAGAGCGCCTATAAAAAGGGATGCATATTAGACGGCTGGATTGACGACTTCGACACAGAGGGCTGGGAAGAGGCGCTGAAAGAGTGCGGAATATCCCCCGACGAATACACGAGGGAGCGCGCAGAGGACGAAATTCTGCCCTGGGATTTCATAGATATCGGCATAGACAAGCAATTTTTTATCAGGGAGCGCAAGGCGGCATATGCCGCGTCCGTTTCGGGCAGTTGCCTTAAAAAGTGCAACGCCTGCGGGCTTATGCGGCGCTGTCCCGCGGCGAGAGGCGAGATATGATATGCTTTAAATATACGCGAACGGACGGCGCGGAGTACCTCTCCCACCTCGACCTTATGCGGCATATAATGCGCACGATGCGCAGGGCGGGCATAGAGCTTGAAAAGAGCGAGGGCTACCACGCCCACCCGAAACTTTATTTGAACAGTCCGCCCGCACTGGGCATACTGTCGGTTGCCGAATACGGCACGGCGGCGACGGCGTTCGAGGGCGAATTTATGGCGCTTTTCAACGAGTTTTCGCCCACGGGCATAAAGTGCCTTGCCGCACGGTACAGCCCCGTCAATCCCAACTATGCAAATTCCGTCACCTCCTGCCGATACGAGGCGGAGGGCATAGCCCCCTTCGACCCGCAGGAAATTCTTGGTCAGCGAAACATAGAGATTACCGACTTGCGGGGCAGGAATTTGGACATCCGCCCGAGGATATATGCCGTTGAATGGCAGGGCAACACCCTTGCGTTCACCCTCGGCGCGGGGCAGAACAACTTAAGGGCAGACCTGTTCTGCACTTTCCTTGCCGAAAGGTTCGGCGGCAGGGCAGAAAAGATTATCAAGACCGCCTCTTTCGGCGAAGGAGTGTTCTGATTTTGTCAAAGAAATACTATTTCGACGACCAGTACGGGCTGGATTTATGCGCCGTGACCGAAAACGACAGACTGACCGAATACCTTGCCGAGCCGCACGCCAACGGCGCGGTGATAGGCAACATATACAAGGGCAGGGTGACCGACGTCCTGAACGGTATGCAGGCCGCGTTTGTAGACTGCGGGCTGGAGCGGCACTGCTATATCTCGGTTGCCGACCTCGTTGCCGACCGCAGAAAGTATGCCGGTACGCAGATAGACATCCCCTCGGAGCTCAACCTCAACGTCGGCGACGAGATTATGGTACAGATTACAAAGGCGCCCGTAGGCAAAAAGGGCGCAAAGGTGACGACCAATCTTTCGTTCATAGGCAAGTACCTCATCTATATGCCCAATTCCGACTTCATCGGCGTATCGCTGAAGATAGGCGACGACGAGCTCAGAAAAAACCTCATCTTCGGCGCGAGGAGAATGTTGAACGCGGGCGAGGGCGCGATTGTGCGCACCGCCGCCCCCTTTGCGGTAAAGGGCGTAAAGGTAAACGAGATTAACCACTACCGCAAGATATACGCCGCGCTGAAGGAGAGATTTGCCGTGGCGCCCGTCGGGGAGCTTTTATACAGCGACAGCCCGCTGTATGTGCGCGTGTTGCGCGACACTATGTTCGCCCCCGGCGACGAGGTGTATGCGGGCAACAGGCGGCTCGGCGAGAGCATTGCGGGGTATATCCCCCCCAACATAAAGCTTGTGGTGCACGACGAGCACACCGACCTTATGCACAGCTATGGCATATCATCGCAGTTTCTTGCAAGTTTAGAGCCGCGTGCCGAACTTGAAAACGGCGCATACCTTGTGATAGAGCGGACGGAGGCGCTGACCGTAATCGACGTCAATACGGGCAAATTCACCGGAGAGGACAGTCTGGAATATACGGTGTTTGCCACCAATATTCTGGCGGCGAGGGAGATTGCAAGGCAGGTAAAACTGCGCAACATAGGCGGACTGTTCGTCGTAGACTTCATAGATATGACCGACGAAAGGCACTGCGAGGCCATAGTAGCCGAGCTGGAAAGGGCGCTAAAGAGCGACAACGTGCGGTGCAAGGTGCTGCCTATGTCCAAATTCGGGCTGGTGGAATTCACGAGAAAGCGCACGGGAATTGCCGCCTCATCCATAATGCTGAAGGAGTGCGCCGCGTGCAGACACTCCGGCTCGGTACGTACCCACCTTTCCATACTGACTGACCTGAGAGCAAAGCTTTTATCGCTTTTGAACGAGGGCGCGACGACCGTATGCATAGACCTGAACTTCGAGGTGTGCAACACTCTCGTGAACAGCCTGCCGTTGAAGGAGAACATCTCCTCGCTCTATCCCGACGCGCGCATATATGTAATTCCGCACAGGACGTATGCGGAGACATCGGTATATCTAAGAAGCATAACCTCCCCATCCATACCCCTTCCCGAAGGGCACATTCTGCTGTACTGAAATGCGGGTATTTTTGCGACGCTCTGCGCCGTTTCCGCCCGCAAAAAAGCTGCGTTTGTCGCGGCATATGTGCGGGGCAATCTGAAATTTACGGCTACTTATATATGGCGGAAGGCGGCGAAAAATAATCGCCGCCTTCCCCGTTTTACAAGCCATTTTTCTGTGCAGATTTTTTCTGAACGCCCCTAATTTTAAGCCTCAACCGACCTTAAAGATAGCGCTTCAGCCCCTTTTCGAATTCCTCTTCAAGGGATATCATACGCCTTAGAAGCGTCTTTATTTCCTCGTCCATTATGTCCGCGCTGTCGGTATAGGACGTCTTGAGCGAGGTTATCCCGCTGACCGTGCCGCGTATCATCATCTGCGCCACATTCTGGGGCGAATTGTCTGCGGCGGCGTTCATCTTGATTGCGCTCCACATCATCGCCTTCTTTATTGGCGAGGGCTCCTTGAGTTCGATATTATACCTCTTTGCAAGTCCCGCCGCCTCCGAGCATATCTTCTCGTATTCCTCGTGCTCGCGCATAAGCTCTTCCTTCATCTCCTCGTCGTCCACTTCGGGCAAGAGGTCGCCTATTGACGTAACCGCAAGCTGCGCATTGCGGTAGATTTCCGCCAGCACTTCGCTGTCGCTCTTTATAAATCCCATAATAACCTCCGTAATCCGGTAAAAATATTGTGCGCAAATGTCATTTTTATATGCGCGGCGGGCAAAAATGCTTGACTTAAAGCGCGCAGTGTGTTATATTTTTTATCGAGCCGTTCGGAACGGGCTTTTTAAGTGCGCAAATTTTCAGGCGCCGCCTACGCCATTGGCAATTTTAGTATCCGACGAGACTGGTCAGAGGAGGACAAAGTTTTTTATGTACGCAATTTTTGAAAACGGAAGTAAGCAGTATAAAGTTTCCGTTGGCGACACCGCTAAGGTGGAAAAGCTGGACGCAGCAGTAGGCGCTACCGTTACCTTTCCCGTTGTAATGACTGCAGACGAGAACGGAATTAAGGTCGGCAAGGACGTTGAGAAGGTGCTTGTTACGGCTGAAGTCGTTTCTCAGGGCAAGGAAAAGAAGATTATCGTCTTCAAGTACAAGGCAAAGAAGAACGAGAGAAAGAAGCAGGGTCACAGACAGCCCTACACAATGATTAAGGTCACGGCAATAGGCGCAGCCAAGAAGCCCCGCGCTAAGAAGGCTGCGGCAGAGAGCGAAGCTGCACCCGCTGAAGAAGCTAAGGCAGAATAATCAAGGGAGGAGCTAAGGAAATGTTATTTATTAAGTTATTCGCCCACAAGAAGGGCGGCGGTTCGACCGATAACGGCAGAGACAGTAACCCCAAAATGCTCGGCGTTAAGCGTGCTGACGGTCAGTACGTGCTTGCAGGCAATATCCTCGTAAGACAGAGGGGCAGCAAGTTCAAGCCCGGCAACAACGTAGGCATAGGCAAGGACGATACGCTTTTCGCGCTCATCGACGGTACCGTAAGGTTTGAAAGGGTCGGCAAGGACGGCAAGCAGGTTTCCATCTATCCCGTAGCTGAATAATAAAGAATATCGGCGAGAGCGTATCACGTATATGCCCTCGCCATTATTTTACCCGCGCGCACGCGCAATCCATAAAATAAGGACACCAAGATGAACATTTGCGAACTTGAACTCAGGGACTATGACGCCTTCCGCGCGCTGTTTACGGCATACTATGAGGAGCTTGACTGCGAGGACGACCCCCTCCACCTCCTTGACGAATACATTCTGCCCGACTATGAGGAGGGGCTTTTGCACATAGCCGTCGCAGAGGACGGCGGAAAGATATGCGCCTTTGCAATCTACCAGACCGACGACCCCGTAAACGACTGGTGCTTTAAGGACGGCGCGGGCGACATACGCGAAGTTTACGTACTGCCCGCATTGCGAAGACGGCGTACGGGAACGGCGCTTGTCCGCTTTGCGGAGAGCGCTCTCGCCGAAGAGGGCGCGAAGGACATCTATGCCCTGCCCACCGAGAGCGCGGAGGCATTCTTCCTCTCCCTCGGCTATTCGGACAGCGGCGAGTACTGCGAAGAGCTGGACAATAAGGTGTTCACAAAGAACTGACAACATAAAGCTGACCCCGAACGGAAAAGTTGCCGTTCGGGGTCTTTTTTTGCCTTGTATTATTTTTTAAGCGACGTCTGCCCGTTTCTAAGGCGACGCCCCCTCCCGGCTCCAGCCAATCAGAGAATGAGCGCGAGCAGCGGTATGGTGACAAAGCACATCAGCGTTGAGAGCAATACGCTGTTTGCGGCGAGTTCGGTCTCGCCGGAGTGCATCTCCGCCAGGTTGAGAATGACAGACGCGCAGGGCGCAGACGACAGAATGAGTATGCTCGCCTTGAACGCAAACGTCAGCGGCAGGAAATACACCGCAAAATAGCAGAATAGCGGAAATACTACAAGCTTTAATAGACAGGTGAGGTAGACGAGCGGGCGCATAAACAGCCTTGAAAAGCTGACCGTTGCAAGGCGAATGCCCAAAATAATCATACACAGCGGCGTGGTCATCTTGCCCACAAGCTCGACAGCCGAAGTCAGAACGGAAAAGCCGTTGCTTTCAAGAATTTCGCCGACGCCGAATATGTACAGAGGCAACGCCACCGCAACGCCCAGCGTCGTAGGGTTGAGTATTGCGCCCCTGACGGAGATATACTTCTTGTCGCCCGTAAGACAGAACGTGCCGACGGTGAAGGTAAGAATGTTCATAGAAAAGACATACACCGCCGAATAGCACATCGCCTCCGGACAGTCGGGCAACATTGCGCTGACTATCGGCATACCGAAAAAGCCGACGTTGCCCATAGCCGAACCTATCGTGAGCACCCTGTATTTGCCGTCTGAAAACTTCTTGCGCAGTATTAGCCACATCGCGCCCATAAACAGGCACTGCAGCACAAAGGTAATTGCGAAGAACAGCCCCATTTCGCCGAGCATATTGAGGTCGAACTGCATCTTCAGAAAGGAATTTATTATCATACACGGTCCGCAGATATATACCAGCACGACCGAAAGCGTTGAGAGATGGTCGGCAGATACCTTCTTCGCCTTGCACAGCGCAAACCCCGGCGCCGCATACAGGAGCGTTATCAGCACGTTCCCGAGAGCTATCAAAAACATATTTCGTCTCCTTGAAGTGTGTACCCGTCTATTATAGTCGGTTGCATAAAAAAGGCAAATCATTGCAGAAAATTATATCTTTTATAGACAAAACGGACATTATATGGTATAATACGGATATGAACAACCTCGTCTATGCTGGCAACGCCAACCCCGCGGACGGCAAGTCGCCGCACGCGCACAACGGATATGAAATCATATGCTTTTCGCAGTACGGCGAAGTGGAATGTGACGGACGCATATACGCCTTTTCGGAGGGCGACGCCGCAATCATCCCTCCGAGGACGCCGCACAATACGCGCTATGCGGAGGGCAGCCTCAGGGTAATACTCGAGCAGGCGCTCCTCCCCGTGCGCACGGTCAGGGCGATAAGGGCAAAGAACAGCGAAGGACTGTTCGACGCCGTCAGAAGGGCAAGCGCGTACTTCAAGGGAAATTTTGCAGAAAAAGGCGTAATACTTGCCGCATACGGCAACCTGATTGCCGCATTCGTCACGGCATATTCGGGCGGTAAGGAGTATTCCCCCGTCGTCGCCGCGCTGATGGACAGCATTGACGCCAACTTCGGAGACCCCCTCTATTCGCTTGAAAACGCCATACGCGCGCTGCCGCTCAATTATGACTACATACGCAAGATGTTCTTAAAGGAGACGGGCGTGACCCCGCACGAATACCTGACGCGCAAGCGGATGGAGAGGGCGCGCGACATAATACTTTCGGGCGCGACGAACAGGTATTCGCAGTACACCGTGTCGCAGATTGCAGAAGCCTGCGGCTTCACCGAACCGCTGTACTTTTCCAAAGTGTTCAAGAAGTATTTCGGCGTCGCCCCCTCGCAGTTTTCGGGGCAGGACGGCGCAACGCCCCTCGCGGAGGACGCCTCCCCTCGCAGCGGCAAAGACTGACCGCATTGCAGACCGCGCCCCGCAACGGCGCGATCGGATCGCGCCAAACCGACGTCGCATAACGGTGACGACGTAGCGCGCCTTAATACGCCCAACGGTTGCCAAAACGGGTAATCTTGGCAGCCGACGCGCAACAGACCAGACGACTACAGGAAAAATTTATAAGAATATGACAAAGCCCCCGTCCGCTGTGCGGACGGGGGCTGAATTTATTGCCTGAATTCAATCAGTTTTCAAGGAATTTGAGAGTAACATAGGGATCCTGAACTCTTGTGCCGTCCTGTGTGAGGATGAGCGTCCATCTTTCATCGGTAATGCCCATATTATCTTCCCAGAACCTGATCTGCTTTGCGTTACCAAGAACGAGCGCATCGGTATCGACATCATAATCGGAATTGTATTCGATAAACCTTGCGAAACACTGTCCTATTTCAGTATCGGCATTTGCTGAATAATAACCCATAATGCCTGAACAATTTTTAAGCGCTGCAAACAGCTCGGTTGAAAGGTCGCCAGCATAGTACAAGTTACCGTTGAACATAGCCTTGCTTATCCTGAGCACACCTGCGCCCGACTGACCGCCGATTATACCGCCCTGATATTTATTGCACCTGAGTACCGAATTGCTGTATGCTGTGGTTATTTCAAGATAATCCTGAGAGTTTCTATCGTCGTATCTGCCGACAACCGAACCGATATACTGACTTGTAGATGTTCCGAATACAGCATTTACATATACATTGCTGATATATGTCTTGGAATAGTTAGATGCACTGCTAGACTGGATAAAGCCAACGATACCACCTATTCTGTCGCCAGTTATATCTGCATCCAACGTATAGTACTCTGTACCGACCGCATATGCGTTCGCCTTGCTATATACACCTTCTGCAAGAACGTAATATGTCATCTTTGCGAAATCAGCCTCGGTTACACCTTCGGCCTTGGTGTATGTTCTGTCATTAGTAAGAGATACCTGATCGATATATGTATCGTTCAATGCAACCTGACCGATGAGCGCACCCACCCTCTGAGCACCGGCAACACTTATGTTCTTCATTGCGATGTTATAGAGGTATCCGCCTTCAGAGATAGCTATCAGACCTGCTTTCTGCGATTTTCCGGTTATGGTAATATTTTCAAACTTTATGTTTTCAACCGTACCGCCAGCAAGCTTGTAGATGACAGCCGCCGTTTCATTGGTATCGCTTGCCACTGTAAGATTTTTAATAGTATGCCCGTTGCCGTTAAGAAGTCCTTTGAAAGGCACCTTCTTGCCGCTGACTTCATCCTTCCATACATTGCCGGGTACACTGTCACCCTCTCCGAGACCGGAGGCAACCGCTTCGGGTACCCAGCTTAAATCTGCAGCAAAATCGATATCTGCCGTAAGCATATATATCTTTGAACTGTCGTTCTTCAAAAGCACTTCTTTAAGTTTAGCCGCCGTATCGATTTCAACCGTCTCTACCGCCGTAGAATATACTTCGGACGTCACTTCGCCATAGAGATTTGTAAGCACATAATATACGTGATATGCGCCGCTGTTTGCATTGGAGAACTGAGCGGAAATAGCATCATTTCTGAACTCGTAAGCAGTTCCCTTAGCTACCACCTCTTCAGCAGTGATATCGGCATCCGCCTCGGTGGTCGAATATGCATAGAGTTTACCGGTAGGGCTGCTTACCTCGCCGGAGATGATATAGCCGTCCTTATTTACAGTTATCGAAGGGGTACCCGCAAACTTGACATCTGCAAATGAGCTTGCAACGTAAATCGTGTAGCTGAAGCTTACGCTCTTGTTATTGAGTGATATGGTCTTGCTTATTGTATATACGCCCGAAACGCCCGTCGTAAAGTGATGTATCTCTACGGGATTAGCAGTCTTGTCGGAAGCATACATATAGACACTTTTCACTTTATAAGCCGATTTATCCAGTACTTTTCCGTTGTAATCTGCCGCATTCAACACATCAAATTCCGGTTCAGTTACGTCAGAGAACTGATCGACTATCATTGAATTGCCATCTATTCCCTTTACTACTACGTCCCCTATGGTCGGAACATCTGCCTTTACGGTAATTTCAAAAGCTTTCTTTTTGGAGATACTCTTGTCTGTCGTGCTTGTGATAGTCGCCGTAAGCGTGACGGTCTTATCCTCCGCACCGCGATACACTATCGCACGCGCGTCGCGCGCACCCGAATAGGATGCCGTGGTGTCATCATCTATGGCAATTACGGACGTATCGCTAGATGACCACGAAATGCTTACATTTTCCATTACGGCATTGAGATCAAAATCCTGGAAAGTTGCCTCTGTTGCAGTTATAGGCTGCAATGTCGCGTGAGCGGAGACAACAGCAGCTTCCTCTGCACTTGTACAAGCTGAAGCATTTACATAATCTGCGTGTGTATAAGCATCCCAGCTCGTCCCCGTAAGAGTTGCGCCTATCTTGTGGTCGTCACCGAACATTCCCGCATATGCGCTGTCCTTTATCTTGAGGATGTTGCCCATATTTATAGAGCCATCCGCATTGCGGTAGGTTTCGTGCACGGTAGTGTTATCCTTGCCCGTAAGTGTATACACGTAGTCGCTTATTGTTCCGTCCTGTCCCTTTGTCCAGCTTATGGGAAGCGTTTCAAAGACATCCGCACTGATGGCATCCTTTTGCGTACCTTTTACCGCATAAGCCTCAGACGCATCGGAAACGTCCGCCCAACCTTCAACAGCATACGCCTTACCGGCAGAGCTGCCAAAATAGGAATATTCTGCCGCTCCCCTATACGCATCTGTACCAAGCGTTGCGGAATCCTTATTCACCGACAGCACATTGGAGAAGATATTGTAGCTGTATGACTGCCTTGACATATCAATGTTGTTGCAGGAATCCGTGCTGACGCCGCTCATCACTATGTCGCCGCTTCCATTTACGGTTGCCGCGTTGTTATAAGAAGTTACGTTCTTGATATTCAGAACACCGGGATTGGAGTTATCCGTTACGCCGTGCATTCTGTTATTGAACGACATACTGTTATAGAGGAATACGTCGCCGTCCATAACCGAACCGCCGAGTTTAAATCCGTTGCCGTCGCCGTCACGGGTATAGTAGCTTGTGGTGTCGGGCTCATTGAACGAAGTCTGATAGTTGGGGAACTTGGCGTTGAACTCTGCCTGGCTTTCCATCAGGAAACCATTTTCAAATGCAACACAGTTGTACATAATGACTGCGCCGATATTGCCCGAGTCCGCCTTCGCATAGAGATCCCAGCCGTCGTCAGAATTTCGGTACGCTATACAGCCGTCGAAGATATTTCCGTAGCCTACCGTAAGTTTAGCCGCAAAGCCGTCCGCATTTTCGCCGTATGTTTCGTTATCGTAGTTATTGAACGATGTACAGTTCTTTATGAGGTTATAGCTCGGCCAATCGTTTATATTGTTATATTCCGAATAGCTTCTGCCAAGCTGAAGCCCCGTATCTCTGTTGTCGTAGAACCGGCTGTTTTCCACTACGTTATAGCTGCCGCCGATATACATACCGTTATCGCCTGCGCCGCATATGTCGACATCAACCCAATGCCAATAGTCGCCGATTATCTCTACGCCGCGGTTAGTGCTGAGGAAGGGCATGTCATAGAACTTAAGTACGGCATCGCCTGCTGCATCCTCCTTCTTTACGGTGATATAACCCTGAGGCGAACCATTTGCAGCCACCTTCATTGCCGAATTGACTTCGTATTCGCCGTTCTTGACGATTACCGTATCACCGGGGGCAAGCTTATCTCCCGTGAGCAGGTCATAGATGTTATAGGGGTTTGTCTCTGACCCGTCGCCTGAGCCCCTTGCCGCATCCGGACCGACGTAATATGTCTTGCCCTCAATAGTGTTATTTATTGTATAATTGCTCGCTACAGGAACTGCCCCCTCTTCCGCTATTGTTAATATTGCAGAGTTGGTAACAGCAAGACTTCCGCATATTATAGAGGCAGATAACGCCGCAATCATCGCACCTTTATAGAGCTTTTTATTTATTGCTTTTTTCATTTATTTCCACCTCCTTCTTAATGAGTGTCAACCATAGTTATGGTCTGAACGCGCCCGCCCCTAGTCGTCGTTCCGCTGGGGGCACAGAGAGTATATGTTCCCGCCTCGGTCACTTCAAAGGTAAGCGTCACATAAGATGTGCCTGCTACTTCA
>CASEDP010000019.1 GCA_949286835.1 uncultured Clostridia bacterium | reverse complement strand
TCGGCTCCGCGACGCCTCACGCTCCGCTCGGCAGGTCGCGGTCTCTCCGCGCCGCACGGACAGTGGGTGTCCACTGTCCTATGAAATGCGTCGCTCGTCCCAATTTGCGCATACCTGCGCCTACTGCGCTGACGCTCCGTGCGACCGACTTCGTCGGGCGGGCAGTAGGTGAAGGCGGCGCAACTAAATGAATGGAGAGCACTGATGGTTGCGCCGCCGAGGACGAGGGCGGATTTTTCAAAATGTGCCTCGGTTTGGCACATTTTGCCGCCCGAGATAAGTTCGACACAACAGGTCGTGTCGGACGGTGACCGAGCAAGGCGTTGCCATTGCGCCTTGCGAGAAAGAGCCGCTCAAACTCGTAAATTTGTTGCCGTCACCAGGCAACAAATTTACGAAACAAAAATTTTTTTTGTAAAACTCCTGCGATGAATGGGGCACAGCCCGAACTTTTTTATCGCCGCGATATGCTCCGCCGTGCCATAGCCGACATTGCGAGCAAAGCCGTATTCGGGGTAAATCTCGCCGTATTCCGCCATAACTCTGTCCCTGAACACCTTTGCCACTATCGACGCCGCGCCTATCGAGTATGAGAGCGCGTCGCCCTTGACTATGGACATCTGCGGCAGGGCTATATCCAGCGTCATATTTCCGTCGGTTATCACATAGTCCGGCGTAACTTCGAGCGCCTCCACCGCGTTTTTCATTCCGAGGCGGGTTGCCTGAAGTATGTTTATTTCGTCTATCTGCTGCGGTTCGACGCGGCATATGTGGCAGGCAATCGCCTTTTCGACTATCTTTTCGGACAGCTCTTCCCTCTTCTTTGCAGAGAGCTTTTTGCTGTCGTCAACGCCGAGTATAATGTCGTCGAGCGGCATAATCACCGCCGCACAGACGACGGGTCCCGCCAGCGGTCCCCTGCCGACCTCGTCTACTCCGCAGATATATTTCGCGCCCTCCGCGAGGAGACTGCGCTCGGTTTTCAGCTTTAAATCTATGTCGTAGGATTTCATTTCAATACCCAAGCCCCTCTGCGTCAAAGGGGTCGTCGAGCGTCATAGCGCCTATCCTGCCCTTGCGGAAATCGTCGATGAGCGCGCGCTCGCCCCGCTCGTAGTCGAAATCGCCGCCCTTTAAGATAAAGCCGCGGCGGGAGCACAGTTTTTCGAGCATTTCGAGCGGGGTTCCGCCCTCTATGCCGTAGCGTGCCGAAAGATTCTGGGGATATTTCTGCCAGAGCTCCTCCAAAAGTGCGAGAGCCAGGTCGTCCATAGGCACTATGTCGTCGTTGAGGCTGCCGATATAGGCGAGCCTTGCCGCAAGCCGCTGGTTTTCAAACGACGGCGGCGTAGTGCCGGGAGTATCCAGAAGTTCACAGCCTTCCAGCCTTATCCACTGTTTGCCGCGCGTGACGCCCGCCTTGTTGCCCGTCTGCGTGCGCGCCGCTCCGGCGACGAGATTTATCACCGTACTCTTGCCAGTGTTGGGCACGCCGCACACCATAAACCTGAACGTCTTTGCATAGCCCTTGTCGAGGCTCTTTTGCCGCTTTTCGGCGACCAGACGGGACATTGCCCCCGTAATATTGCGCCGCGAACGGCTGTCCGTGGCGTTTAGTCTTACGGCTTCCGCGCCGCCTTCGCGTATGAGCTTTACGAACGCATCCGCCCTATCGTCCGCAAGGTCGCCCTTGTTGAGGACGTACAGAACGGGCTTTGCGCCGAACATCTTTTTGAGTTTGGGGTTGAACGTTGCCGCGGGACAGCGGGCGTCGAGGACGTAGATTATGCCGTCGCACAGCGCGACGTTTTCCTCCATCATCCTCATAGCCTTCGCCATATGCCCGGGAAACCACTGTATAAGCTTCATAGGTCATTCTCTCTTCAATAAATCGGGACGGCGCTCGCGCGTGATCTTTTCGCTCTGCTCCCTGCGCCACCTGTCAATTTCGGCGTGGTTGCCCGAGAGCAACACCTCCGGCACGCTTACGCCCTTATAGACCGCGGGGCGGGTATACTGAGGGTATTCGAGCATTCCGTCCGAAAAACTCTCGTCGACAAGCGAACCGCCAGCGATCACGCCGTCGACATAGCGGGCGACGCAGTCGCAGATGACCATTGCGGGCAGCTCGCCGCCCGTGAGGACGTAGTCGCCTATCGATATCTCCGCGTCGATGTACATATCTATCGCGCGCTGGTCGACGCCCTCGTAATGCCCGCAGAGTATGACAATCTCCTCCCTTTCGGCGAGGGACTGCACCATCTGCTGGTCGAGCGTCCTGCCCTTTGGCGAAACGTACAGCCGAAGCGCCCTGTGTTCGGGGTCGACCGCCTCTATGCAGCTCCCTATGGGCTGGGGCATCATCACCATACCCGCACCGCCGCCGAATGGGTAGTCGTCGCACTTAAAGTGCTTGTTTTCGGCATAGTCGCGGATATTGACGACGTCTATTTCGAGCTTGCCGCTCCCCACCGCCCTGCCTATAATGCTCTGGCGGACGGGCGCGAACATATCCGGAAAGAGCGTGAGTATGGTTATCTTCATCTGTCCACCGACACTTCGCCCAGCCTCTTCGCGCTGACAGTTATTATTTTTTCGGAGACGTCGACGTCTAAAATTACGCCGTCCGCCGCGACGAAGGCAAACTTTTTGCCGCCGTCCTCCGTTATCTCGTATATATCCGTACGCGCGGGAGTGATGTCGGTGACCGTGCCGAGGGGCACGCCCTCCTCCGTCACCGCCCTGCAGCCTATTACGTCGACGATGTAATAGGTGTTTTCGGGCAGTTCGGGCGCGTCCTCCCTTGCGACCTTCATCTCCTTGCCGCGCAGAAGTTCTGCAGCGTTCCTGTCGGCTATTCCCGACAGCGCGACTATGGCGGCATCGCCGGCCATAGGGCGCACCCTGAGAACTTTGTGGCAATTGCCGTCGATATATACCTTGCCGAACGCCTGAATGTCCTCCGGATAGTCCGTAAGGGCAATCACCTTTACCTCGCCCCTGATGCCCTGGGGCTTAACTATCTTTGCTACTGTCAACCACTCTTCCATAAGCCATAATATGAAAGAAAAAGGCTTACGCCTTTTCCTTTATCTCTATAAAATATTTCTTGCTTTCTCTGGGCGTGTATGCGGAGACGATGGTGCGGAGAGCCTTGGCTATCTTGCCCTGCTTGCCGATTACCTTGCCCATATCGGACGAGTCGAGAAGAACGGTCACTTCGATCGCGTTCTCCTTTTCCTCCACCTTGTACTCTATCTGGTCTTTCTTGTCGGCGAAACGTTCGACGACATACTTTATGAGCTGCAGCGTATCCATCTAATTACTTCTTCTTTTTCTTGTCGTTGGTCTTGGGTGCGGAGAGCTTGGTGCTCTGTTCCATAGCGCCGACCTTTACGAGGTAGCTCTTTACCGTCTCGGTAGGCTGAACGCCCTTGGACAGCCAGCTCTTTGCCTTCTCTACGTCGATGTTGACTTCCTGGGGGTTCTTGGTGGTGTCGATGTAGCCGATTTTGTCGATGTATTCGCCGGACTGAGCCTTTCTCGAATCGATTACAACTACTCTGTAGAAGGGGGACTTCTTGTCGCCCATTCTCGTCAATCTCATTTTAACTGCCATTGTGTTTTCTCCTTTGAGCCTTTCGGCTTAAAATATATATAAATTTTTATTTTTAATCAATTACACGGCACATATGTGCCGACGAACGCACTTTTAATCAGACGAAGGGCAACCTCTTCCTGCCGCCTTTGAGCTGCTTCATAAGAAGTTTTGTCTGCTCGAACTGTTTTAAGAGGGTGTTTATCTCCTGCACGGTCGTGCCGCTTCCTGCGGCAATCCTCTTCTTGCGGGAGGCATTGACTATCGAGGGATCCGTCCTCTCCTCCCTGGTCATAGAGAGGATTATCGCCTTGGTGCGCTCCATCTTGCCCTCGTCTATGTCGCCCTCCTTTATCTTTCCGCCGAGCCCGGGCATCATAGAGACGAGCGCCTGCGCGCCGCCCATCTTCTTCATCTGCTCGAACTGGACAAGGAAGTCCTCCAGCGTGAAGGCGTTTTCGAGCATCTTCTTCTGCATCTTCCTGGCTTCCTCTTCGCTTACGGCTTCCTGCGCCTTTTCGATGAGGGTCAGAACGTCGCCCATACCGAGTATCCTCGACGCCATTCTGTCGGGATAGAAATATTCGAGGTCGGTGAGCTTTTCGCCCACGCCGATGAACTTTATGGGCTTGCCCGTGACCGCCTTTATGGACAGGCAGGCGCCGCCGCGGGTGTCGCCGTCGAGCTTGGTCAGAACTATGCCCGTCACTTCCAGCCTTTCGTTGAAAGCCTTTGCGACGTTTACCGCAACCTGACCCATCATACTGTCGACGACGAGCAGAATTTCGTGCACATCTACCGCCGCCTTTATCCTTTCAAGCTCCTGCATCAGCGCTTCGTCTATTTCAAGCCTGCCCGCGGTGTCGATTATCACCGTGTCATAGCCCATAGAGAGGGCGTAATCTATAGCCTGCTTCGCCGTCTTTACGGGGTCCTGCGTGCCCTTTTCAAACACCTCTGCCCCGACATTTTTGCCGACTACTTTGAGCTGGTTGATGGCTGCGGGTCTGTAAATGTCGCAGCCGACGAGAAGGGGCTTTTTGCCGCCCTTTTTCAAAAGCAGGGCGAGCTTGCCGCACAGCGTCGTCTTGCCCGCGCCCTGAAGTCCGCACATCATTATGACCGTGGGGGGCTTGGGTGCTACGGTAAGTTTGGAATTTGCAGAGCCCATAAGCGCTATGAGCTCTTCGTTGACTATCTTAATTACCTGCTGGGCAGGGTTAAGGCTCTTTAAAATTTCCTGGCCGACTGCTTTTTCGGAGACGTTTGCGCAGAACTCCTTGGCGACCTTGACGTTGACGTCCGCCTCGAGAAGGGCAACGCGCACCTCCCTCATTGCAGTCTTAATCTCAAGCTCGGTCAGTTTGCCGCGCTTTGTAAGTTTGGAAAATATATGGTTTAATCTCTCTGAAAGCGATGCGAACAGCGCCATTACTGCTCCTTTTTGAGCATTGCGGCTTTGACTTCTTCGCCGTAATCTCTGTCTAAAATGTCGTTTAACCGCGCAACTTCCTGCGCAAATTCGGGGTGAGCCCCGACAAACGCCTGCGCCCAGCGGCCTATGTCGGTAAGCCTGAAGGAGGTATCGAGGTCGCCCTCGGTCAGAAGTTTTTCGAGCCCTGTCTTCTCTTCGACGGACGCAAGCTCCTTCCTGCACTGGGAAAGGCAGTCCGAAACGCCCTGGCGGGATATGCCCTTCTGTTCGGCTATTTCGGAGACGGTGAGGTCGAGGTTGAAATACATATCGGTAATCTCGCGCTGGGTGGGCGTGAGAAGCCCGCCGTATAAATCCCAGAGGCGCATAAACTTCATTTTTTCCACGTCTGCACCCCCTTCCCGTCTTTACTTAAGCTATTATAGCCGACTGCGGCAGACTTGTCAAGTGATTTTACTTGACCGCTTTGCATTTTTATGCGCGCGCAGCGAGTTAATTTTTAACTAAAAACTTTGATTTTTTACATTTTTTAGCAAGGCGGCGACATACAGGAATAAATGTTGACGGATTATGCAATAAATGTTAACATTTTACCATATTTGATGTACTATGGGGGAAAAAATGAGAAAGACAATTCACGGAGTGACATACGACACCCAGCGCGCCACGATGGACAAGAAATTCACCTGCGGCGCACCCGGCGACCCTTGCGGCTATGAAGAAACGCTGTACATAACAATCGACGGCAAATACTTCATATACACCAACGGCGGTGCAAATTCGCGCTATCCCAAAGAGGACATAACGCCTATCGAAAGGGAAAACGTCAAAGAATGGGTTCTTTCCCGCTGACATACAGAGCATAAAGACAGACGCTGCATTGCAAAATGCGGCGTTTTTTTAATTGCGCTGTTGCAAAATTTCCGCCGTGCGGTTATAATGCTATTGTATAATTGCCGCGTGCGGGCAATAATAAATGTAAAACGAGGATTATGCTATGTTTCTGAACCTGCTTGCAGACGAAACGACCGATGCCGCCGCCTTTGACTGGGGCGCGCTTCTGAACACGGTAATCAACTGGATGACGACGACAGGCATCAAGCTTGTAATAGCCATTGTGCTGATGATTGTCACGTTCAAGCTTGTCAACCTGTTCACCAAAAGACTTTATAAGCGCTTGCACCGCAAGAACGTCGACGAGACGATTGCAAGGGTTAGCTCTCAGGCGCTGAAACTTGCGCTGAAACTGCTGATTTTAGTATGTCTTGTCGGATATGTGGGCATAGAAACCGCCTCCATCTCCGCCGTGATTGCCTCCATAGGCGTGGGCATATCGCTTGCCGTGCAGGGCACGCTGTCCAACTTTGCGGGCGGCGTGATAATTATAGTGATGCGACCCTTCAAGATAGGCGACTACATCACCTCCAACGACCAGTCGGGCACGGTAGAGGACATCAAACTGTTCTACACGCACATAGTGACGCCGGACAACAAGGGCGTAGTCATACCCAACGGCCAGCTTGCAAACAACGTAATAGTCAATGCATCCGCAAAGGATACGCGCAGGGTTGACCTTGTCGTATCGGTAGCTTACGGCAGCGACGTTGAGCTTGTAAAGCGCCTTATTAAGGAAGTATGCGCGGCAAACGAACTGATATTTACCGACCCCGCACCCTTTACCGAGATGAGCGCGATGAGCGAGAGCTCGCTCGACTTCACCGTCAGGGTATGGTGCAACAGAGGCGACTATTGGACGGTATATTTTGCGCTGCTCTCATCGATATTGAACACGCTTAACGAAAACGGAATTGAGATACCCTTCAACCAGTTGGACGTCAACTTGAAATCTCTGCCCGAAAAGGCGCAGACCGCCGTTGACGACGTTGAAAAGACAGAACAGATAAAGGAGATGTAATTGTGGACGAAGAAAAGAAAAGCAACACCGAAAACCAGCCCAGGGAGGGCAGGATAAAGGGGTTTTTCAAAAAGGTCGGTCAGAAATTTGACGAAGCGACATATGACTACAGACTGAAAGCCGACTTCGACAAGAACCACCCTTCCTACGGGGTGTACGGCGGGACGGCGATAATAGACCTCACCCCCGACATCACCGCGGAAGAGCACCTGGACGAGGACTATATAATAACCCTTGACGACAACGACGCCATTAAAAAGGGCAACCTGATACGGCGCTTTGCCACGGGCGAAGTCTTTCACATAGCGCTGGTGGAGAGCGTAAAGCTCAAAGTGACTTTCGACGGAAAGGAGACCGAGGCGGACGCGCTTAAGATATGTCTGGGAGAACTTGCCCAAAAGGTCGACGTCATCAAGGTGGGCGACAGCTACTACTTAAAGTAACCGCATCAAGCCGCAATCTGCCGTTGACGCGGCAATATGCCGCGGCGAACGCGCATTGAGCGGCGCGCAAAAAACTTAATTGCCGATAAAAAAGGGGCGCCCGACGAACATCGTTCGTCGGGCGCCCTGCTCCGTCAACGAAGTATTCGTCCGAAAATGCAATTACCTGCGGCATATGTGCCGTTCAAGGCAATTGACCGCGGCATATGCGGCATTTATTCATTGCCCGCGATATCCTCAAAGCGCGTTATCTGCGACATATGTGGCGTTTAACGCAATTGCCCGCGATATATGAGCCGACTATCGCATTGTACGCGCTATATATCCCTTACACGTTTGGCAGCTTTACCTTCTGTCCGCCGTACTTTATGGTAAGGCTCATAGTAATTTTTTCCCTGCCATCGATGGAGGAGGTGACGTCGTCATATTCCTGCCAGATGCCCGCAAGCTTACCGTCTTTGAACTTGATGACGCAGCCATCGCCCTCGATATCCGAGCTGACGACATAGCCCTTTCTGTCCTTGCTGTACACATAGTCCTCAAAGTCGAAGAGCACGTCAAATTCGCCCACGAGGTCGCCTATGTCGGGCATACCGCCCGTGTCCGAACTCGTATAGGTCACCCACTCGCCGCTGGCGTCCTTTTCGTATATCGTATTGGTGCCGTCCGTATTGCTCCTTAAATAAATCTCCTCATCGGGCAAATCCTTATCCAGCGAGATGTCGCCATATTTACCCTTCTGGCTTGCGGTTATGCGGCAATACGCATTGTCCCCCGCCACGGTGAGCGTTACGTTTGTATAGGTAGTATACTCCACCTTTATGCCCACATCGTAATAGACTGTATTGTACATCACGCCGAATTCAAGTTTGCAGTCCGAATATATCGCCTTGTCCGCAAAGACGAACACGTCGTCCCACTGCTGGGCGGTGATTTCCTCCGACTTAATTCCCTTTGCCGCCGTAGACACGCCGGAACACGCCGCCGCGCCGCACGTTATACCGGCAGACAGCACGGCGACCGCCGCCGCGCACATTAACTTTTTGCCTTTCATACGATTTTCCCTCCTTACAGACATTATACTCTATATGTCTCCCGATGTCAATATGTCACTTTTAAAGGCGGTTTCCGCAGAGACGGGCAAACGCACAGAAAAAGGCGCACCGTACGTAAGGAAAAAAGTAAACCCTGCATATATGCTATGCAGGGTAGAATAGGTGATATTAAGTTTTACTTTTTCGGAAATCGCCTTCCTACGGTTTCTTACTTTGGATTATACCTTAACAGAACCTCTCTGCTTCAACCTTACCGTCTATGGAAATCAGATTTCACCTGATGCATCGTACATCGGAGTTTACCTCACTTTTTCTTCGTTGGCTCTGCAAAACAATTTAATCATAATCATAATTAAATCCTCCTTTTGCGAGACTTTTAAGTTTGGTATATCTTAAACGGGCGGTCGCTATAAGCTATCCGCTCATGTGCCACAAAGAAACGATTTTTTTATTACAATTGAACCTTGGCCGGCTCTCGCCGCTACTTGTCCTTCATAATAGCTTACTCCTGTATTAATGTCGCGCGCCAACATTTTTTGTAAGTTATTTTCTTTTTGTACCTTAAGTATAGCACAGAAACGGCGTTTGTCAATACCTTTTCAAAAAATTTTTTAAAATTTCACATAAGATTTGTTTATACCTTTCATTACATAAAATTATGCATAATCGTTTACCATTCCGCCCGCCGTCTGCTATAATAGAAAAGATATTTTACAGCAAGATTTATTTGGAGTGTGAAAATGATACCTTTTGCGATTGACAGCGGGCTTGGCTTTGCCATAGTTCTTGCCGTAATCCTGTTCTTCACGAAGTTCTTCGGGCTTCTTTTCAGGCATTACGGTCTGCCCCAGGTTCTCGGCTATATCGTTGCCGGCATACTTGTGGGACCTGCCATCTTCGGCGAGTTCTGCGGTTTCTGCATAATCGGCGTGGAGAGCGACGCCTATACCCCTTTGTTCCTCCTCAAGGGCACGATCGGCGGCGAAACCTTCTCGATGGGTACTGACGGGCTTGAGATATTCTCCAAGATAGGCGTGCTCTTTCTGATGTTCTCCACCGGACTTGAAACGGACATCAAGGCGCTCCGCCAGACGGGACTTGCCGCAACGCTTATGGCGTGCGCGGGCGTTGCCGTACCGATGGTGCTGGGAGCGCTCATCTGCCTGCCCTTCGGGGAAATCGGGCTCGGTCCCGAAAACATCTACCGCTGCATATTCGTCGGCGCGATACTTACGGCGACCTCGGTTGCGATAACCGTCTCCGTCCTTAAAGAGCTGGGCAAGATTTCGACCAAACTCGGCACGACGATAGTTTCTGCGGCGATAATCGACGACGTGATAGGCATTATAGTGCTCTCCATAGTCAGCGGCATTGCAAAGAGCGGCACGGCAGGCGCCGACGCCACCGGATTTGAGGCGTTCAAGGCTACGCCCTACGGAACGGTCATTATGATTGTGGCGTTCTTCGCCGTTGCGTTTGCGCTCGGCTTCGGCATATCCAAGCTATTCCGCTGGATGGAAAAGAGATGGCCCAACACGCACAGACTGCCCGTGTTCTCCATTGTGGTATGCTTCTTCTATTCGTGGCTTGCAGAGGAGATTTTCGGCGTTGCGGACATAACGGGAGCATTCCTCGCGGGCATTATCCTTTCGACGGCGCACAGGGCAAGCATCTACACCGACAAGAAAGTTGACGTAAATACATACACGATGTTCGCCCCCGTGTTCTTTGCGAACATAGGTATAAGCAGCATAACCTTTGCCGGAATGAACGGACAGATAATACTGTTTGCCTTCCTCGCCGTGCTGATGGGTCTTATAGGCAAGATAGTGGGCTGCGGCGCGGTTGCAAAGGCGTTCAAGTACAACCTGAGGGAAAGCACGATTGCGGGTGTCGGAATGATGGCAAGGGGCGAAGTTGCGCTGATTGTCACCGCGACGGCGACGAGCACGGAGCTCGGCGCAAACGCCCTGCCCGGGGAATTTATGATTATGACGGTGCTGCTCATACTCGTATCGTCCATACTCACCCCCATCCTCCTCAAGCTCCTATATAAAGAGCGCACCCCCTCCTCCCCCGACGGCACGGCGCAGAACGAGCTTTTGACCGACGAAGCGGCGGCTGCCGCGCAGGCGGCAGGCGCGCAGGTTGCGGCGGGCGAGGCGGCTCAACCCGTGGCAAGCGGCAGCAAAAACGCATAGAGGCACTTATCCCGCAAGGCGGGAAAAACGCATAAAGGCACTTACCCCGCAAGGCGGGAAAAGGGCGCGGATTTAAGGAGTTTTTCCTTAAATCCGCGCCCTTATTTTTTATTGACCTATACTTCAGCACTCCCCGATTGCGCCGCACGACGAGCGTGCCCGAATGTGCTGCACGCCGACAATGCGCAAAGGCGAACGGCGAGGTTTGAGCTACGCTCAAATGCCGCCGTCGAGCTCGTCGAGGGTAAGGAGAAAGCTGGGCACAAAATTTTCAAAGAAGTACTCCACCTCAGGCAGCTTTCTTGCGTGCAGATCCTCCTCTATGCTCTTCTTTGCCTTTTCAAACTCC
The DNA here is from genome assembly GCA_949286835.1 of uncultured Clostridia bacterium. Lineage (GTDB taxonomy): Bacteria > Bacillota > Clostridia > Christensenellales > Borkfalkiaceae > Coproplasma. The sequence goes on along the minus strand of CASEDP010000019.1, from coordinate 4,990 downwards.
TTATTGCCGCACTTGAGCTCTTCAAGACATTTGATGTATGCCGACAGCCTGTCCGCCGCCTTTACGAGGGCGTACTCCTTTGAGGAGGTGTCGGGCTTAAGGCAGGGCATAAGCTCTGACGACAGCTCTTCGGGCAGCATTGCAAGAAGCGTGTCGCACGCCCTGTCCTCCAGGCTCTTATACGCGCCGTGAATGGAGTTGTTGAAGTACTTTATCGGCGTGGGCAGATCGCCCGTCATAACCTCGCTTGCCTCGTGATAGATTGCATAGAGCACGCACTTTTCTGCGTCGGCGCTGCCGCCGAACACCTTGTTGTTGATGAGCGCCAGGGCGTGCGCGAACAGCGCGACCTGCTGGGAGTGCTCCATTATATTCTCCTCTCTGACGGAACGCATAAGCGACCAGCGCTTTATGTACTTCATTCTGTCGAGAAAGGCGTAGAAATTGTATGCCATTTTGTTGCCCCTTGAAAAGTGATTTCCCTAATTATACACCAAAGTGCAGCCCATTTCAATCGGTAACGCGCACATTCCGCATAAATGTTGTGCACATTTTTGCGGCGCTGCGGCATTGCACACGGCACAAAGCTCGGAACAGAACGCGGAAAGCCGCCCTGCCCGAAAAAATCGGGCAGAGCGGCTTTCAATTGCTGTCCCTGAGATATACTGCGTCTGCGCGGCGCCGCCGTCAGGTACGGATATACAGTCCGTCCGCGCCGGCGTCCAGCGTAATCAGCGTCTCCGCCTGAGGGTTCTTTTCAATTATGAACCGCGCAATCGGCGTTTCGGCATACTTCTGGAGATATCGCTTGAGCGGTCTTGCGCCGTATACGTTGTCGCAGCCGTTGCGAGCGATGTAGTCCTTCGCCTCGTCCGTCACTTCGAGCCTGAGATTTTCGGCGGTGAGCCTTGCCCTGAGCCTGCCGAGGAGGATATCGACGATGCCGCGGATATTTTCGGCGGTGAGCGGCTTGAACATAATTATTTCGTCCAGCCTGTTCAGAAATTCGGGGCGGAAGTACTGTTTTAAGAGCGCGTTGACCTTTGCCCTTGCCCCATCGGATATCTCGCCGTCCTCTATCCCCTCTATTATGTCCGAAGAGCCGATGTTCGAGGTGAGGATTATTATCGTATTCTTGAAGTCGACCGTCCTGCCCTGCGAATCGGTTACCCTGCCATCGTCGAGTATCTGCAAAAGTATGTTGAACACGTCGGGATGCGCCTTTTCGATTTCGTCGAAGAGCACTATCGAATAGGGCTTTCTTCTTACGGCTTCGGTGAGCGTGCCGCCCTCCTCATAGCCGACATATCCCGGGGGCGCGCCTACGAGACGGGATACCGAGAACTTTTCCATATACTCGGACATATCTATCCTTATGATGTTCTTCTCGTCGTCGAAGAGATTTTCGGCAAGCGACTTTGCAAGCTCTGTCTTGCCGACGCCCGTGGGACCGAGGAAGAGGAACGAACCTATGGGGCGCGCGGGGTCGGATATGCCCGCCCTTGCCCTTAAGATAGCCTCCGAGACCTTTGTGACCGCCTCGTCCTGGCCGATGACGCGCCTGTGGAGCTGGTCCGCAAGGTGCAGAATTTTCTGCCTTTCGCCCTCTTTGAGGCGGGCAACGGGTATTCCCGTCCAGCGCGAAACTATCTTGTTTATCTGATCTTCGGTGACTTCGTCCTGCAGAAGGTCGCCGCTCGAACGCTCCTTGAGCGACTTGAGCTGCTTTTCGAGCTCCGGCAGTTCGCCGTACCTCAGCCTTGCCGCCTTTTCGAGGTCGCCGTTTGAGGTGGCTGTATCTATTTCGCCCCTGATGTTGTCTATCTTTTCCTTGAGTTCCTTTTCCTTGTCGATGTCGCGCTTTTCGTCGTCCCACTTTGTCTTGAGTTCGCGGAACCTGTCCTTGAGCTCTGCAAGTTCCTTTTTGAGCGCCTCCAAACGCGCCTCCGAGAGGTTATCCTTTTCCTTGGCGAGCGCCTTTTCCTCGATTTCGAGCTGAATTATCTTTCTGTTGAGTGCGTCCATATCGGAGGGCATACTGTCGATTTCCGTTCTGAGCATCGCCGCCGCCTCGTCGACGAGGTCGATTGCCTTGTCGGGCAGGAAACGGTCGGTGATATACCTGTTGGAGAGCGTCGCCGCCGCAACCAGCGCGTTGTCGTGTATGCGCACGCCGTGGAAGATTTCAAAGCGCTCCTTGAGCCCCCTCAGTATGGATATTGTATCCTCTACCGTAGGTTCGTTTACGGTGACGGGCTGGAAACGCCTTGCAAGCGCCGCGTCCTTTTCGATGTACTTTCTGTATTCGTCGAGCGTGGTCGCGCCGATGCAGTGCAGTTCGCCCCTTGCAAGCATAGGCTTTAAGAGGTTGCCGGCGTCCATTGCGCCGTCGCTCTTGCCTGCGCCGACTACGGTGTGCAGTTCGTCGATGAACAGAAGTATTCCGCCCTCCGACTTTCTGACCTCCTCCAGGACGGCCTTGAGCCTTTCCTCAAACTCGCCCCTGTACTTGGCGCCCGCGATGAGCGCGCCCATATCCAGCGAGAAGAGCGTCTTGTCCTTCAATCCTTCGGGCACGTCGCCCTTTACTATGCGCTGGGCAAGCCCTTCGGCTATCGCCGTCTTGCCGACGCCCGGCTCGCCGATGAGCACAGGGTTGTTCTTTGTCTTTCTGGAGAGTATCCTTATGACGTTCCTTATCTCCTCATCCCTGCCGATTACGGGCTCGAGCTTGTGCTTTCTCGCCGCGGCGGTCAGGTCGGAGCCGTATTTTTCGAGCGCCTCGTACGTGTCCTCGGGGTTATCCGACTTTACAGACGTGTTGCCCCTTACCTTTTTGAGCTGCGCCAGAAAGGCGTTTTTTTCGACATTGAAACGCCTGAAGAGCGACTGCATCTTCCTGTCGTCGCTGTCTATGAGCGACAGGAAGAGATGTTCTACGGAGATATAGTCGTCGCGCATACCCGTCGCCAGCTTTTCGGCGGCGGAAAATACCTTATTGAGTTCGCCCGAGATATATACGTTGCCCGCGCCGGAGCCGTACACCTTGGGCAGGGAAACTATTTCATCTTTGCAGGCAGAGGCAAGCCCCGCGGCGTCCACCCCCGCCCTCGTCAGAATGCGGGCTATGAGCCCGTCGCCGTCGAGAAGGGCATAGGCGAGGTGCACGCACTCTATCTGACTGTTGCCGTATTCGTTTGCAATGCTCTCCGCACGGGTTATTGCCTGTATGCTGTTCTTTGTGAAGCGGTTGCTGTCCATAGCAATTTACCTCCTTTTGAGTTCCGTCCGCGCGTTTGCCGACGGTTGCGAAATTTTTCTTACGATAGATTTATAATACATTTTCCCGCCTTTTAAACACTTCGTAAAATATTTTTGCGACACGGCGACGCCGCCGCCCGAGGTAAAATATCCCTTGCCGCATTTGGTTAAAGGAATTGACGGCGAAATTTAATTTTGGTATAATCTCTGTATGAAATACAAGAGAGGAATAGCCACGGCGGCGGGGTTCTTCCTGATTGTAACGGGGACGATAGTCGCGCTTGTATGCAATGCCGTGCACAATCGGGTTTCAGACCTGTTCATAGACATAGTTTCGATGCTGTGTATGGCGGCGCTTGCGTTGCTCACGCTGATAGTGCTGATTGAAATTATCGCCTGCATTAAGCTGGAAGGGTCTACCGTGCACACGGTGTTCATAGCCCTGAGCCTGCTCTTCTACTATCTTTGCTCTACGGATACCGCCGCGCTCTTCAGTTCGCTGGGAATATCCGTACACCCCTCCGTTTCGGAAATTTTCAGCCACGTATTCGTTGTCTGTCTGATAATTTCCGTGCTGTATTTCTTCAACTATCTTTACAAGCCGAAGATTACGCCTCCCGTGCTGGTAATGACGGTGGTCGTTTCCGCAGGTTCAATAATAGCATTCACCGCCCTGCAGGCAAGACTTTTGCAATACATACCCTTCTTCATATTCCTCGCGTATTCCCTGACATTCCTGATAGTGCTGGGTCACTGGATTATGATGAACGGCAAGGACGACTTCACCTTCTATATGACGTCGTTTATAACCTGCTCGGTCTGCGGCGCACAGATTGTATACGTGCTTGACAAGAGCGAGCTCATATCCGTGAGCACTTCCGGCTATTCGCTGATATATATGTTCATAATAGTGCTTGTCTTTATGATAATCTACTTCTTCTTCATAATAAAGACGGCAGTGCAGGCGAGCGAATATAAATTGCAGGTGAACAACTTAAAGTCCGAAATACTGAGGGAACAGATAAAACCGCACTTCATATTCAATTCCCTTACGACGATAAAGTCGCTCTATCACAAGGACCTTGACGAGGGCGACCACGCAATCACGCTGTTCTCGCGCCATCTGCGCTCCAACGTGGAGGCGGCGGACACAGATCTCATTCCCTTCGAGCGGGAGCTGGACAACATACAAAATTACATAGAGCTGGAGAACACAAAGTACGACAGAAAGTTCAACGTGATATACAACATCGACGCCGCTGAATTTTCTGTGCCCGTGCTCTCCCTTCAACCTTTTGTCGAGAACGCCATAAAGTACAGCAAGGTCAACCTCTCTGACGAGGGATACATAGAGATTTCGTCTTATGAGGAGAACAACGGGATTATTCTGGAGATATGCGACAACGGCGTCGGCTTTGACGAGGGCGACATCAAACCCAACTCCTGCGGGATAAAGAACTCCGTGGAGCGGTTTAAACTGCTGATAAACGCAACAATTGACGTTGCAAGCCGTAAGGGGGCGGGCACAAAGATAACAATTCACATCCCTCCACCCGAAAAAAGGCAAAATGACACTGCAAAAAAGAAAAAAATTTAAAACATAAAAAAGGAGAACACAACAATGGAAAAGAAGAACCCCTATGCGGGAACAAAGACCGAAAAGAACCTCTGGGAGGCGTTTGCGGGCGAAAGCCAGGCGAGAAACAAGTACACGTACTTTGCGTCGGTA
>CASEDP010000018.1 GCA_949286835.1 uncultured Clostridia bacterium | reverse complement strand
TGACAGTATTTTTGATTTCGTCAATTTTGATTATACCACAAGATCTCTGTATGAGCCTTTTTTTGCCCACAGGTGTTGCACTTAATATTGTAATTCACCGCGCCATTGAAACTGCGCCGTGACGAAACGTCACGGCGCAGTGAAGTTTTAAAAATTTACTGCACTTTCTTGCGGCGGGCAATTGCTATTCTAATCTTTTTGGGCACCTCTTCCGCCTTTGGCGAGGAAGAACCTGCCTCTATTTTAAGCATTTCTTCGGGCTTATCTATCCTGAGAACCTCGTCCGGCTTGTCAATTCTGAGAACTTCCTGAGGCTTACCGAGCTTAAGTACGTCCTGCGAAGCCGTAAACTCTGCCATAGCAATCTGTTCGAGCGTATTTTCGGAAATCCTTTCCTCCTCAATGCCGTCGTTTGCAGAAACCTCCTCCGCCGTCGTCCCGCACTCTGCGCGAACTTCCTCCGTCGGGGCATCCGCAACGATGCTTTCTATTTCCTCAATATCAATCTGCTCAGGCTCGCCGTCTGCAGGCGTTTGCTCTAAAGCTTCTTCCTGCTCAGGCGCGTTGTCCGCAATCGGAACTTCAGCGTTTGCCTTGTCGACAACCCTGTAGGATGCACCCTCCCTGTTCTTCATATTTATGTACGCAATCGCGCACGGCGTAAGACCACCTCTTATACAGTTCTTGCAGAAAGGCGCAAATTCACCGCACATATCCCTGCCATTCTCTATACTGCTGACATACTTATTTGCGTCGAGCAATTTCTGGAGACGGACAAGGTGCTCTTCCGTGAGGTCATCGGGCATATTTTTAAGTAATTCGAGCGAAGCTTTTTCATTCCACATAATGTCAGACCTTCTTTGTTATACTGCTCACATTTTAACACAAAACGCGTGCAAAATCAAGTACCTCGTCAGATTTCTTTGACGATCAGCGAGGGGAGCAACTCCTCGTACTTTTCCTTATCGAAGGAGATGCTGTCGGGCAGGGTTACGGCAGCGGTGCCCGCCGCAACTCCGCACAGCAAAATGTCCTTGAGTTCCTTTCCCTCGGTCAGCGCTTTGGTAGCCGCGGCTACCATTGCGTCGCCCGCGCCTGCGGTTGAATTCATCGCAACATTCACCGAAACGCAATAATAGCGCTTATCGCCGTCGGTTATTACCGCACCCTGCTTGCCGAGCGAGAGAAGAACTCTCTTCGCTCCCCTATCTATGAGCGCGTTGCAAGCCCTGAGCATACTGTCCTTATCGGTTATCTTTATGCCGAGAGTGCGCTGCAATTCGTCGAGATTGGGCTTTACCAGGTCTACGCCGTATTTTAAGGACGACAGAAGCTTATTGCCCTCGGTGTCGATTACCTTTATAGCCTTTCCGTCAACCGACGCCACTATCCTTTCAAAATATTCGTCCGTAAGACCGCCAGCGACGTCGCCAGAGATGACGACCGCATTGCATCCCGACGAGAGTTCCTCTACATATTCGACCAGCATATCCGCCTTTTCTGACGGAATGTCGGAGGCTTCGTCGACTATCTCTGTGAGCATAGAACGCCTGTCGACGAATTTGTATACCTCTTTGACCCTGCCGTCAACCCATACAAACTTGTATGTGACGCCTTCCTTATGTAACTCCTGCTCGAAAAGTCTGCCGTTGTCCTCGTACATAAAACCCGTAGCCAACGAATGAGCGCCGAGGCGGGATAGCCCGATTGCGACGTTGAGGCTCTTGCCAGTAAAGAACGTACGCTTGCTTCTTACCCTGTGGGACATACCCACGGTGAGCGAATCCACCTCTACATTTATTTCAAGACAGGGATTTAAACTGACACATAAAATCATTAAATTTTCCTTTCCTGTTGTTTTTGCATAAAAAAACCGCTCTTTATAAGCGGTTTTATTTTAATGTATTCAGAGATTACATAGAAATCATCTGAAGCGTTTCATAGAGTTCATAGTTGAACTTCTTCTTCATACTGACCGCTTCAATGATGTCCATATCGATTATCTCATTCTTTCGTATGCCGACAACCCTGTTGCCTATGCCGTCTTTAAGAAGTCTTACGGCCTTATTGCCGAACTGCGCAGCCAACATTCTGTCCGCCATTGAGGGCGAGCCGCCCCTCTGAATATGTCCTATCGTGGTAGGACGAACCGAATAGGTCGTCACTGACTGGAGCTGCTTTGCAAATTCGTCCGCCGAGCAGACGCCCTCAGCAACGACGACAATGTTGGAGTGCTTGCCGTTAGCCCTGGAACGGTTAATTTTCATAACTATGTCGTCAAGGTCAAACACTACTTCGGGAACGACGATTATTTCGGCGCCGCTGGCTATGCCCGCATAGAGCGCTATGTCGCCGCAACGCCTGCCCATAACTTCAACTACAGATATACGTTCGTGCGAGGTCATAGTGTCCCTGAGCTTGTTTATGACGTCTATGCAGGTATTTACCGCAGTATCGAAACCGAGAGTATAATCGGTATATTCAAGGTCGTTGTCTATTGTGCCGGGTATGCCGATTGTAGGAATACCGTAGTCTTCGGAGAGGCATTTTGCACCTCTGAAAGAGCCGTCACCGCCTATGACGACCAGACCTTCGATATTTCTCGCCTCAAGCGTCTTTACTGCCTTTTTCTGACCTTCCTTGGTCAGCATCTCGAGACAGCGCGCAGTTCTGAGCTTTGTTCCGCCCCTCTGAACGATATCCGAAACCGAACGCATTTCCATAGGTATCATATCGTCGTCGATAAGACCCTGATAGCCGCGTTCGATACCGTAAACTTCGATACCGTAATAGAGCGCAGTTCTTACAACAGCTCTTATGCAGGCGTTCATGCCGGGAGCATCGCCACCACTAGTCAGCAAACCGATCCTTTTCATAAAAAATCTCCTCTCCATATTCCAACCGGACGCCCCCTTTATATCCGATTGAAACACCTTCTTGTTTACTCCTTTATTATTATAACAGAACAATTTAATAATTACAACTTTATTTATGAAAAATATTTAATTTCTTTACTCTACATATTTTATGTCTTTTTCGTAAAGATAGCCGCGGAGTTCGGCGATAAGCCCCCTGCAATAGTTTATACCAGAAGGCATCCTGTACTTCTTGCTGCCGCGGACTATCGCGCACTGCGTTTCACCTTCGTAGTTGGAAAGCACGCCGACAATCTCGTCAAAGTCCTCGTCGGTAAGCGCGGTGGCGTTTAACCAGAGAGTTGCGCCGTGCTTCCTCGGCTGACCTGACTTCGCGTTGGCGTTGTCGAAGCTCTCCGCGTCAAATTCCTTTACCGTATCGAGAATAATAGTCGGCTCGTCGGGCTTTGAAAGGTCAATTTTACCCTTGACTGATACAATCTTGTCGACGGCGATCGTAGCTTTAGACCGCTCGTAAATTGAGGGAAAGGCAACACATTCGACGGAGCCGTAGACATCTTCAAGCGTAAGGAAAGCCATTGTTGCGCCCGAACTCCTCGTGGTAGTGCGCTTGTATGCAGAAATTATTCCGCCCATATTCACGGTCATTCCGTCGGTAAGACTGTTATAAGTCCTAATTCCGTCCTCATCCTCGTTGAAGTCTGCAAGCGCCGAGCAGTTGAAATTGCAGTCTTTAAATGCCGCCATATACTTTTCAAACGGGTGACCGCTGACATAGACGCCCAGCACCTGCTTTTCGCGGGAGAGCTTTTCCATAAGCTCGTACTCGGGCAGGTCAGGATAGTCTGCGACTAACTTTTCCTCCTCGATTATATCGCCGAAAAGACTTATCTGATTGCTGTTTTTCTGTTTGTTTATTGCGACCGCGCGCGAATAGAGTTCGTCATAGACGGCATAGAGCTGTGAACGCTTTACCCCCATCTCGTCAAATGCGCCGGCAAGAATTAAGCCCTCTATAATGCGCTTGTTGATTACGCCTGCGCAGCGCATTATGAAATCCGGAAAGTCTGCAAACGGACCGTTTTTTGTCCTCTCTCTTATGACCTCGTCAATTACGGCCTGCCCGCTTCCCTTGAGTGCGGAAAGCCCGAAGCGGATGCCGTCGTTCTCTACGCAGAACGCCGTCTTGGACTTATTTATGTCGGGAGGGAACAGTTTCATTCCTTTTTCCTTAATATATAGTACATACTTGGTGATTTCGTCGATTTTGTTGAGGCGGTTATTTAAGAGCGCGCAGATGAACTCCTTGCAATAATAGCGTTTGAGCCACGCCGTCTGATACGCGAGAGTAGCATATGCAGCCGCGTGCGACTTGTTGAACGCATATGAGGCAAAGCCTTCCATATTGGCAAAAATCTTTGCCGCAACATCGGCGGAAATTCCGTTGTTGACGCAGCCGACAATCTTAGTACCGTTGGTATCGCTTATGCCGCCGTTTATGAACTTCTCCTTCTGCGCCATCAGCGTCTTTTTATCCTTCTTGCCCATCGCCCTTCTGACAAGGTCTGCCTCGCCGAGGGAGAAGCCCGCGAGGAACTGGAAAATCTGCATGACCTGTTCCTGATAGACGGGTATGCCGTAAGTGACCTTGAGGATTTTTTCCTCTTCGGGGCAATCATAGGTAATGGGCTCTTCGCCGTGCTTGCGCTTGCAGAAGCTGTCTATGAACTTCATAGGACCCGGGCGATAGAGCGAAATGCCCGCTATGAGATCCTCCAGCGTGTCGGGTTTCAGGGTCTTCATAAACCTCTTCATTCCGCCCTGTTCAAGCTGGAACACGCCGTCGGTGTCGCCGTCGGAAATGAGACCGTATGCGCCCGCATCGGTATAGCCTATCTTGGTGAAGTCGACCTCGAAGCCCGTGTCCTCCCTGATGTAGTCGACGCACTTTTTGATATCCGTGAGAGTGACGAGCGCAAGGAAGTCCATCTTGAGCATACCAAGCGCCTCTATCTCCTTTGCGACGAACTGCGTTGTTATGTCCTCGCCGTTTCTCGAAAGGGGCACATTGTCGGCTATCTTCTTGCGGCAGATGACGACGCCTGCCGCGTGCATACCCGTCTGTCTGGGCATACCCTCGAGCTGGAGCGCCATATCTATGACCCTCTTCAGCGTCTGGTCGTTTTCATAAATCTCGCAGAACTCCGAATTTCTTACGCCCTTCAATTCATTGAGTTTGCCCCTGATTTCTTCCTTTTTGTCCGGGTCGCTCTCGGCGTTCATCTTCTTTTCGGTTGCCTGTATGCGTCTGCCGAGGAGGTCGCCTATCGACGTCTTGCCGTCCATTATCTTGGTCAGTCTGTCTGTTTCTGAATAGGGCACGCGCATAACTCTGCCGACGTCCTTTATGGCGTTCTTTGCCGCCATTGTGCCGAACGTGACTATCTGGCAGACGTTTTCGGGATGATACTTCTGCCTTACGTATTCGATTGTCTCCTCCCTTCTGTCCGTACAGAAGTCGATATCGAAGTCGGGCATCGAAACGCGGTCCGGGTTAAGGAAACGCTCGAAAAGAAGGTCGTACTGAAGCGGCTCTACATCTGTAATGCCTATAGAGTAGGCAACGATGGAACTTACGCCCGAGCCTCTTCCCGGTCCAACGGGTATGCCGTGTTCCTTCGACCAGTTTATGAAGTCCCATACTATGAGGTAGTATTCGGCATAGCCCATTCGGCATATTACGTCCAGCTCATAGTCCGCCCTCTCTCTTTCCCTCGGCGTCACAGTGCCATATCTTTTGACAAGACCGTTGTCGGTCAATTTCCTCAAATACTGTTCCGGCGTGGAACCGTCGGGCGGTTCATACCCGGGAATGAGCGTCATATCCCTTATAGGATAGCCTTTTTTATCGAGATTGAACGCAGGTTCTGTAACCTTGTCCGCGATGACGCGCGTATTGCTTATCGCCTTAGGAAGATTGGGGAAGAGCGCCGCCATCTCGTCGCCCGTCTTGAAGTAAAATTCCTCGGTGTCGAACTTCATTCTCTTGGGATCGTCGAGCGTCTTTTTGGTCTGTATGCAGAGAAGAACGTCGTGCATCTCGGCGTCCTCTTTCTTGAGGTAATGGACGTCGTTGGTCGCAACGAGCTCTGCGCCTATTTCGTTTGCAAGCTTGACGAGAAGGGGCAGAACCCTCCGCTCTTCGGGAATGCCGTGGTCCTGAATTTCAATGTAAAAATCGTCGCCGAATATGTCCTTTAAGTTGAGCGCCATCTCCCTCGCGCCGTCGTAATCGCCGTTTAAAAGCCTTCTCGGGATACCGCCCGCAAGGCACGCCGACAGACAGATTACGCCCTCAGAATGTTCTCTCAGCACGTCATAGTCGATTTTCGGCTTGTAATAAAAGCCGTCTACAAACGCCATAGAGTCGAGCTGGACAAGGTTTTTATAACCCGCCTTATTCTTTGCGAGCAGAATGAGATGTTCTGCGGTGTTTCCCTCGTGCTTGTACATATCCTTAGTGAGATAAAATTCACAGCCGATTATGTACTTGAGCCCGGCAATCGCCGCCTTTTCGGCAAAATGCAGAGTGCCGTACATATTGCCGTGGTCGGTAATGCATACGGTATCGACGCCGTTGTTCTTGCAGTAATCTATGAGGTTATCAATTTTGCAGGCACCGTCCAACAGCGAATATTCCGTATGGAGATGCAGATGCACGAAATCTGTCATTTATGTCTTTCCTTTTATCGGGCGGAGTATTTCAGAGCAATTGAGAAGAAATCTCGAATATCTTTCTCATTCTGTGGTTTATGCAGCTCTTGGTGATGTTAAGCCTGTCTGCGAGCTCGCGCATAGACGCATTCGGATCGGCAAGACGGGCTTCGGCAACTTCAAAGAGCATCTTGTCGAGGCTCTGAAGCCCTATAGTCTGTGAAATGACTTCGATAGCCTTAATCTGCGCTACGGAAGCGGTCACCGCCTTGTCGATATTAGATACAGAACAGTTTGCAACCCTGTTGGAGTTGTTGCTCTTGTCCTTGTATTCTACAATCTTGTTGAGCTTGTCCAGGCAGTCGGGCACGTCCATCTGATTGAGAAGGTCGGAAATTACCTCCTTGCTCTTTACATAGACGACCGCACTGTCCTTTCTGGAGACGAGTTTGGCAAGCACCTCGAAATCGCATAGCAATTCACAGAAATCTCCCGCCGTAATGCGGTTGGAGAATACGACTTCAAAGTGATACCCCGTGCGGCTGTACGTCTGCTCGTCGGGAAGCGTGCAGCTTCCCCCGCCCAAAAATGCGCCCTTGAGATATGCCGGACGGCTTGCGTCCGCCGAAACGAGCGCCCTGTCAATGCCGAAACGCAGGGAAACCCCATCTTCGCCGGAGGAAATTACTCCCATTCTTTCAAGCAGTACAAATGCGCCGTCGCCTACGCAGTCAAATGTAAATCTGTCTCTGCCGCTGAAAATGTCAACTTCCGGCTGAACTCTCTTGACGCTAACCCCGAAACAGCTTTCTATTATGTCGGCAACATAATCCGCGGCACTCTGGTTTTCAGTTATAATTTCAAATCCGAACTTGCCGCCGCTCGAGACAATCGAGCCGCTCGTCCTGACGAACGCGGAGAGAAACGCAAGCGCGCAATCTTCGTCCTCGGGCGGGGCAAGCATTATTTCCGCCTTGATTTCTTCAGTAAAGTTTGCCATTTATATGCCCTTTTTATATTTTTCAAATCTGAACGTCGGCAATCTGCCGTCGATGTTATCTATTCTGTCGAGCGGGATATCCGCCTCTTTCAAAAGTTCTTCCGCAATCTTTGTATCGCCCACGCGGCCTGCCGAATGTGCGTCGCTGTCGATGACAAATCTGACGCCTGTCGCAGCCATAATGTTGAGCTCTTCGGGAGAAACGTGACGTTTTTTGGTGTTTATCTCAATATATGTGCCGTATTCCGCACAGACGGAGGCAACCTCTTCAAGGTCGCAACAGCACCTGAAATTGATGTGCGTCAGAATATCTATGGGATTGTTCTTTACGGCATTGACATAAGCTCGCGTAGTGGCGTCGACAATCTTTTGAGCGGGTCTTTTACCCATCTTCGATGCAATGAGATTTGCGAGCATAATGTTATACATATCCTTAAAGGAACTGTACCACAGCACGGAATGTATCCCCGCAAGGTAAATGTCGAACTTTGCAAGGTCACTTTCCTTCATATCCGTCCGTCCGTCGAGGGAAATCAAGTTACTCTCCATTCCCATCAGAACCCTTATTCCCGTCGCCCTTTCCGCTTCTTCGACGTCGCGCCTTAAATCGGCAAGTTTTCTGCGTCTGAGCCCGAAAAGAATATGATTGAAGCCGTGATCGGTTATGGCAATTTCCTTAAGACCCTTTTCCTTTGCCGCCAACGCATTTTCCATAACAGAATTTTTGCCGTGAGAGTACGGTGTATGCGTATGGTAGTCGCCCGATAAAATCATTTAAATCTCCTATGTACAAAAAGGCAGGACAGCCAACATTATAAAATGCCTTAAAAAATGTGTACTTATTTTGAAAAAGAGATAAACTCTCCGGCTCAAATAATGGCTGTCAGCAAAATTTGCCGAGGTAAACGACCTCTTCTTCAAGTTCTGCGCCGAACGTTTGCTTAACTGTCTTTTTGACAATGCCGATGAGTTCAAAGACCTCCGACGAAGTTGCGCCGTCATTTATGATGAAGTTTGCGTGCTCTTTAGAAACATATGCCCCGCCGACACGCGCACCCTTCAAGCCAGAACATTCTATCAGCCTTGCAGCATAGTCGCCAGGCGGGTTTTTAAAGACGCACCCGCAGCTCTTTCCCTTTGGAAGATGCTTTCTGCGGAGCGAAAATTTTAAAAGCCGCTCTTCGACCTCTTTTCTCGTCGACGGATCAACTTTAAGCAATATCGACAAAATTATAGCGTTTATGTCACGCATAGTACTGTGCTTATAGCTATAATGACAGTCATAATTGCTTAATTTAACTGTTTTGCCGTCATACAATGTGACAGTCACCACATTTTCCGATATGTACTTTCCCCCCGCACCGCCGTTCATACAGGCGATGCCGCCTATGGTTGCGGGTATGTTTACAAGGTATTCAAGACCGCCCAGAGAGTGAGTTTTGCAGTAGTTTAGCAGAGATGAAACCCTCGTTCCGCAAAGACATAACAGTCTGTCCTGCGCCACCCTCACTATTCCGTTCAGCCTGCGGGTGCAGATTATTTCGCCGTCAAACGCGCCGTCGGATGCGAGCACGTCTGAACCGTTGCCGAGTATTTCCGGCACAATTCCGCGAGACAGAATATCCGAATATACGCGCTTTGCCTCCCACAGGTTTGAAGGAAAATAGACCTTAGCCATTCCGCCGAGCCCGTAGGTTGTCAGTTTGGCGAGCGGTTTTTCCTGAGGTTCGACGCACTCTCTGAATGTAAATTTTTGTGGTCTCCCACCCTTATATAATACCATTTTTTTATTCTTTTATCAATTACTTTAAGAGGTTTTTTATTTTATTTATGTCGCCGCTTTTCGCCGCTTCTTTCAGCTCTTCGATATAGTCCTGAGTGCAGTACGCGCTCAGTCTCGACAGAGGCGTCGCCGTCTCTAGCAAGTTAAGCGCCGCATTGTCTGAATAGTTGGATTTATCACTGAAAAGCCCGAGCGAGGTGACGTCGCCGTTTACCTTCAGATATTCAATAAACTTCTCGGCTGCGCTGCACTTTTCCCTTTCAGTCGTGAGGACGGAGATATTCTGATAAAGGTCGTTGAATGCAGTCAGAGGCTTTACACAGTATTCAACCTCCCTTGAGATAAACCTGAATATGTCGCGCTGCGTGCCTAAAAGGTACTTGTAACTTCCGTCAAGCAGTTTAAGATAGGCATTTACAGAACTTTCGCTGTCCGCTTCGCCAAACCCTTCGAGAGCGGCGCAAACACCCACAAGATTGTCTTTGCCCTCGTTAATTACGGTATTTTCTGAGTTTGCGTCAGAAAAGTCCGCAGATGCGTCCAGGGATATCAGACAATAACGCCCGCTGCACCACGTATACGCAGGATACTTTTCATTTACGAGCTCTTCAATACCGTAAAAGCCGGCGCTGTAAGATATCAGGTCCGGAGCTCTTCCCGAAGATATGTTCGCACGCGCAGCGTCTGCCGTCAGAGACGTGACTTTGAAATAGATATTCTGCCCTTCAAAACACTTTTCTGCGGCACGTGAAAGATAACTCGCACGCGAGCCCTTGCCGCCCTCGAAGCCGTCTATCTGCCACATTTCGATTAGCTGTATGCCCTTTTTGTCCCCGCTTTCTTTCGACTGCAGGGCGGCGCGGTAGCTGACGGGCGCAGCAATTGCTATAACTATAATTACCAGTATGAGCGCGATAATTCTCCTGATGTGCATACATTATAATATATTCCCGCGCCCCAAAAAATACATAGGGGAATACTCCCCGAAAGAAATATTCCCCTATACCGCCTCGTTCGGCGGACATTTCCGCCGCCTAAGCTATATATAAAGCGCACGCGCTTGCAAGATTATATTGAGCATATTGCCGCAAAATATTCGCACAGGCAGCAAAACCGTAAAAATATGCCCCGAAGCCGAAAGCTTCGGGGCATATTGAATTTTATAAAATCAGTCTTCGTCGTCCTCTTCGGGAAGGTCTACGTTGTGGTAGACATCCTGAACGTCGTCGAGCTCTTCAAGCTTTTCAATCATCTTACGGAAGGTTGCAAGTTTGTCCTCCGGAAGGGTGACATAGTTCTGGGGTATCATCTTGATTTCCGCCTCGAGAAAGGTTACGCCCTTATCCTCGAAAAATTTTCTCACTTCGGAGAACTTTTCGGGCGTTGTGTATACCTCATAGGCATCTTCTCCGACGACGTAGTCCTCTGCCTCTGCCTCGAGGCAGTACTCCATCATAGTGTCCTCGTCGAGGGCAACCGTCTTTGCGATTACAATGAGGCCCTTGTTGTCGAACTGATAACTGACGCAACCGGGCTTTCCCATCTGTCCGCCGCACTTGGACATCGTCGAGCTTATGTCGCCCGAAGTCCTGTTCACGTTGTCGGTGAGCGTCTTGATTATGACCGCGGAACCTGCAACGCCGTAACCTTCGTAGGTGAGCTCCTTATAGTCCTTTCCGCTGAGTTCGCCCGCCGCCCTCGCAATAGACCTCTTGATGTTGTCGTTGGGCATATTTGCAGCCTTAGCCTTCGCAATGACGTCGGCAAGCTTGCTGTTGGTATCGGGATTAGGATTGGACTTTGCGGCAACCGCAAGTTCCCTGCCTATCTTTGTGAATATTGCGCCGCGGGCAGCGTCCGTCTTGCCCTTCTTTGCGGCTATGTTATGCCATTTGGAATGTCCTGACATAGTTATTTCTCCTATATTTTATTGTTTTTAAGCGCATACATCGCAATCGCCGCAGAGACGCCCGCGTTCAGACTTTCGCACGTCGGACGCATAGGTATTCTCACAGTATGGCGCGACAGCTCTTTAATTCTTTCGCATACGCCGCCGCCCTCGTTGCCTATGCAGAGGCAGAATTTATCGGGCGCCCTAAAGGAAAATATGTCCTCTCCACCCATATCCGCTGTGATAACCGGCACGTCGCCCAGCGCTTCAAGCGCTTCGTCGAGCGTGCAGTCGTATAAGTTTACGAAGAAAATGCCGCTCATACTCGACCTTACGACCTTGGGCGAATAGGCATCCGCACAGTTGACGGCATAGATTTGCTGATATCCCGCCGCGTTAGCAGTCCTTATTATGGTGCCGAGGTTGCCAGGGTCCTGTATTCTGTCAAGGAGAAGGCAACAGTCTTTCGGCGGAGCAAGCGGAATTCGGGGAATTTTTACGGTGGCAAGTACGCCCTGTGGCGACTTTTCGTTGGAGACATAACTAAACACTCCGTCTGAAAGGAGTGTCGCACCTTCAAACTTTTCGCTGTATTCCTGCGTACAATAGATTGCCGTGACTTTACAGCCCGCCGCAATGCATTCGTTTACGCTCTTAATTCCCTCGACGACATATTCGCCGTATTCGCGCCTGAACTTCTTTTCCGCAAGCGAGACAAGCTTTTTTACCGTGGGATTTGCCCGTGATGTAATAAGCATATTGAAAATTTACCCGCTTAAAGTACTTAGGGTAGCGCAAGCGCTACCCCGAAATAAGCCGTGTATTAGACAGCCGCCTTTGCCTTTTCAGCAAGTGCAGCGAACGCCGCAGCGTCGTTTACCGCAAGGTCAGCAAGTACTTTTCTGTTGAGGTTGATGCCTGCAACCTTAAGTCCGTGCATAAACTTGGAATAGGAAAGACCGTTTACCCTTGCCGCAGCGTTGATACGTGCAATCCAGAGCGAACGCATATCGCGCTTCCTCAGCCTTCTGCCGACGAAAGCGTAGTTTAAGGACTTCATTACCGCTTCGCGCGCGATCCTGTAGTTCTTGGACTTGTTTCCGAAATAACCTTTTGCAAGGCGCATTATCTTTCTGCGCTTCTTTAAAGCGTTTACCGTTCTCTTAATACGCATTATTCAATCCTCCTTTACGCCTTATAGGGAATCATAGACTTGACTGTAGATTCCTGAGTGCTGGAAACGAGCGTGTTCTGACGCAAATTTCTCTTTCTCTTTCTGTTCTTGGTTTCAGCTTTGTGGTTCTTGCCGCCGTGAGGTCTCTGAACCTTGCCGCTTGCGGTAAGCCAGAAGCGCTTCTTAGAACCGCTGTGTGATTTCTGCTTAGGCATATTTTTATCCTCCAATGAATATTTTACTTATTTAATTCAGGCTTTTGCCGGGGAAAGCATCATTGTTATCATTCTGCCTTCCGCAACGGGCTTTTTGTCCTGGACGGCCTTGCCGCCGAGCCCTTCAAAAAAGTCCTGCATAACTTTTACACCCTGATAGGAACGGGCATTTTCCCTGCCCTTCATCCTTATGGATACCTTTACTTTGTTGCCAGCTTCAAGGAACTTGAGACACTGCTTTGTCTTGACCGCTATGTCGCCGACGTCGATGGTCATAGAAAGACGTATTTCCTTGATCTCTATCTGCGTCTGGTTTTTGCGGTTTTCCTTGTCCCTTTTTGCCTGCTCGTACTTGAACTTGGAATAGTCCATTATCTTGCAGACGGGGGGAACGGCGTTAGGTGAAATCTTTACGAGGTCGAGATCGGCTTCCTCTGCAAGTCTGAGCGCCTGAAAGGACGACATTACGCCGACCATATTTCCGTCAGCGCCTATGACCCTGACTTCCTTGTCCCTTATTGCCTCGTTTACCTGATATAAATCTTTTATAACCATATACCTCTCTTGATTTATGACAACAAAATATCGGGTTACGCAAAAGTAACCCGATAAATGCATTTCCGCCCTATTTGGCGCATTATACATTATTAGCTCTTGCATACCATACGCAAGGCGAAAGGGATTATCCTTTGCTTACTCATATATAATACAATTATTTTACGCTAAAGTCAACTGATTTTATCAGAAAATTACCTTTTTTCTGTCCTCGCGCACGACGAGATTTTCAAAATCTTCCTTAGACATCGTGGTCTTTTCCTCTACGCCGCGCTTGTTGACGTTTACGGTGCCCTCTTCTGCTTCCTTATCGCCGACGACGAGAATGTAGGGAACTTTGTCGAGCTTTGCTTCCCTTATCTTATAGCCTATCTTCTCGTTCCTGCCGTCAACCTCTGCGCGGATGCCGAGCTCCGTAAGGTCGGCGCATACCTTGTCGGCATAATCCTTCGTTCTGTCGGTAATGGGCAGAACCTTGACCTGAGTGGGACACATCCAGAGAGGGAACGCGCCCGCATACTTTTCGATGAGGAATGCGAGCGTCCTCTCGTAGCAGCCTATCGAGCTCCTGTGAATGACGTATGGGGTGCGCTTTGCGCCGTCAACGTCTATATACTGCATCTCGAAGCTCTCGCCAGCGGCAAAGTCTATCTGAATGGTAATCAAAGTATCTTCTTTCCCGTGCACGTTCTTAATCTGCACGTCGAGCTTGGGTCCGTAGAACGCCGCCTCGTCGTCTGCCTCTACATAGTCTATGCCGAGGTCGTCGAGGATATACTTCATCATAGCTTCGGTCTTAGTCCACGCCTCGTCGTTGTCGATGTACTTATCCGACTTTGACGCGCCCCTCTTGGAGAAGCGATAGGTTACGTCGTCGCGCATACCGAGGCAGTCGAGAATGTAGTACGAAAGGTCGAGGCAGCGCTTGAATTCGTCCTCCACCTGCTCTTTGGTGCAGATGATGTGACCGTCAGACAGCGTGAACTGACGAACCCTTATAAGTCCGTGCATTTCACCCGAAGCTTCCTTTCTGAACTCTGTTGCAGTTTCGGAATAGCGGCAGGGCAGGTCGCGGTAGGACTTGAGCCCGTTCTTATAAATCTGATACTGGAAGGGGCAGGTCATCGGGCGGAGAGCCATAATCTCTTCCCCGTTCAGACTTTCGCCCTTTTCATCGAGCTCGCCGAGGACGAACATCTTGTCGCGGTAATGATCCCAGTGTCCGGATATCTTGTAGAGGTCTGACTTTGCCATAAGCGGCGTCTTGGTGATCATAAAGCCCCTCTTCGCCTCCTCGTCCTCGACAAAGCGGGAAAGTATCTGCAATATCTTTGCGCCTTTGGGCATTAAGATTGGCAGACCCTGACCTATCACATCGCTCGTCATAAATATGCCGAGTTCGCGCCCGAGCTTGTTGTGGTCGCGCTTTTTAGCCTCTTCTACGGCGGCAAGATACTCCTCCATCTGGCTCTTCTTTTCAAAAGCCGTACCGTAGATGCGGGTGAGCATCTTGTTCTTTTCGCTGCCTCTCCAATATGCGCCCGTCAGGGAAATGAGTTTGAACGCTTTAATCTTGCCCGTCGAGAGAAGATGAGGTCCCCTGCATAAGTCGGTGAACGAACCCTGCTTGTAGAAGGAAATCACGGCGTCCTCGGGAAGGTCCTCGATGAGTTCCACCTTGTACTTTTCCTTATATTTTGCCATAAGCTCTAACGCCTCCTTTCTGGGGAGCTCGAAACGCTCTATGGGGGTATTTGCCTTTATTATCTTTGCCATCTCGCTCTCAATCTTCTCGAAGTCGTCCAAAGTTATGGGCGTCTTGAAGTCGATGTCGTAATAGAAACCGTTTTCGATTACGGGACCTATTGCAAGATTGCAGGTGGGGAAAACAGTCTTTATCGCCTGTGCGAGCACGTGCGCGCAGGTATGGCGATAGACATCGAGCCCCTCTTTGTCCTTGAGGGTGACGATTTCTACCGTGTCGCCTTCGGAAAGAGGTGTCCTGATGTCGACGAGTTTGCCGTTGACCTTTGCTGCAACCGCATTTCTTGCAAGCCCTTCGGAGATGGCTGCCGCGCACTTTATACAATCGGCGCCCTCTTCAAGACTGAGCTGTTCTCCGTTTTTAAGTAAGATATTCATATAGTTCTCCTTATCCGCCCGTATACGGTGCGGATTAGCGTTTATTGCAATAAAAAAACGTCCTCAAACTTTAAGTAAAGCTTAAGGACGCAATGTACATCGCGTGGTTCCACCCTAATTGCCGCATAGAAATACGACCACTTTCAGATTGTCCGCAAATATTGAAAAAGTGGTTTCCCGTTACCCGTTGTCAATGCACCTCTTTCAGCCGACGGAGGCGCTCTCTTTGAAATGCCGCAGGCGGTACTTGTCTTTAAGCGGACATAAATATCTGTCTATGATTATCTTATTACTTTTTTGAGCATTTGTCAACGGCTTTAGGTGTAAAATGTTTTTATTTTATTTGCCAAATTGAGTTATTTTAATGTATAATAAAAGGCGATTAAATTCAGGAAGTTTTATATGGCATATACTAATTTTAACGAAGTTGAAAAAAAGTGGGCTGAATACTGGGAAAAGAACGCGACGTTCCATACCGACCTGCGCGACTTTTCCAAGCCCAAGTACTATGTACTCGATATGTTCCCCTATCCCTCCGGCGCGGGACTGCACGTAGGTCATCCCGAAGGATATACCGCGACCGACGTCATCTCGAGAATGAAGAGAATGCAGGGATATAACGTCCTGCACCCCATCGGCTTCGACAGCTTCGGTCTGCCCGCGGAACAGTATGCGATAAACACGGGCAACCACCCCGGCGGCTTTACTGAAAAAAACATTGCCACCTTTACCGCCCAGCTCAAGATGCTCGGGCTTTCCTATGACTGGGAGCAGACGATTTCCACCTGCGACCCCTCCTATTACAGGTGGACGCAGTGGATATTCAAAAAGCTGTGCGAGGCGGGGCTTGCGAGATATGTGGAGACGCCCGTAAACTGGTGCGAAGAGCTGGGCACGGTGCTCGCAAACGACGAAATAGTCGACGGCAAGAGCGAACGCGGCGGCTACCCCGTCATCCGCAAGAATATGAAGCAATGGGTCATAGACATCAACAAGTATGCTGAAAGACTGCTTGAGGGGCTGGACGAGCTCGATTGGCCCGAAGCCTCCAAGGTTGCCCAGCGCAACTGGATAGGAAAGTCTGTGGGCGCCAACATTGACTTTAAAATCGACGGCACACCCTACGCCTTTACCGTATTCACCACGCGCTGCGACACGCTCTTCGGCGCAACGTACTGCGTACTCGCCCCCGAACACGCGCTGATTGACAAAATTACCACGCCCGAACAGAGAGAGTGCATTGAGGCATACAAGGCGATGTGTGCAAGCAAGTCCGAAATGGAGCGCACGGAGCTCAACAAGGAAAAGACGGGCGCATTTACGGGAGCTTATGCAATTAACCCCGCAAACGGCAACAAGTTACCCATATATATCTCCGACTATGTCCTCACGACATACGGCACGGGCGCAATTATGGCAGTTCCCGCGCACGACGAGAGAGACTACGCCTTTGCTAAGAAGTTCAACCTTCCCATAATTGAAGTACTTGCGGGCGGCGACATCGAAAAAGAGGCTTATACTGCCGACGGCGTGCACATAAACAGCGGCTTTTTGGACGGACTTAACAAACAGGAAGCAATCGACCGAATGATTGAATGGCTGACCGAAAAGGGCTGCGGCAAGAAAGCTATAAGCTATAAACTGCGCGAGTGGATATTTGCCCGCCAGAGATATTGGGGCGAACCCATACCCGTCGTCCACCTTGAAAACGGCAAGGACGTGCTGCTCTCCGACGACGAACTGCCCCTCCTCCTGCCCGAAATGGACGACTACAAGGCGCACGGGGGCAATGCTCCGCTTGAAAATGCAACAGAATGGGTGAACATTAAAATAGACGGCGTGAAGGGTAAGAGAGAGACTACGACAATGCCCGGTTCTGCCGGTTCAAGCTGGTATTTCCTTCGCTATTGCGACCCGCACAACGACGAAAAATTTGCCGACTATGACCTGCTCAAGTACTGGATGCCCGTCGACTTCTACTGCGGTGGAAAGGAGCACCTTGTAGGACATCTGCTCTACTCCCGTTTCTGGAACAATTTCCTCTATGACAACGGCTATGTGCCCTATAAAGAGCCCTTCAAAAAGCTCTTCCATCAGGGTATGATACTCGGCGAGGACGGCAACAAGATGTCCAAGTCGCTGGGCAACGTTATAAACCCCGACGATGTCGTAAGAGAATACGGCGCCGACGTTCTGAGAATGTATGAGATGTTTATGGGTCCCGTAGCCGATACAAAGCCGTGGAACACCGCAAACATCGAGGGCGTGAAGAAGTTCATAGACAGGGTCTACAGAATTTATATGGAGAGCGACGTCATCTCTGACGAGCCAAATAAAAACCTTGAAAAAGTATATCACCAGACGATAAAAAAGGTCGGCGAGGACTATATGGCAATGAAAATCAACACCGCGATTTCGCAGATGATGATTTTCGTCAACGCCGTATATAAGGAGATTGCAGAGGGCAGGAAGTTCCCGAGGGAATACGCCGAAGGTCTTATAAAGCTTCTTAACCCCGTCATCCCCTTCGTCACCGAAGAGATCTGGAACACCGCGCTCGGTCACAGCGGCACAATCGCCTATGAAAAGTGGCCCGAATACGACAACGCAAAGTGCGGCGAGGATACGTTTGAATACGCCATTCAGATAAACAACAAGATAAGAAAAAAGATGAACATCGACGCAAGCGCCGACGCAAAGACCATAGTGGCAATTGTAAGGGCGGACGACGAGATTGCAGCACTCCTTGATGGCAAGCAGGTTAAGAAATTCATAGTCGTGCCCAAGCGCCTCATAAACATAATTCTCTGATAATCCTATAATCGGAAAAGCCGCCGCGAATATATCCACGGCGGCAATTTTTATGGCGCTTTAGCTTGATAAATCCCCCAGTTCTACTGGGGGAAGATAAAAATTGCTTTAGCAAAATTCAATAATTAAGGAAATTACCTCATTGCTATTA
>CASEDP010000017.1 GCA_949286835.1 uncultured Clostridia bacterium | reverse complement strand
GTGATGCGTTGCCAAATTTCGATACCCGTTGACGGGTGTGCTGGCAATTAACCCTTTTAGGGTATGTGCAAACCACCAGTTCACTGGTGGTTTTGAATTGCGAAAAATGGCTTGAAAAAAGCTCAAAAAAAGTATTTTCCATATAAGTTGAACACTTGATTTTATCGCAAAAATATGGTATATTAAGAACAAGGAAGGTAGCAGAGATGACCAATTACAGAGCAATTCTTCTATATTACAGCAAAGGGAATACGACTACGCAGATAGCTACTATCTGCGATTGCTCCCGTACTACGGTCATCCGTGCCGTGAAGAGGGCAAAGGCAATCAATCTTACTCTTCCCGTATCGGATAAGATAAAGGATGAAGAACTGTATTTTATGCTTTACCCTAAAAGAGGCCCTAAAAAGGAGTATTATAGACCGGATTTCTACCTTTTGAATAAAGATAAGAAAAAGCGCGGCTTCACCAAATACCGCGCTTGGCAGAAGTATTGTCGCGTTGCCAAAAGGGAGGGGTATAAAGCATACGGCAAATCGTGGTTCTACAAGTTATATAAAGATTATTTTTCGTTTTATACGCCTCATCACGTCAAGCGCAGCGAAAATATGAGGCAGATAAGGCTCTTTACAATATGGAAAGAGTCTTATCCCGATGTAATAGAGTATTCTGATGAAGCAAGAGCCCGTTTGGAGGCTCAAATCGATGAATGGTGCAAAAAGCGAAGATTGGATAAGTACAAGATATGGGATGGCGCCGATTATCGGTCGGTATAGCAGGAGATTTAGGGTAAAGGTATGTTTGAAAGGTTGATTTTCGCTGATGAATTAGAAAGAGTAAAGTTTGACAAATATGTAAAAATACGCGGTAAATTTGTGTTTAAGCAAATTTATGACTACTTACTTAATTTTGACAAAGAAAAAGTAGAGTACACTGACATAAGCTCTTGTATCAGATATGATAAAAATATGCGTGATACGTTATATATTTACTTGGCTACTTTTGAGGAGTATTTGCGGACTCAATTGTTTGATAGATATGAGATAAAAGAAAGTTTTGCAACGAACTGAAAAGAAAGAAATGATATAAAGAAAATGGCTGAGAATATGTATGAATGCACTGATAATCAAAGTTCTGTCTTATACAAAATGTTTAATTTGGATTTAGGGAAAACAATCTCACTTGTAACAGAACTTAAAATGTTTGGGACTGCCCTACTACGTCGCCCCCACGGGAGCCGAAAAGGCGTTTGCCGTGCTCCTTGCCGCAATGGAGCAGGAGGAAAAGCGGCCGTCGCCAAAACCGTGCTTGAAAGCCAATACGACAGCATGAAGAGATATGTCGACCTCAAGCTGAACCGTATAGGGAAGGACGGGCTCATTGACAGCGGCTATGAGTTCGGCGACTGGCTGGCGCTCGACAGGGACGAGCTTATGCCCGTCAGCGGGCCGGGCAGTACGGACAGTTATTTTGTCTCCAACGCGTACTTCACCGTCGTACTCGGCGACATGGCCGAAGCGGCTTTTGCCATCGGCCGCGCGGAGGAGGGTAAGTACTATGCCTCCCGTCGCGAAGGCCTTATTTCGGTCATGCGCAGGGAATATTTCACGGCCACGGGAAGAATGGCTTGTGAAACGCAGACGGCCTGTGCGCTGGCCATTGCCTTGGGCATAGTACCGCTCCAATTCAAGGAAATGGTGTCATCTGCGCTCTGCCGTAATGTCAAAAATCACGGCAACCGCTTAACCACCGGCTTTGCGGGAACGCCCTATCTGTTGTTTGCCCTGTCCGGGGGAGGCAATCACGCCCTCGCCGCAAAACTGCTGCTCAGCCGCAGTTATCCGGGCTGGCTGTATGCGGTGGATAGGGGTGCAACAACCGTATGGGAGAGGTGGAACGGCATTCTGCCCGACGGCTCCTTCAGCGACCCCTCGATGAATTCCTTCAACCACTACTCCAACGGGTCGGTCATTGAGTTCATCTATCGCGGCATAGCGGGCATAAATTGTGAGAGCGCAGGCTTTAAAAAGATAGTTCTGTCTCCCCGTCCTGCAAAGGGCCTTACAAGCGTGAAGGCGAAATATGAGAGCGTATACGGCACGATAGAGTGCGGATATGTCTATTCGGATGGCCGCGTTAAAATTGATGTGGCCGTGCCCTGCAACACCACAGCGCACATTGTCCTGCCCGACGGGCGGGAGTTTGAGGTTGGCAGCGGAATATATTCCTACGAATGTGTGAGCGTGGATCTGACAGCCGAGCCTGTAACGTCCGATATGCTCATCGGCGACGCCCTGAATGATGAATTTATCGGGCCTGTACTCCGTGCCGTCGGCGGCGACCTTTTCAAGTCTCCGCAGGTGTTTGCCTTCAAGCGCATGACTTTCAGCCGCGCTGGGGGGAGCCTCGGCGAAGGCGGCGCGCAGGCAATTCAAAAAATAATTTCCCGAGTAAACGGCATCATAAACGCCCAGTGATGAGCGCTGTTTTATAACCGGGTATTAGTGCTTGTATGCAGTTATGCAATTTGATATCGCCATAAAGATTGAGATTACCCGGCAAATGAGCGGCATTATGGTGTTCGCTTATATCTGCTGTCGGTGCTTTTTGCAGGCAATGCTGATGGCCGTGCGTGCGGATGTCGACCTGCAGAATATTATTGTCGATGTTAAAATTGAAGAAATTAATTTGACAAACTGTGCAATTATGGTGTATTATATTTGTGTCAATAAATGACAAATGCTGGTTATTTATTGCAATTTTGCATGTTTGGACGCGGGATATGTACTGTTTTGCATCATCCATAATTATGATTAACGTTGTTCCGCAATATTTTTGCGGATCGGACAGCGAAGATCGGTGCGCGCATTAAGGGGCGTCGTGCAGGGCGTGCTCTTTTTGTTTCTTGAGTGTCTCATATTCTGCGACTGTATTGCAGCGGGCTTCTTCTGCTTCAATAAATCCAGCGATGTTGTCGGCGGGTTCAACTATGCAATGAACATGCACGCTGCGGCTGCGGAGCAAAAATTTCTTTGCACACTCTTTGTTTGCCTTCTTGCGCTAATGGCGTCGAAGTTGTTGAGCGGCTTCATTTGCACCGCTGCTTTTTATGTTACTTTTTTAATTGATGCCCATATATGTGGCAATGAAAGTAATGGTTTTAGCCTGACGTCATCCTGCGATATAAAAAGTGTCGCTTAGCCTATAGTGAGCGTGCTTGTGTCAACATGCCGTATTTTGCACTTTATTCCAGTTATAATTGTTAAAATTCGCCCGCGCTGTGTAACGGTGCGGGCTTTCAAGTGCGTATTGCCTTACATAATTTGACTTTAATGGTTAAAATTATTTGTCGACAATGCGCGCTTTTTGTTTAAAACTATTGAAAAAGCAAAATTGCTGTGTTATAATATTGCAATATAGTGCTATTTTGCTGTCGGAGTAATCAGGGGAGATTTTTATGCAAGAGAAAAATGATGTAAAAGAGGAAGTGGCGGTTTCTGACAGCGCTGTTCTGAACGATTCCTTTTCTTCGCCAGCCGATGATGTTCTGTCGCCGTCTGTAGGTATAAAAAAGAAATATTTTATAATTTTATCAAGCGCGTGTTCGACATTGTTTCGTCCGGGCTTGTCCTCATTGTGGTTTCGTGGCTTATTCTTTTGTGTATGCTGATAAAATGGCTCGAGGATGCCAAGAATTCGGCATATGAACTTGAAATTATTGAGAGGGAGAGCGCAGATGCGTCCAAACCCAAAAAGGCCAAAAGATATGTGCGCGCGGACGGCAAAGTTGTCGACTGCATCTTAAAGCCGCGCAAAAAAGAAAGGGGTGAAAAAATTAAAAAGAGCCCCATATATGCCTCAACGAGAGTGGGTAAGGACGGCGAGGAGTTCAGGTTTTATAAAATCCGCTCCATGTGCCCCGGCGCCGAAGGCATGAAGCAGGCGCTCATAGATGCGGGACTCAACGAGGCCGACCCTCCCGCTTTCAAGATGAAAGACGACCCCCGCATTACGCGGTTCGGCAGATTTTTAAGAAAAACGTCTATTGATGAACTTCCGCAGCTAATAAATATCTTTATCGGAAAAATGTCTGTCGTCGGCCCCCGCCCGCCTCTGCCTAAGGAGGTGGCTGAGTATAGTGACTATCAGAAGCAGCGCCTTGCAGTAAAGGGCGGATTGCTTTGCCTTTGACAGATACAGCACGACCGCAATAAGTTGTCTTTCGATGATTGGGTGCGGCTCGATCTCGAATACATACAAAACCGCAGTCTCTGGCTGGACTTCAAAATAATAGTCAAGGGCTTCTTTATGGTCGTTTTTGACCGCAGTGGCGAATAATTAAAGTGGCGAATAATTAAATAGACTAAGAATGGTAGCCAACATTGAGGGCGGGCGGATTGCATAATCCGCCCGCCTTCATGCTTCGTATGACCGAAATAAATATATGCCGGCTTTGAAGGCGGCTGTTTAGTTTATATAGTTTATATTTTTTGCGCGGGTATGCGTCTTTACATGTAAAGTGTAATTTTACAAAATTAAAAAACGGCTTTACTGTTGACTAAAATTAACATATATGATATAATAAGCATATCAATTTATTGCATAATTAAATTTGGAGGAAAATATGACAGGCAGAAAACGAATCGTACTTGCATTTATGTGTATGATTATGTGTGTGTTTTGTATTGCCGGCGCGGCCGCCTGCGATACGTCAAGTGCCGACGACTCTCACGAGTGGGGGGCGTGGGTGGTTTCTACCCAACCTACCTGTGAGGAGGAAGGCGTTCAGACGCGCGAGTGCTCCTTGTGTGGCGAAACCGAGGAGAAACCCGTTGAGGCTTTGGACCACACGGGCGGCGTGGCGACTTGTGCGCACCTGGCTGTCTGCGAGCGTTGCGGCGAGTCATATGCGCGCACACCTACGATCAGAAGGTGACGACCGAAGAATATCTCGCGACCGCGGCAACCTGCACGAAGCCTGCGACCTATTACTATTCCTGCGTGTGCGGGGAGAAGGGCACGGATACATTCGAGTACGGCGAGCCCGCCGCGCACACCTATGACAAGCAGGTAGCAACGGAGAAATACCTTGCGAGCGCGGCGAGCTGCACGGCTCCTGCGACCTATTACTATTCCTGTGTATGCGGCGCGAAGGGCACGGATACATTCGAGTACGGCGAGCCCGCCGCGCACACCTACGATCAGAAGGTGACGACCGAAGAATATCTCGCGAGCGCGGCAACCTGCACGAAGCCTGCGACCTATTACTACGCGCACACCTACGATCAGAAGGTGACGACCGAAGAATATCTCGCGACCGCGGCAACCTGCACGAAGCCTGCGACCTATTACTATTCCTGCGTGTGCGGCGCGAAGGGCGCGGATACATTCGAGTACGGCGAGCCCATAGCCCATACATATGATCACGGCGCGAAGGGCACGGAGACTTTCGAGTACGGCGAGCCCATAGCCCATACATATGATCAGGAAGTTGCAACGGAGAAATACCTTGCGACCGCGGCGACCTGCACGGCGGCGGCCACATATTACAACTCCTGTTCCTGCGGCGCTAAGGGCGAGACGGTGTTTGAATATGGCGAACCCCTCGGTCATGACTGGGACGAGGGTGTAACCACAAAGCCCTCCTGCGTTGCGGACGGCAAGACAGTTTACACTTGTCAAAGGGAGGACTGTTCGGCCACCAGAACGGAGACAATATCCGCCAATGGGCACTCATATATCGACACTGTAGTAGAGTCCACATGCGTATCGAGCGGATATACGCTGCATGAGTGCGAAAACTGTGACGCCAGCTATCAGGATACCGTTGTACCCGCAACGGGCAATCATTCGTGGGAAGGCGAACTCACCTGCACCACAGGACGCGAATGCTCGGTGTGCGGTTTAACAGAGTCGGGCACGGGACACAACTATGGGTTGATTAGTCAGACCGCGGCCGACTGCGAACACGCCGCCACGGAGACATATCAGTGCTCTGAATGCAATGACGCGTATACAGACACGATAGGCTCTGCAAACGGGCACAACACAGAGGATGTCACTCCTGCCGAAAGGCAGGTTGAAGGTTGCGAATACGTGCTTGTATATACCTGTAATGACTGCGATATCGAGGTGGAGGGAGATACAGTTTATCACCACAATTACGTTGCCAGCATTGTAAACGAGGCAACCTGCACGACCGAGGGCGAAAAAAAATATGTATGCAACTGCGGCGAGTCGTACACCAAATCTATTGCAACGAACGGCAACCACAGCTGGGACGAAGGCGTAAGCGAGGGCGGAAAGAAAAAATACACCTGCCTCAACGCCGGCTGCGGTTCGACGAAGTCGGTCATCGACGCGTCGGCGTCTGTAAGCGCGGACAACATAACTGCGGACGACATAAAGGATACCGAAATTCAGCTCTCCAACGCCGCAATAGCCTTTGACGAGACTGCGGCAGATTCAATAACTGCCAGAGGAGAAGTTGAGCTCTCGGCCGAGGCTCTCAAAGCCGACAAGCTGGAGGACTTGGATAACCTTAAAATTACCAAAGAACAGCTCAACCAGCTGGGCGACAGTACCGTATACAACCTGTCAATGACGGGTGCGAACGGCGCAATCACCAACTTCGGCGACGGAAAGGTCACTGTAACCATCCCCTATAAGCTCTCCGACGGCGAGGACGTAGACAGCATTGCAATATGGTACATCAGCGAAGACGAGCTCGTTTCTATTCCTGCAACATACAGCAACGGCTATGTAACATTTAAAACAAACCACTTCTCATACTACACTGTAACCAGACTGACCCCCGCCGAGAGGTGCGCTCTCTACGGCCACAGCTATACCGAGACTGGTGTTGCGCCCACCTGCACGGCGGAAGGTTACACCCTCAAGGTATGCGTGCGTTGCCACGATACTGTAAAGGAAAATATTCAGCCTGCAACGGGCCACATTTACAAAGACAATGTCACGGCGGCAACGTGCGTTGAGAACGGTTATATTATACACACCTGCGAAAGCTGCAGGTATAGCTACAGTGAGACTTTAAAGGCCACGGGTCACGGCTGGGAGCTCACCGACAGCAGGGAGGCTACCTGCGAGGCTGCAGGCTACAACAAGTACACCTGTAAAAATTGCGGCTCGGAAAATACCGAGATCATAGCCCGGCTGACGCACAGCTACGAAAGCACGGTTGAACCTCCCACCTGCGAGGAGAGCGGCTTTACCCTGCAC
Source organism: uncultured Clostridia bacterium (assembly GCA_949286835.1). Classification (GTDB taxonomy): domain Bacteria; phylum Bacillota; class Clostridia; order Christensenellales; family Borkfalkiaceae; genus Coproplasma. The sequence goes on along the minus strand of CASEDP010000017.1, from coordinate 17,021 downwards.
AAGTGCTCAGTCTGCGGCGCCGAATATACCGACGATATAGTGCCCGCAACCGGTCACGACTATAAGGTTGAATGGCAGTGGGCGGAAGACCATCTTTCCGCAACGGCGGTATTCACGTGCGCAAACAACGCCGAGCATACCTTCAGCGAGGAGGCTGAAGTCACCGCGCGCATAACCCAGCCCACCTGCACAACTTATGGCGGCGCACAGTACATTGCAAGCGTAATATACAACGGCGAACTGTATTCCGATACCTATTATATAGACAGGATCGAGATGCTCCCTCACACCTATTCCGAAGAGTATAAATCAGACGGTTCTTCGCACTGGCACGTATGTACGGTCTGCGGTGCGGCATCTGAAAAAGAGCCCCACACTATGGTGGACGGCGCCTGTTCCGTCTGCGGAGGCGGCTGTCAGCATGAACTGACTGTCAGGGTGGAGATAAACTTTGCCGATTACGGCATGTGCGGAGGAGGCGGCGTGTACTACACCTGCGAGTGCGGCGAAGTCAAGGAATTTGATATGTCCAACTTTGCTCCGCTGTGCCAGGTGGCTCCTGCAGGCGAGCCCACGGTGGACGAGGACGGCACAATACACCAGACGGCGGTTTGTCCAAACTGCGGAATGACGGCCATAGGTTCCGTTCTTATGACTACAGACGGCTGTACACAGATAACCGATGTTACCTATACCTTTATGATGGGCGATGAGGTCATTCTTGAAGATGTTCACAGCCGCACTGAATATACCTATCACCAGAACATACACGAGGAAAATATATATGTTTCTGACTGCGGCACATACTTTGCGGCACGAGTCTGCGATAACTGCGGGGAGATAGACTCGGTTATCGGCGGTGAATACGGATGCGCCGTTGATATGGGCAAGCCCGATAAGACCGAGACTTATACCGATGAAAACGGGCTTGAGCATACAGTCACCTATGTCACTTGTCCGGACTGCGGTACGCAGTATGTCAACGATATGGCAACTGATGTTAAGTCGGTATGCGAATATACGGTCTATGGGCTTATGACCGTTTATGATGCGGAAGGAGAGCAAGTATTTGAGTACAGCCAGACTATGTCCTACTCCAACCATCAGTATGAATATGAGTATGAACTCACGGGTGAAACGTGCGAGGACGGCTATACACTTCATGCCTATTGCCCCGTCTGCGGAGACGATTATGATTCTGAAGGCAAGGGACACAATACCGAGCACGTGGAATACAACCTTTCAGAATATGGTCTCTGCGACGGCAGGGGCTTTGCTGAAGTATGCGGGATATGCGGCGAGGTTGTAGAGGTATTCGTTGAAGACAACTGCTCGTGGAACGAACTTGGCGTAAATGAGGATGGTTATACACAGTATGAATGTGTAGTCTGCCATGCGCAAAAGCTTGAAAAGGTTGACAGGGAAGATGTGGACAGCTGTTCTTATTATAACATAAGTTCAATTATCTACATTGTAAACGGTGAGACGGTCTTGACCGTTGACAGAAGGGATCTTCGCGAAGAGCACACAGATCTTGAATACAGCTACGTATTAATGGGGCAGACCTGCGAGGACGGCGTCGAGGTCACTGTAATCTGCCGCGCCTGCGGATATGAGGAAACTTATAATATCAATCACCACGAAGTCTTGCCTTCAAAGCGCATCAACTTTGCCGACTACGGTGCCTGCGGCGGGTATATTGAAATCCGGCAATGCCCCTGCGGGCAGTACAAGGAGTTCCCCCGCGAATATGTGTGTGAATTCGAGAAGACGAACAGCACAATTACCGGTGAGGACGGCATAGAGCGCGACAGGATAGAGTTGGTCTGCCCCGACTGCGGCCTGCACATCATAAGCGACCACTATTCCTTAAAGGAAGGTTGCACGGTTACAAGTTATATTGAATACAACATAACCATCGGCGGTGAGGCCATACTCGCAAATTGCAAGGGTGCGCTTGAACAGTATGAAAAGCACGCCTATGAGTACAATTATACTCTTCTCGGCGAGACTTGCGAGGACGGCGTTGAGGTGACCGAATATTGTACCGTTTGCGGAGATTCGCACAGCTACACCACCTACGAACACCTATATGAACTGGTTGCAACGCCCCTCGCCGACTATGGCATGTGCGGTGAAGCCTATCTGGAAGAGAAGGTTTGCGCGGCCTGCGGGCATGTGGACTATACAAACGTTGTGGACTTCTGCGATTGGGAGTTTACAGGTTATGCAGAGGACGGTTCCTCTGTAGAAGTATGCCGCACCTGCGGAATCATAAGGCATAGGCTTGTTGAACGTTCCGATAAGGACGAAAACTGCGCCTTTACCGAAACTGTTTATATAAGTTATATAAAGGATTCGGAGGTAGTTTTCGAATATACTACCATCGGCAGCGGCGTAGAGCACAATATGGTGACTGAATATATCCTGCAGGGCGAGAGCTGTGAGGACGGCGTATGGATTGTCAGCACCTGCTCCGATTGCGGTTATGTTGAAAGCTACGAGATATTCGGGCACGAACGTCAGCTTAGCGAGGACTACGACCTCGGCGAATACGGCGCCTGCGGCGGACACATGTATGTCTACAGATGCGCCTGCGAACAGTATTTCAATGTGGAGATGAATACTGTTTGCTCAATGGTATTCACAAACAATCAGTACTACGACGATAACGGCAACCTCGTCCGCGTTGAAGTGCGCACCTGCGAGCAGTGCGGGTTGAGATATTCCCGGTCGTACTACACCGTAAGGGATGCCGAAACGTGCACCGAGACATGGTATTACACTATCGCTGTCAGCGTCAAAGGCGCATATGTGGGCAGTGACCTTTATACCTATACCGAAACTTACGATTCGCATAACTACGAAGTTGTGGGTGAGCTTGCAGACGGCGCCCAGTCCTGCGAGGACGGAGTTACCATAACCTTTACCTGCAGGGATTGCGGCGAGAGTCACAGTGAAAGGGATAATCATCACTACACCTATGAAAAGCAGATAATCGATCTCTCGCAGTACGGAAGCGTCTGCGGCGGGTATGCGGTGCTTATGGGCTGTGCCTGCGGCCAGGAGGCTTACATCAATCTCGACGATGCCCTGTGCGATTTCGACAAGATTAGTTGCGAGACGTGGATAGAGGGCGCTTTGACGGGCGGCCAGTATATAGGCGACAACTATTATAACTACTCAAATTACGCCTGGATATACACCTGCGCCGTGACCGACCCCGAACAGTGCGCGTTCTCCATAAGGTACGCACGCTATTATCTGCCCGAAGGCGACAGTTGCCTTGCCTACTGCTACGAAACCTGGCAGTTCGGCTATGACAGGCAGACAGGCGAGTGCGCCTATGAGATAACCATCAAGACGGGCAGTGTGCTCTCCTGCCACAACTATAGCGAGTCTGTTACCACTGGCACCGAGAACGGCTATGATGTAACCACTACTATGTATGAGTGCCCCGACTGCGGAAGCTACTACATCCGTAAGGACTATTGCGATGCCGAAGGCTATTCCATAAAAGAAGTTATCGAAGCTGAAAACACCGTCGTTCCCGGCTATGAAAGCTATGTTGAGAGGACGCAGGAGCGTTTCAACGGTTACTGGTATACAATGTCCGAATACTTCGTCTATGACAAGGGCACCGAAAATGAAAATTGGACGAGAACTGAGTACTCGTACGACTTCGAAGGCGGGTGCATAAGGACTTGCATCCACACCGACAGCTACGGCGCACATGATGAGCGCGTAGATACCTATCACATGGATGCATATGAGGTCATTAAAAATCCCACCTGCACACAGCCGGGTGAAGAGCGGCATTATTGCCCTGTCTGCGGCGAGGAGTTCGAAAGTACTATAATTCAGCCCGACCACATCTGGAGCTATTACGAGAATAAGGATGGTACTCATTACTACGAATGTATCGTTTGCGGTCTGCAGAGCCAGAACGGCGCCAGCGGTTCGATAGTAATGGAAGACCTCACTGAGGAGTCGGGTGAGAACTACGTCGTCGGTTACTACAACCGCGACGAGGTAGAGTACACGCAGTATGTCAGCATAATTGTCAACGGCGAGGAGATTGTCCTCGAAGGCATTACGATAACCTGGCTTGAGGACGTCTGCGCCGTGTCCTTCAGCAAGAGCGAGGTCGCCGCGGCGGCCGAAGCGCACGGATATGCCGAAGGCGAGTATGTGGTGCGTTTCACATTCGTTCCCTACGGCGATGACGGAAGTTTCGATTACTCTATAACCTTCGATAACCTCGCGGAGGAAGGCGGAGAGACAGAACAGCCCGAAGGCGAAATCGTTGAAGAAGTGCCCGAAGAGGTTGTGTCTGCGGCATAACACTTAGAACTGAAGGATAAAAGGCAACCGGCTGCCGGTTGCCTTTTATTATACTTTTTGGCAAAAAACGGGGTGTTTTGCTATTCATTAAAATCTGCGATTATTACTAGACTTACATCTCTTGATACTGAAAAATCTTAATTTACTGCTATTGTAATTGCTAAAAAAGTGTGCTAAAATAGCCCTATCTCAGCATGATTGATGCAAGGTACGCAATGTATGCCTTTTTGCTGTCGGTTGTCTTTGTTGGCCTTCTTTGATAAAGTATAGTTTACCAAAGGAGGTTTTTTTAATGATCAACTACAATTCGACAAAGAACAAGAGCAGACAACGCAGAAAAGTCGCCTTTTACGGCAGGGTATCCACGGAACATGAAGAGCAGTTAAATGCGCTCAGAAATCAGATGCAATGGAAGTGTTAAATAACAGCGACTTCTATAATTTTCATAATTATCGCGAAATTTTCGAAGACAAAACCTTGAATGTATCAGGCGCTGGATCCATAAGAAAGATAGAGTCGACATTTAATTTTATGCTTTGGCTCTATAAAAGCAATAGGGACAGACTCAAAAACTTATTTGACACCGTTTTTGATAAAGCAGTAAAATCAGAACGTAAAGAACGCGTCATTTTGTATGCAGTCACCGCATATGCGGTCGTTATGGAGCAATATGATTTGCTTTCATTCGACCGTTGGATTAACATTATTACAAAGCTTGTAAGGAACACGGAGATTGATACAGATGAGAAGTTTTGCAATTCATGCAATGCTGTCGAAGCCATCGCAAGAGATTGCTGCAAAGATACAGTCGGTTATTTTGCCGCAGTGCCCACAATAAAATTCTTTGATGGGTATCAAGTGAGTGAAGAAATCCTGAAAGCCAAACTAATAAAGTATTGTTCTGATTGGGAGCCGACGCTCAAGCAAGCCGAGGGAGATACATATTTTGAAGGACAGATAGGTTTTGCACTTCGATTACAGGGAATTAATAACGACTCGCTTCCGCTTGATGAAACGGCGCATAAAGATGCTGTTCAAACATTTGTAAAAAATTGGGAGACGATCCAGCAGCTTTTAAATAAAAATATGATAGCTGAAAATGACGACCTTCTTAAGAGGGCATTGCTTACTTTCGGTGACTATTCCATTTTGGCAAATTCAAGTTATACTTTCTTCTTTGAGGGTGGAAACCAATATTTTACATGGAGAAGGCTTTTGAGGGAGCAGAAGTCCTTTGATGTGTTTAAAATGTTTTTCAAAGAGTATCAGAAAAGCGGTGTTTCTATTGGGGGGCAGACGGAAAAATGGCTGAATGATTGCATTGATGCTTATCAAAGGCAAACTGATTTCGATTTTTACGGCTTACAGGAGGGGACTGGTGAACTTTTATATAATCTTGTTCATATTAACGGTTTGTTTAAGTATATGTGGAAAAATCGTTTTAATATCGACATGGGGAAGCATAAGCGTGTGCTCTTATATCAGAGAGAAAGACTGAGTGCAGAATACGTAGAAGCAATGAGTTATGCACTATATTGTCGACTGAAAAATAACGGTTTAGATGTTGAATATAATTGTGGCCGTGGGTACCTGACGGAGGACAGTTCCCGCGCGTTCCTTAAGGCAGTCAATGGGAATGATGTGGATATTGAATACCACGACGGTCAATTCTATGACAATGGTCTTCCGTTAAAAGATGATGATAAGCCGGTCAGGACTGTTGAGGATGCCTTTAAACTTCTCAATGACCAACTTTATGATAAGCAAGTTTCTAAAAGTCTATAATATAATCTTTATGAAAAAATACTTATCTTACATGTTCATGATATAAAATAAATAGGCGGGACATTGCTTAATCATAATTAGTGGTCCGTTTCTATTCGAATTAATAAAGAGTGGTATTTTTCTTAAAATTGGGCTCAAAAGTGGTATTTTGACCGATTTCGCGATAGCTCCTTAACCTATACCAATGATACAGGCTAACATTAAGAACCACCGCAAGTAATTCGGAAATACGTCGAAATGCGGAGATTGAAAAAATAACAGGGCTTGTCCTCGCAAGGGGACGAGCCCTGTTTCTCTGTGCTGAAATAATGGTTGCGGCAAATTCCGTCATTAAATTATCTGACGCAGGGCGTTTTCATAGGTGTGTCTCACGATGCGCGAAGTGGATTGGCGAAAGATGCGGCGTATTTCTTCGGCTGTTGACATAACTTCGATTTGCTGATATAATACAGGAGTAAAAAAGTTGCCGTCGAAACGTAGGCGGTGCAGATTTCGGGTATACGTACCCGTGAAAATCTCACCGAAAGCGGCAAAGCAGGCTGCGTTATGCGCTCCTTAACAGTGCTGCTGACAGGAGTAATACTATGACTATGGTCAGAAAGACAATAATTTCGCTGCTGTCGGCGTCGACGCTTTTTTGCGGCGCGGCGGCAACGCTCTCCGCTATATTTCAAAAGCCGGTGCGCGCGGAAGCGGCGGAAGGGTCAATTGCTTTAGAGAGTATAAGTTTCCCCGATGAAAAATTCCGTAGTTATGTCGCTGACGTCGCTGATGCTGACGGCGACGGAATGTTGTCCGCGGAGGAAAGGGCGGCTGTTTCAGAAATGGATGTGAGCGGCAGGGGTATTGAAACCCTCAGCGGTATAGAGTACTTCGGTTCGCTCAGCTATCTTGACTGCGGAAACAATAATCTTTCAGAGCTCGACGTCTCGGAAAACGGCAGGCTCGGCACGCTCATATGCAGCAATAATGAACTCACTGCGCTAAGTCTAACCCAAAACAGGACGCTCACCAATCTGGACTGTTCACATAATCTCATCGAAGAACTTGACTTTTCAGGCAATCCCTTGATTGCCGTTCTCAACTGTTCGGACAACAGGCTGGCAATGCTGGACCTTTCAAATAACGCTATGATGTATGAGCTCGCGTGCAACTCACAGTCGGCGATAGCCTGCGTGCCCGATGCCGAAAGCTTTGACCTGAGCGCGTTTTTCGGTGACCTCGGCAGGGTAAAGGCGCTTAACGTCGAAGGCGGCACGGTTTCGGACGGCATCATCACGTTTGCTGGCAATGCGGTCTCGCTCACTTACCAATACTATTCTGGTTTTAATTTCGCCTATATGAATTGCACGCTCATATTGTACAGAGAGGGGCGCGTCGCCGACGTTTATCCCAACAAGAGCACCTTCCCCGACGACTATTTCCGCTCCTATGCGGTCACCGTGCTCGACTTGGACGGCGACGGAATACTCTCAATTGAAGAACAGTTGGCAGTGGAGCAGATAAGCGTAGGTTACAGCGGCGTCGTTGACCTGAAGGGTATAGAGTATTTTGCTATGCTCAGGGAGTTAAATTGTTACAACAACAAGCTCACATCGCTCGATCTCTCATACAATCCCCTGCTTGCCAAGCTTAGCTGTTCGCACAATGCCATTACTGAGCTGAATTTGTCAGACAAAGCGCAGCTAAGTTCGCTGTCGTGCGCCGACAATATGCTGCGTAAGCTTGACCTTACAAAAAATTCAAAACTTGCGGAATTAGATTGCTCTGACAACGACATAGCCGAACTCGACCTGTCTCAGAACGGCGCGCTCACGCAGTTGCGCTGCAGCGGCAACCGTATTTACAGTCTCAATCTGTCGGGGAATACCGCGCTCAAAGAGCTCGTCTGCTCTGATAACGAGCTGTCGGAGTTGGATATATCCCGAAATTCGTCGCTCACCATTTTAGATTGCGGCAGTCAGAATGGGTACAGGCTGATGTCCTCAGAGGGCAAGGCGGATCTCTCTTCATTTGTCGACGACTGGAACAAAGTGAGCAAACTCAGCGTCACGGGCGGCACGCTTGGTGAGGACGGCAGGACGTTCACTGCAGACGGCAATATGGCAATCGTAAGCTATACATATGCTACGGGTTTCAGTTATTTCACGATGGATGTGACGCTTACGCTGTACAACCGCGGCGACGCCGAGGATATAGCCGTTGACCAGACGAGTTTCCCCGACGAGGCGTTCCGCGCATACGTACTTAAAAATCTCGACGCCAACGGCGACGGCAAGCTGTCCGTAATAGAGCAGATGACGGTATCTATGCTCGACGTGCACGGTCTCGGCATAGCCGACCTGAGCGGCATAGAGTATTTTGTCTGGCTTCGCTATCTTGACTGCGACGACAATCGACTGACCTCGCTTGACATATCAAAGAACGCCGTACTCGGCGTGCTTGACTGCAGCAACAATATAATATCCGAACTCGACACCTCGGGAAAAGCAGCGCTCAGCGTGCTCTGGTGCGACCATAACGCGCTCGCTTCGCTCGACCTTTCGGGGAATGTAGAACTTATGGAGCTGGACTGCTCTTACAACGCTTTAAAGGAGCTGGATTTGTCGGCAAACGGCAAGCTCAAGGAAGCTTCCTGCGGCTCGCAGCGGGCGGAGATTTACGTCTCGGGCGAACTTTTCTGCGACCTCTCTGCGCTCTTCGGCGAATGGGAAAAAGTCGGAGGCTTAAGCGTTTCAGACGGTACGCTTGGGGAGGACGGAATAACGCTTACATTCAATGACAAGTCGGCGACGATAGCATATTCGTACGATGCGGGCAGCGATCTTGCGGCGATGGATGTGGAAATCACACTCGTCCGCAGCTATGCCGTGACAGTAGTCGGCGGTAAAATCGAAGGCTTTTCGGGCGCTTCTGCCGTAGTGGAGATAGGTACGCCCGTCACGGTAATCGCGCAGACGCCCGAAGGCAAAGTGCTGGTAGGTTGGAGCGCGGACGGGGGACAGACAATCGCCTGCGAAGAGGCGGTATATACCTTTACGCCGACTGACGACGTCGCTCTCACTGCCATATTTGAAGATAAACCGACGGAGCCGCCCGACGAGGATGACCCTGTAACTCCGCCCGACGAGGACGACAAACCAACTGAACCCGATGATGACGCCCCCGTTACCCCTCCCGACGGCGAGGGAGGAAGTCCTTCGGAACCCTCAAAACTTACCGGCGGGGCGATAACGGGCATTGTCATTGCAAGCGTTGTCGCCGCGGCAATAATATCGTATGTTGTGTGCGCCGTACTCTACAAAAAGAAAGTTGTTTCCGGTGCGTTCTTTGCCGCAATATATCCGTTCATAAAGTAACCGATGACCTGCCATCCGAGGCTTGATTTATCGTCAAAAATATGTTATAAAATTTTAGGATTTGCTAAAACGTCAGTGATGCGCGGGTGGGGATTATTTTTAAACCGCAATTTACCCACGGGCGGAAAATCTTAGGCAAAAAGCATTAACGGAGGGAACGAAGCTATGAAAGTGTCGAAAATCGAAAAGTTGACAAGACATTACGACAGATATTTCTGCCAGTCGGATTGTGTGGTGCTGCACCCCGACGACGATAAAATTCACATAGACGCAATGCTCTATCCGCCCACGCAAAAATATAATTTCTGGAAGCTTGCCACCGTCGGCGCAAGCGACTATGCCTTGAAAGGCAAGAATTCGCTCGGCAACAGAAACGAATATATGCTGTTCATAGATCCGATCGTTGATATGAACGACAGGGAGGTGGCGAAGAAGTACTACAACCTGCTCGACGCGACTGCGCGTTATCCGATAGAAAATGACGAGTTCATATCTTACGGTCACAGCCTCGAATTTTCAGACGGCAGTCAGGACGGACTTGCGGGCGTGTTTCTTGAATTGCCGCAGGCGATAGAGGACGTGGGCATTCTCCGCTGTAAGCTCTCGCCGTTTGCTACGGCTATATGTCTGCAGGTTATCCCGCTCGACAAGCAGGCGTTCAATAAGCTTCTTGAAATCGGAAACGAAGAATTTTCTTATACCTATGCTTATCCCGATGACGACGGCGAGGAACATTGGCTGTCAAAACTTTAATTCGGAACTGTAAAGCGGCTGCCGCAAGACGGTAAGCCGCTTTTCTATGGTATTCTTAAAATTGCCCCAAAAATTTTGCTTTCGGCATTGTATTGCGAAGTGCAGTTGTGATATAATTTAAAAGGCTTCCGCCTTATATAATCGGGAGAGTACATTTTCGGGTCTGTGTTTTTATATATGATAGGCTCTGTCGGCGGTAGTCTGTCGGAGGTATTCTTCCTTAGTATTTTCGCCATAAAGAGGTGGATAAATTCCGTGTTTTTGCAAGGATGTACCTACCTGCTTATAGGTGTGGCACGGCAATACTGAATTTTTAATACAGGGGAAGTATGTTTAACGGCGTCAGTTTCAAAGGACAATTCAGGTCGTATCAGCAGCAGGTGCTCGATAGGGCGGACAGATATCTTCAGGATGGCAGAATACATATCGTCGCTCCGCCGGGGAGCGGCAAGACGGTGCTCGGACTGGAGCTCATCTGCCGCCTCGGTTGTCGCGCGCTCATTCTGTCGCCGACCACCACGATACGCAATCAGTGGTGCAGGCGGTTTGAAGAAGATTTTTCTGGCAGTGCAGGCAGTGTTTCCTGCGATATCCGCCATCCGTCGCTCATTACATCCGCGACCTATCAGGCTCTGTGCGCCGCAATGCAGAGGTCTCAGGACGAAGATGAAGGTGCAGACTATTCGTCCTGCGACATAGTCAAAACTGTAAAGGAGCTGGGCATAAGCACAATATGTCTCGACGAGGCGCACCACCTGCAGAACGAGTGGCAGAGAGCATTGGAACAATTTCTGCGGGAAGCGGAGGGAGTAAAGGTAATTGCGCTCACGGCGACCCCGCCGTATGATGCGTCGCCTGCCGAGTGGGAACGCTATATTACTCTGTGCGGAGAAATTGACGAGGAGATCTTCGTTCCCGAGCTCGTAAAGCAGGGCTCGCTCTGCCCGCATCAGGACTATGTGTATTTCAATTTCCCGACGGAGGCGGAGACTCGTGCGTTCGACGACTACCGCCGCCGTGTTGCGCAGGCGCTTGAAAAATTCTATGCCTCGGGGTATATTGCTACGGGCTACAGCCGACTTGTGGAGCGAAAATACGACTATGACTTTCTGTATGAAAATATCGGCGGGACAATGGCGTTCATCATCCTCTGCGATGCCGCAGGCATCAAGGTTGACGGGCGGCTGTGCCGCTGTCTTGCCCTGCGCCGTCCTTTCGCCGCTACCAGAGAGCGGCTTGGTAAGGGTATAGATTTCCTCATCGGAACGCTGCTCGGAGAAGAGGAGGGGGCAGACTGCCTTGCCATTTTCAGAGAGTACGGCGTGACGGAACGCGGCAAAGTGGCGCTCGATCTCAGCGAAAAGCTGCGCAGGCGTTTACTTTCTTCCGTCGGCAAGCTGAAGGGAATAGCCGAGATAATCGCTCGGGAGAATGAGAGTATGGGCGACAGGTTGCGTATGCTCATTCTCACCGATTATATAAAAAAGGAAAGCGTTTCGCTAGTAGGTTCGGACAAGGAATGTGACAGCGTCAGTCTCGTAAGCGTGTACGAAACGGCGCGGCGCACTGGCGTGAGTTGCGGCGCGGTATCGGGCAGTCTTGTCATTCTTCCAAGTAGTTGTGCCGCAGCGCTTTCGGAATACGGCGCGGAATTCCAAATGGCCGAAACGGCGGACAGATCTGTATGCATATTCAATTTTCAGGGCAGCAATATCCAAAAAGTTGTCTATGTCAGCCGCCTCCTCGAGGAAGGGAAAATCAATCTGCTCGTCGGCACCAAGTCGCTGCTCGGCGAGGGGTGGGACGCACCCTTCGTAAATACCCTCATTCTCGCAAGTTTTGTCGGCAGCTTTATGCTCTCCAACCAGATGCGCGGCCGCGCAGTCAGGGTGTACGGCGGGGATAGGGAAAAGACTTCAAACATTTGGCACCTTGTCACGGTCGAGCGACCGCATCTTGAGGCAAAGACGGCGGTCAAGCGGCATATGCGCAGGCTCGAAGAGGACAAGGACGAAATTCAGTCTTACGACCTTGAAACCGTTTCGCGCAGATTTGACTGTTTCGTCGCGCCCGATTACGAAACGGGGGAAATAAAGAGCGGCATTGCGCGCGTCACGCCCATACGTCCGCCATACAATGAAAGGGGAATAGAGAGTATAAACTGCGAGATGTTTGCGCGCGCCGCCCGCAGGGAGCAGTTGAGTAAAATCTGGCACGACGCCGTGGATTGCTCTTCGGGCAGACTTAACGAGATCAGCGACATTCCCAAACAGAACGTCGCGCGCTACAGGTTTGTCTTTGTCAACGCGATGACGTTGCTGTTTGTCCTCACGCTTATGCAGGTTATGCTCTCCACGGCAATCAGAACGCTCTCGGTCATATTCAATAGTTTGGAAGACCCTACGTTCTGGCAGGTTGCGTATGCCGTATTGCTGTTCGCCGTCTGCACGTTTCTGTTCTATATCGCAATAAACCTGCTTTTCATTAAGTTGTTGTCTTGGCTAAGCCCCAAAAAGGCGGTGGAAAAGCTCAGTCTCGGCTTAATGAAGACTATGCGGGAGTTCTCCTTCATCTCCACCGACGCGCGCGTCGCGGTCAAAAAGAACTCGGGCGGCGTCGCCGTCAGCGTCGAACTTCTAAACGCGTCGCTTCACGACCAGGCGCTCTTCCACGCCGCGCTCCGCGATATGTTCAGCCCAATACGCAATCCCCGGTATATACTCATACCCGAACGGTTTGGCGTCTTTTCGTACTATAGGGCGATGGCTTGCCCGGAAATTCTGGCGACGAGGGGGGAATATGCTGAAGGGCTGGCGCGCAATCTCAGGCGGACGACGGGCAGACTGAATGCCGTCTATACCCGCACGGAGCGGGGCAGGCGCTTTTTGCTCAGGTGCCGCAAATCGGCGTTCGTCACAAAGAATTACAATCTGATACACTGCACCAAGCGCCTTTCGCGCTGGGAATAATCTTCATTTCCGCCCGCAGCGTTCGGCGGACGGTTAAAATAATTGTAAAGCGTGCGGCTGCTATGGTATAATCGCAGGGAAATAAATTTTTTCGGAGCAGCAGATGTTTTTACCCGTAACAATGCAAGAGCTTGGCGGACAGGCGGACATAATCTATGTGACAGGCGAGGCGTATGTCGACCATCCCTCGTTCGGGCACGCCATAGTTTCGCGCATAATCGAGAGCGAGGGACTTAAAATCGCAATGCTCCCCCAGCCGCAGAGCGACGCCGACTTTATGCGCTTCGGCGCGCCGAAGATGGGCTTTTTCGTAAGCAGCGGCGTGGTCGACAGTATGGTCAACAACTATACCGTTGCAAAGATACGCCGCAAAAAGGATGTGTACAGCGAGGGTGGAAGAGCGGGAATGCGTCCCGACCGCTGCGTTGATGTCTACTGCAGGAGTTTGAAGCGCCTTTTCCCCGACGTGCCCATAGCAATCGGCGGCATTGAGGCGTCTTTAAGGCGCTTTGCCCACTACGACTATTGGGCTGACAAAGTGTTGCCATCCATTCTCGTCTCCAGCGGCGCCGACCTTCTCATCTACGGAATGGGCGAACGCCCCGTAAGGGAGATATGCCGCGCGCTCAGAAAGGGCATACCGCTCGACAAGCTGCGCGACATACGCGGCACTTGCTATCTTTCTACCTTCGACGGGCTCTCAAAAAAGCTCAGGGAACAGATTTCCTGCGGCGAGGCGGCGTTCTGCCCCTCGTTCGGGCAGGTATGCGCGGATAAGCGCGAATATGTCAGGGCGTTCAATGCCCAGGCTAAGAACAACGACCCCTATGTCGGCAAGGTACTGCTGCAAAAGCACGGCGACGCGTTCGTGGTGCAGAACAGAATGCAGCTTCCGCTCTCCCCCGAGGAGATGGACGAGGTGTACAATCTCCCCTACGAGCGCACCTTTCACCCTATGTACAGACGGGGTGTGCCGGCCATAGACGAGGTGAAGTTTTCGCTTACCTCTGTAAGGGGTTGTTTCGGCAACTGCAACTACTGTGCAATCACCTATCACCAGGGCAGAATTGTCCAGAAGCGCAGTAAGGAAAATATCGTCGAGGAGGCAAAAAAGCTCATTGCCGACGCCGATTTCAAGGGGTATATCCACGATGTCGGCGGTCCGACGGCGAACTTCCGCGACCCCGCCTGCGCCAAGCAGAGGACTAAGGGGGTATGCACGACGCGCAATTGCATAGGGTGGGAAAAATGTCCCTCGCTGGAGGTCTCCCACGAAGAATATATCGACCTTCTGCGCACTCTGCGCAGCCTCGAGGGCGTCAAAAAGGTGTTTGTGCGCTCGGGCATACGCTATGACTACGTTATGTACGACAAGTCGGATGCGTTTTTGCGTGAGCTGTGCGAACACCACGTCAGCGGTCAGCTCAAGGTCGCGCCTGAACACGTCTCCGAAAACGTGCTCAGTTGTATGAACAAGCCGCCATTTTCGCTCTATCTCGAGTTCAAGCGCAAATACGACGCCATAAACGAAAAACTCAGAAAAAAGCAGTACCTGGTGCCCTATCTCATATCCTCGCATCCGGGGTGTACGCTTAAGGACGCGGTCAACCTCGCGCTGTACCTTAAGTCAATCGGCTATATGCCGGAGCAGGTGCAGGACTTCTATCCCACGCCCTCCACAAAGTCAACCTGTATGTATTATACGGGCATCAATCCCGATACGTTGCAGCCCGTATATGTACCCAGGAGCAAGCGCGAAAAGATGATGCAGCGTGCGCTGATGCAGTATGCGCGTCCTGAAAATTACGACATTGTAAGGGATGCCCTCATAGAGGCTGGACGCCGCGACCTTATCGGAAGCGGAAAGAACTGCCTCATACCCGCCAAAGGGGAAAGCTTACCGCGGGGCGGCAAACGCGCGGAAAATTCGCCGTTCAAGGGCAATGCGGGCTGGACTGCAAACGCCGCGGTCGAAAAGTCTTGCGGCAATGCGGAAAGACCCAAAAGGGGCGGCGGGCGCCGCACAAGCCCCGACGGAGGCAAGCGCGGCAGAAGATAGGCGGCGCCAACTTCCTTATCTGAATTATCGCAACACTTAAAAAACGGACAATTCCAGATTGTCCGTTTTTTGCGTTCATACAAATTCGGGTGAAGGGTGGAGCATTTGCGCATATATGCTTTTTAATAATTTTTTTGGAGAAATTTTAAATGTGTACTGTACAAATATTCATATGTAGTGTATAATGATAGGCGAATTGATTATCCGATTGCGGCGTTTGCAAAAAAATGCCTAAATCTGTCAAGGAGGAAAATTATTTTATGCTTTTGGTACAAAAAATTTTAGAATGGTGTCAGGAAAATATGACCATACTGCTCTGCGTTGCAGGCGTTGTGGTTGCCTTTCTCATAATTGTAATCGCCCTTTCTGTTTCGGCGAAGCGCAAGAAAAAGAAGGCTTCCCGAAGCGATAAGGAGCGTTTCGCAGAGGTTGCTCCTGCCCTCGAGGAAGGCGAAAAACAGCCCGCCGAGCAGCCCGTCGAAGAGGTAGTTGCGGAAGAGGAACAGCCCGCAGAGCAGCCCGCCGAAGAGGTGGTTGCAGAAGAGGAAAAGCCCGCCGAGCAGCCTGCCGAAGAGGTGGTTGCGGAAGAGGAACAGCCCGCCGAAGAGGAACCCGAGGAAGAGGACGAAGACGACGGCGACGACAACTTTGCCGACGAGGACGAAGAAGAGGAAGAGGGTATTTCTTTGGTTCAGGAGGGCGGCATAAAGGTAGTGTTCCGCTACCAGTACAGCTTTATGGCGCGTCTGATACAGTCGCCTGAAGAGGTACAGAGGCGCTACGGCGAACTCAGGGACTTCATCGCGTCGTATGACAGGGCAAAGACCAATTTAAGCTGGAAGCAGGTCAGGGTATATACGGGCAGAAAGACGCTTGCAATGATACTCTTCAAGGGCAGAAAACTGTGCATTTCCTTCGCACTCAACGCGCAGGACTATGACGATACGAAATATCGCCTTATAGACGTCTCCGATATCAAGCGTTTTGAAAAGACGCCCTCGCTTATGAAGCTCACTTCGCCGAGGAAAGTGAAGTATGCCAAAGAACTTCTCGCCGCTATTTTTGAAGAACAGCAGTTAATTCAGGGCGAAGTCGTGCCCACGGAATACCGCCTGCCCTACCAGACGACCGAAGAGCTCATAAACATAAATCTCGTAAAACTTCTCTCCAACCGCGACAAGGTTCACTCTTCGCAGATGATAGAGCCCATATCCATATCCGAAATGATAAGGGACAGAATAACGCTGAGAGAGGCGGAACTTATGGTCTCCGACGAGGTTGCCGCGGCGGTATATGAACAGAGCAAGGCAGAGACGCAGACTACCGAGGAAGAGCGTGCGGTCAAGCGCTCCGTACCCCGCTCGCTCAAGGGCGAAATAAACATAGATACGCTGTCTGAAAATTTCAAAGCCCGCGATGTGGTAACGCTTGAAGTGTTAAAAGAAAAGAAGCTCGTGCCGCAGAAAGTCGAGTTCGTAAAGATACTCGCAAGGGGCGTGCTCGACAAGCCGCTCACCATTGTCGCAGACGACTTCTCGCTCAATGCCGTCAAGATGATAATGCTCACGGGCGGCACGGTCAGAATAGTTTAATTTTTATCAATCGGTGTCGGTTCGGGGCGCGCGGAAAATTTTTCCGCGCGCCCCTTCATATTGGCGCTTTAGCTTGATAAATCCCCCAGTTCTACTGGGGGACGATAAAAAACACTTTAGTAAATAAAAACCTCCGTGTTATAATTAGTGAAGGTTTGGC
>CASEDP010000016.1:31004-31932 GCA_949286835.1 uncultured Clostridia bacterium | reverse complement strand
TAGCCCGCAATACTATGAATACGGCGAATTTATCGAGGACGGCGAACGCACCGACTTGACCGACATTATGCACGATATAGAAAACGGAATGAGTTTTTATGACCTTTCCAAAAAGCACGGCAACCGCTTTATCCGCGTTATGAAATGGGCAAAGGAATACAGGCAATCGCACTTGGAAAACAAATTCAAGCGGGTGTTTCGCAATATGAAGGTCTATTACATATACGGCTCTGCGGGGTGCGGAAAGACAAGTTATGTATTTCAAAAGCACGGCTACGACGATGTGTACCGAACAACGAATTACGAGTTCGGCTGGATAGACGATTACAACGGCGAAAAGATATTGTTTCTTGACGAGTTCCGCAGTTCTTTCAAAATCTCGGAAATACTGGACTATCTGGACGGGCAGCCGATACGCATACGCGGGCGGCACTATAACCGCGTGGCTTGCTATGATACCGTGTATATCGTTTCTAATCTCTCATTGAAAGAGCAATACACGAATATACAACAAACAGAGCCGAAAACGTGGGCGGCATTCTGCCGACGGATAACGGCGGTATATGACTTTGACAAAAGCAAGGATATTCCCGTAAACAAATTCACGGGAGAATTAAAAAAGCCGCCTACACTCATAGAGATTGCAGACGACGGAACAATGCCTTTCTAATTCCGTTCGGGTGGGTTCTTGGGTGGGCTTTATCAAATTATTTAGGGGGAATAAATTATGAAAAATGCAAAGGCATTGCCGCTTGGCGTTAGCGTGATTTACTTCAACGACGAAAGCAAAAATATATATGCCGATTTGCCGCCGAATAAGGAACAAGCGAAACGGCTGTCAAAGCGGATCTATAAAGACGCAATGACAGCCGTTTGCACGGAGCAAGCCAGCGGCAAGGCATTAGCCCCGGCTTGCGACTAATTGTTT
>CASEDP010000016.1:0-30971 GCA_949286835.1 uncultured Clostridia bacterium | reverse complement strand
GCGGATAGTCCGAAAGCGGTAAATCGACTTGGCAATAGTATTCAGTTCTATTTATCTGATATAATACAGTGTGCGTTTTTGCGGCTTTCAGTTCCACCACGAAAGATCCTACGGAAAAAACATATTTCGCCGTAGGATTTTTACTTTTTTTGAATTGATAACAAAGTGATAAACTGCGTTCGTCGGGGCATATTGCCGCACCAATTGAAAATTTTGCGATATTTTGTCATACCCCTTGAAAGCGGCGGCATTATGGTGTAAAATAGATATTGTCATACAGGAGGACGCGTATAAATGAAGCTCAGAAGATTTGGAAAAACAGGCAGAATGGTGACCGAAATAGGGCTTGGAACGTGGCAGCTCGGCACGCGCTGGGGCGATAAGTTCAACCACGAAGAAGCTATGAAAATTTTAGAGGCTACGTACGAGAGCGGCATAACGCTCATCGACACCGCCGACATATACAACAAGGGCAACAGCGAAAAGGCGATTGGCGAATTCATAAAGGAACACCCCGACCGCTTCTACATAGTCACAAAATGCGGCAAAGGACTAAAAGAGCCCGCCCCCCTTGAAATTTACAATGCCTCAACAATGGAAAAGTTCATTGACGGCAGCCTTGAAAGGCTGGGCGTAGAGAGGCTTGATATGGTGCTGCTGCACTGCCCTCCCTCCCCCGTGTTCAGGGACGATAAGCTGTTCACGGGGCTTGAAAAACTGGTAGCAAAGGGCAAGATTGCGGGATTCGGAGTGAGCATCGAGAAAATCAGCCAGGGGCTTGACGCGCTTGAGTTCAACATCTCCGCAATAGAGGTAATATACAATATGTTCCGCCTCAAGCCCGAGGAAGAGCTGTTCCCCAGGGCTAAGGAAAAGGATGTTGCCATACTTGCGAGGGTGCCGCTCGCCAGCGGGCTGCTTACGGGAAAATATACGGCTGATACCCGCTTCGGCGAAAAGGACCACCGCACGTTCAACCGCAGCGGCGAGAGCTTCGACAAGGGCGAAACCTTCTCCGGCGTCGACTACGCTACGGGACTTAAGGCGGTAGAAGAGCTGAAGAAGCTGTTTGACACTGACGACCTTGCCCCCTATGCCCTGCGCTGGATACTTATGAACGATGCTGTAAGCACGGTAATCCCTGGCGCAAGCAGAAAGGAGCAGATACTTTCAAATATCCGCGCCGCAGAGCTCGGCGACCTTACGGACGCACAGATGAAGGGCGTGCGCGCGATCTACGACAAGTATATACGCGCCTCCGTCCACCCCAACTGGTAAAACACCCCCTGCACCGCCCTATAGAAAGCAGTGCGCACGACAGAAAAATTTGGGCGACTAATTTAATTATTTAAGCAAAAAAATGCTTGCCACGCGCAGCATATTGTGATATAATTAAAAAGCTTAGTCGCCTATGGAGGTATAGCTCAGTTGGTTAGAGCGTTTGCTTGACATGCAAAAGGTCATTGGTTCGAGCCCAACTATCTCCACCAAGTCAAAATAATCCGAACCTTTTGGTAACAACCGATTGGTTCGGATTTATTTTTTTGCAATTTTACTCCATTATGTTCAACAGCTCCTCCACTTCGGATATTACTTCATCTATGCGCTCTGTTGTTACGTTTTTTTCCTTCCTTGTGCGGAATTTGAAATGTTCGCAACTTCCCTTGTGCGCAACAGATTTATCCATTGCCCCGCAATATCCAGACCTTTCGCGGAAGAATGTAATTGCACATTTTGAATAAAACATCTTATAATATCTGCACGCAGAACAACGGCGATTGTCTTTTGCCTCTGTTTCCACTAATCATCCTCCCCCTCGTCCTGCAATTCCTGCATAATCTGTCGTACGGAGGACAACTTCAAAAGTATTTCGTACAACATATTTTTTGCCGCTCTCTTACTGAGATATTGTATGCGTCCGTTAAACTCCCAACAGTCACAGCCGTCGCCCTTATTTACAATATTCTGACGTCGGCGACATATGCCGAGATCGGTACGTTCAAAACGGTGTACCCCCTTCGTGTAATATCTGTAAAAATATCTGCATAATACACATCTTCTGCCGTTGGTTTCTGTTTCATCTTCCATCTTCAAACCTCGTAAAATTTATTTTATAAAATATGTCTTACATATTATAGTATAAGATATGTCTTATGTCAATGATTATTTGTAAAATTTATCTTACAATATTATGTATGAAAAATCAATTTGCCGTTCGTTTAAGCGATTTTATTAAGGAAACAGGGTTGAGTAAAAGGAAGTTCGCTGAAAAAGTCGGTATATCTGCAATGAGCGTATCCGATTGGACTACGGGAAAAATACAGCCAAACGCTGAAAGCATTTACCTGATATGCAAAGCGTTTGACGTTAGCGCAGACTATCTTCTAGGCTTGGGCGATGAATAGACACAATTTTATTTAGCAGCTTTTTTCGGATAAAAGCGCTATCGTCGTTTTTTGAAATGCCAATAAAAACGGCTGTATATGCGCATATGCGCATACGCCTCCCCCCTTTAATTTTTACCATATTTTCGTTAGAAACTTTCTTATTGAAAAGAGTTTGAACATTGTCGTTATTTACTTGACATCCCGCCTCCGCTCTGTTACTATTTCTGCTGTAAATGTTAGCCTGAGTTAACTTTTGCGGCATATGCCGTCGTTTGTGGAGTGTTGAGAAATTGGATACTTTTGCACTGATTGTGATAATTACCGCCATTGCAGGCATAGGCGGTACGGGACTAGGCGGGCTTGTCGGCGCGCTGTTCAACCGAAATTCCGAAAAGATTGTCAGTCTGCTTTTAAGCTTTGCCGGAGGCGTGATGCTTGCCGTGGTATGCCTTGACCTGATGCTTGACGCATTAGACCAGAACGGCAGCGCGGCGTGGAATACCTTTATGGTAATAGGTATGGTACTTGTGGGGTACGGCGTAGTATATCTTCTCAATTTCTGGATAGACAAGGCGACCAACCACGAGGTGCCGCACATTGACAAGGATCACCCCAAGACCGCCGACCAGCTTTCGGAGCTAATTCACAGCGACCACTATGAGGTACATAAGCAGAGCAACACGCGCAGCGGGTTGTTCATAGGCGGAATTGTTATGGCGTGCGCGATTGCGCTGCACAACCTGCCTGAGGGAATGGTCATAGGCGCCTCCTACGCACAGGACCCGGACGCCGGCTTCGCGCTAACGAGCGGGCTTACGCTTGCGATTGTAATAGGTCTGCACAACATACCCGAGGGAATGAGCGTCTCCGTCCCCCTGATTGCGGGCGGAATGAGCAAGGCAAGAGCAACTGTGCTGACCGCCGTCACGGGCGCCCCCACCATTATAGGAGCAATGATAGGTTTCGGATTGGGCACGATAGGACCGATAAGCCTGTGCCTTTCTTTAAGCTTTGCCAGCGGCGCAATGCTGTACGTGGTATTCGGCGAGCTGTTGCCGGAATCCATACTGATATGGCGTTCAAAAGCGCCCGCGTTTGCAATGCTCATAGGGTTGCTTGTAGGCGTTATGATAATCTTTATTTAAAATGAGCAGGGGCACGCTGCATTATTGAGCGGCGTGCCCCGTTAAATTTTTGCAAAGTACGGCGCAGGCGCGCTTTTCTGCGCGCCTGCGCACATTTTTATTCAAGCGTTCTGATTTTTACCAAAGCGTTTTAAGCGTTCCGAGGGCGCTGTCTATGACATCATCCATATCGAAATATTTATATTGACCCAGCCTGCCGCCGAAAATTACCTTATCTTCCTTGTCAGCAAGTTCCTTATACTTCAAATACAATTTGCCGTTCTTTTCGTCGTTGACGGGATAGTACGGCTCGTCCCCTACCTTCCACGTCGACGAATACTCGCGCGAAATTACAGTCTTAGGCGAGGTACTGTCAAACTCGAAATGCTTGTGCTCTATTATCCTCGTATAGGGCACCTCGTATTCGGTATAGTTGATTACCGCATTGCCCTGATAGTTGGGACAATCCAGAACCTCAGTCTCGAACCTCACCGAACGGTATTCGAGCGCGCCGTAGCAATAGTCGTAATACCTGTCTATCGCGCCCGTATAGATGACCTTCTTCGCCATTTTGAGGTAGTTCTCCTTATCCGCGAAGAAGTCGCAGTTGAGCTTTACCTCTATGCCATCCAGCATCTTTTCGATTATCTGCGTATAGCCGCCGACGGGTATGCCCTGGTATCTGTCGTTGAAATAGTTGTTGTCGAAGGTAAACCTGACGGGCAACCTCTTAATGATGAATGCAGGCAGCTCCGTACACTTCCTGCCCCACTGCTTCTGCGTATAGCCTTTGACAAGCTTTTCGTAAATTGTCTTGCCGACGAGGTTTATCGCCTGCTCTTCGAGGTTTGCGGGGTTATCGGTATAGCCCTCCGCGCGCTCTTCCTCTATCCTCTTCTGCGCCTCTGCGGGGGTAAACACGTCGCGCCACAGCTTGGTGAACGTGTTCATATTGAATGGCATATTGTAGCACTCGTCCTTATACCTTGCGACGGGCTGGTTTATGTAGTTGTTGAATTCCGCAAACTGGTTGATATACTCCCATATCGCCTTGTTGTGCGTATGGAATATATGCGCTCCGTAACGGTGCACGTTTATTCCCTCTACCTTCTCGGTATAGATATTGCCGCCGATATGGTCGCGCTTTTCAAGCACCAAAACGCTCTTGCCGCGCTTTTTGAGTTCATATGCACATACAGCGCCGTAAAGTCCGCTGCCGACTATAAGATAATCATACATTGGTCGTCACCTCACGATTTAATGGGCGAAGCGCGCATCGTTGCGCAGTATTCTGCCCTCTCTCTCCGACATAATTATATCACTCTCGCGCGCTTCTTGTCAATACGTCGCACTAAAAGGCGGGCAAGGAAAAATACGCAGCCCGTGAGGACTGCGTATTTCCAAAGAGAGAATATGAAAAAAGTTAAGTGTGGTCTGATTTGTTTTGTGATTTAAGTATATCAGCCCATTGTGTTAAACATATGACAAAAGAGAGATATTTATATAAACATTTTGCGGACAAACTCTCACATTGAGAAATTTTGCCGCGCGTATGCGCTCAATCCCTGCCGACGAACCTTTCAAAGAGCGTTTCCGCCACCTTTAGCCCGTCCGCCGCGGAAGAGGTTATGCCGCCCGAATAGCCGCTGCCCTCGCCGCAGGGGTACAGATTTTTAAGGCTTACGGACTGCATATCCTGTCCCCTCACAATCTTGACGGGAGAGGAAAACCGCGTTTCCGCCGCGGTTAAAACGGCGTCGCCGCAGTCGAAGCCCTTTAGCCTCTTAGCCATATCGGGCAGCGCCGCGCGGAGTGCGCTGCAGGCGACCGCAGGCAATATCTCGTCCATAGGCGCAAATGCGGTACCTATGGCATATGTGGGGGTCAATTGCCCGAAAGAGGACGAATTTCTGCCACTTAAAAAGTCGCCGACGAGCTGGACGGGCGCACGGTAGTCCGACCCGCCCGCAAGGAATGCGCGGCGCTCTATCCCGCGCTGAAAGCGCACGCCCGCAAAGAGGTCGTCGCCGCCGAAGTCCGAACGGCGCATCTGTACCATAAGTGCGGAGTTTGAATTTTGACCGTCGCGCGCCCTTAAACTCATTCCGTTGACGACCACCCCGCCCTCCTCGCTGGCGGCGGGAATTACAACGCCGCCCGGGCACATACAGAAGGTGAAAACCGTGCGCTCGTGCGCGTGACTGACGAGCTGATAGTCGGCGGCAGGGAGAAATTTATAGCTTTCGCCGTACTGCGCAAAACCAATTTCTGCGGCAGAATGTTCAATCCTCACGCCGACGGCAAAATCCCGCGGTTCCATATAAACGCCGTTCGCCGCAAGCATTTCAAAAGTATCCCTTGCGGAATGTCCTATTGCAAGCACGGCGGCGTCTACGGGAAGTGTGCGGCGGCTGCCGTCCTCGACGTCGGTGAGCACGAGCGCATTAAGGCTTCCGCCCTCCGCCTCAATGCCGTCGAAACGGGTGTTGAACAGGTATTGCCCGCCGTTGTCGGTGATATACTTTCTGATGTTGCGCAAAACGTCGAAGAGCACGTCGCTGCCGACGTGCGGCTTGTTTAGGTAGGCTATGTCCTCCGCCGCGCCGAAGCGCACAAAGAGGTCGAGGACGTCGGCGTTGAGACTGTCCTTTGTGCGGGTGTTGAGCTTGCCGTCCGAAAACGCGCCCGCGCCGCCCTCGCCGAACTGCACGTTGGACTGAGTGTTTAGGCTGCCGCCGCCGAAGAACTTTAAAAGCGTTGCCCTGCGCTCCTCCACGCACTCTCCGCGCTCGATTATTACAGGTCTGAAGCCGTGCTCTATGAGCCTGATCGCGCAGAAGAGCCCGGCAGGACCGCCGCCTATGACGGCGACGACGGGCGACGAAGTTATGCGCCCGAACGCAGGCGGCTGCTGTCTCTCCTCCCGCTCGGAGACTGCGACCGAATACAGCCAGAAGATATTGCGCTTATCGCGCGCGTCCAGCGACTTTTTTACTATTTTAAAGTACTTGAAATGCGCCCTGAACTTACGCTCCACCGCCGCTTTAAGCTGGCTTTCGGGCAGGGTTACGGGCAGCTTTATGTTGTCAATGCGGCGTATCATACGCCCTCCGCCGCTATGCAGCGCGCGGCGTGCATACCGCTTGCGAACGCCCAAGTGAGGTTATACCCGCCGCAGTCGCCGTCCAGGTCGACGACCTCGCCGACAAGGTAAAGCCCCCTCTTTATTTTGCTCTGCAGGTCGTCGTCGACTTCCGAAAACGGCACTCCGCCCTTTGTCACCTGGGCATAGTCGAAACCGAGACTGCCCGCAACGGGAAGGGTAAACGCCTTTACGAGGGCAGCCGCCCTCGCAATATCGCCGTCGGCGCGGCGCATTATCGCCCTGCCCGCCTGGTTGTGCAGACTGCCCGACATAAGTTCGGAATAATCATAGCCGAGCGCCTGCTTTTTCTGCATATTTTCAAGTACTTGTCCGACTGAAAATTCGGGAAGGAATTCAATTGAAAGTGTGACGCCCTTAAGGTGCGCGATGCGGGAAGATATGCCGAACACGGCATTGCCGGAGACGCCGTATTCGGTGAAAATTACGTCCCCCTCGCTCTGCGCGACGAGCTTTCCGCCGCAATATGCCCTGACGACGCACTCCGCGCGTATGCCCTTAAGCGTCTTTATGTAAGTCGTATCCGTCTTAAGCTGCACGAGCGACGGGTAGAGCGGCGTAACGGTATGCCCCATACTTTTTGCGAGGTCAAAGGCGTTGCCGTCGGTTGCAAACTGTCTCTGCGCACACCCGCCTGCGGCAAGCACCGCCCTCTTTGCCTGAATTTTTCTGCCATCCGACAGCGTGAGGCTGAATGCCCCCTCTGTTTTTGTCACTTTAGAGGACAGAAATATCTCCGCCCCGCCGGAAACCACCTTTCTTATGAGACAATCCGAGAGCGCAGACGCCTGTTTGCCCGCGGGATATATTTTGCCCGACTTGTCCGCCGTGAAGAGGCAGTCGAATAGGGACAGAACGTCATATTCACGCGAAAGGCGGGCGGCAAGAGGCGCAAAAGAACCGTGGAAATGACAGGGCGACATATCGCTGTTGAAGACATTGCCCTGTCCGTTGCCCGTTGCGGCGAGCTTTTTGCCCAGCCTTGCCCCTGCCTCTATCACGGCGACGCTTAAAGAGGGTGCAAACTTATTGAGGCTGACGGCGCAGGCAAGACCTGCCGCACCGCCGCCGATTATTGCTACGTCAAATTTCTGCATAGCAAGATTTTACACCCTTTGCCCCATTGCTGTCAACAACTGAGCTCGTCAAGTATTTTTTTGAGCGCCTCGAGGTGAAGTTTTTCGTCCTCTATTATCCTGACGATTAGCGCCTTGAGCGTGCCGTCCTTGAGGCGGCAGAGCATCTTTTCATAGCCGTAGATTGCATATTTTTCGCCCATTATGTCGTCCTCTATCATATTTGTGAGCGAGCGCGAATAGGCGACGAACTTGGTTGAGTAGAAGTTGAACTGCGCGGGCGGCTGGAATGTATATACGGGAGAAGTGCCCATATTTATAAGCGCTTCTCCGAGCAGGTCGAGATGACGCATCTCGGCAACGGCTATGCTCATAAGCGTTTCGGCAATGCTCTTATAGCCGCAGTGCGCGAAGTTGAGAGAATGATATACATACTGAAGTATGGCATTGAGCTCGCCCGACGGCGTGGCATAGGCGGCTGAAATTATGCGCGAAGCGCAGGGGTCGCAGCAAAGTCCGTCAAGCGAGGGATAGGGTGCATCGACAATCAAGGGTTTTGGCATAAAAAACACTCCTTTGAAAAATACTTTACTACCAAAGTATTCTTGAAGGAGCGTATTTGTCACTTCTGTTTATGATGTCTGACGACTTCACGCTTATTCCGCCTGTTCGGGGAAGAGTATCTTTTTGAGGAACTGACCCGTATAGCTGTTTTCGCAAGCCGCCACCTCTTCCGGCGAGCCGACGACGACCACCGTGCCGCCCTTGTCGCCGCCCTCGGGACCGAGGTCGACGATATAGTCCGCCGTCTTGATGACGTCGAGGTTGTGCTCTATGACTATGACGGTGTTGCCGCCCTCCCTCAGCCTTGTGATTATCTTGATCAGCTTGTCGACGTCGTAGCTGTGAAGTCCCGTAGTCGGCTCGTCGAGGATATAGACGGTCTTGCCCGTACTGCGTTTGGAAAGCTCGGTTGCAAGCTTAACCCTCTGCGCCTCGCCGCCCGAAAGGGTCGTGGCGCTCTGCCCGAGTTTTATATAGCCCAACCCGAACTCCGTCGCCTCTTCCACCGTCATATCCAGCACGTCGGATATCGACTTGCCCTTATACCTGACCTCCAGCGTTTCCCTGTTATAGCGCTTGCCGCCGCACACCTCGCAGGGGACGAAGATGTCGGGCAAAAAGTGCATTGCAATCTGCAATATGCCGTCGCCCTGGCAGTGTTCGCACCTGCCGCCCGCGACGTTGAAGGAAAACCTGCCGCTCTTATAGCCCCTCTCTTTTGCGTCGGGAGTGGCGGCAAACAGATCTCTTATCATAGTGAACACGCCCGTATAGGTCGCGGGGTTGCTCCTCGGCGTTCTGCCTATCGGCTGCTGGTCGATGGCGATTACCTTGTCGAAATATTCCAGCCCCTCGAACCTTTGGGCATTGCCGAACTGCTGTCTTGCGCCGTTGAGATTGTTTGCAAGGTACGGATAGATGATCTCGTTGACGAGGCTGGACTTGCCAGAACCCGATACGCCCGTAATTGCAGTTATCAGCCCGACGGGAATTTCCACGTCGATGCCCTTGAGATTATTCTGGCGGCATCCGTAAATCTTTAAATATCTTCCGTCCGGCTTTGCGCGGCAGAGAGGAACTTCTATCTTGCGTCTTCCCGCAAGATAGTCGCCAGTGATTGAGCGGGGCTCTGCCATTATGTCTGCCTGCGTGCCGCACGCGACGACCTCGCCGCCGTGCACGCCCGCTTTAGGTCCTATGTCTACGATGTAGTCCGCCGCCTTAATCGTGTCCTCGTCGTGCTCGACGACGATCAGCGTATTGCCTATATCCCTTAAGCCCTGCAGCGACTTTAAAAGCTTTTCGTTGTCCCGCTGGTGAAGCCCTATCGACGGCTCGTCGAGGATATACAGAACGCCCGTGAGCGCGCTGCCTATCTGCGTGGCAAGGCGTATGCGCTGGCTTTCGCCTCCCGACAGCGTTGCCGCAGAGCGCGACAGCGTGAGATAACCCAGCCCGACGTTTTCGAGGAAGCTTATGCGGTTATCTATCTCCTTGACTATGTTGTCGGCAATCATATGCTCTGTGGGTGTGAAGAAGGAAAAGTCCGAAAACGCCTTGAGGTCGTCGACGGACATATCGCACACTTCTGCGATATTCTTGCCTCCGACGGTGACGGCGAGCGCCTCCTTTTTAAGCCTCTTGCCGTGGCAGCAGGGGCACTCCGTCGTGCGCATATAGCGCTCTATGTCCCACTTCACGCTGTCCGACGAGGTCTGATTGTATCGCCTTTGCAGGTTGGCGGCGAACCCCTCCCACGAGGTGGAATAGCTGCCGGAAAAGCGGTATGCGTGATAGTCGAGCTCTATCTTCTCGCCGCCGTTGCCGTACATAAGCATATCGTATATGCCCTCCGGCAGGTCCTTTACGGGCACGTCGAGAGAGAAGTTGTATACCTTTGAAAGCGACGTCAGATACATCTGCGTCATAGCGGAGGAATCCAAATTCCAGCCGCTTATCTTTATTGCGCCCTCGCGCAGCGTCTTTGTCTTGTCGGGGCAGATGAGGTCGGGGTCGACCGCCTGCTTGAAGCCCAGACCCGAACACTCGGGGCAGGCGCCCCAGGGGGTGTTGAACGAGAAGAGGCGGGGCTCTATCTCCTCTATCGAGATGCCGCAATCGGGACAGGCATACTTTGTCGAATACACCTCCTCCCTGCCGTCGCAGTCGATTGTCACAAGCCCGTCGGCGAGCTTTAGCGCGCTCTCCAAACTGTCGGTAAGGCGCTTTATTACGCCCTCTTTTATGACAAGACGGTCAATCACCACGGCAATATTGTGGCGTATGTTCTTTTCGAGGTGTATTTCTTCCTGCAGGTCGTAGAGGCTGCCGTCTATCTTTACCCTGCCGAAGCCGCTCTTTTTGTAGGACGCGAGTTCCTTGACGAACTCTCCCTTCTTACCGCGGACGACGGGGGCTTCCACCATAATCTTGCTGCCTTCGGGCATAAGCATAACCCTATCGGCAATCTCGTCGACCGACTGGCGGCGTATCTCCCTGCCGCACTGCGGGCAATGCGGAACGCCCACCCTTGCAAAGAGCAGGCGGAAATAGTCGTAGATTTCCGTCACCGTGCCCACCGTAGAGCGGGGATTGTGCGAAGTCGTCTTCTGGTCGATTGAAATTGCGGGCGACAACCCCTCTATGAATTCGACGTCGGGCTTTTCCATCTGCCCCAGAAACTGGCGGGCATAGGAAGAGAGGCTTTCGATATACCTTCTCTGCCCCTCGGCGAAGATGGTATCGAACGCCAGCGTGGACTTGCCGCTGCCCGAAAGCCCCGTGAACACGGTGAGCGTGTTGCGGGGAATGTGGACGTCTATGTTCTTTAAATTATTTTCCTTTGCGCCCCTTACAAATATCTCTTCTTTCATTATTTCTTTGCCTTTAATAGCTTTTTTCTCAGCTCGGAAATGGCGTCTCTGATTTCAATAGCCTTTTCAAAGTCGAGCTGGGCGGAGGCGACTTTCATAAGCGCCTTGAGCTTTTCTATCTCGGCAGGGATATCGGCGAGTTTGACCTCCTCCGCCCTGCCCTTTTTGGTGGTTATGCCGAGACTAATCTTTGCGTCTTTTATTATCGTCCTCGGCGTTATGCCGTGCTCTTTATTGTACGCTGCCTGAATGGTGCGGCGGCGGTTGGTTTCGTCGATGGCGCGCCGCATACTGCCCGTTATTGTATCGGCATACATAATTACCCTGCCTTCGGCATTTCGCGCCGCCCTGCCGATAGTCTGTACCAGCGAAGTTTCGCTCCTCAAAAATCCTTCCTTGTCGGCGTCGAGTATGGCGACGAGCTTTACTTCGGGGATGTCCAGCCCCTCCCTGAGAAGGTTGATGCCGCACAGCACGTCAAATTCGCCGCCGCGCAGCCCGTTTATTATGTCCACCCTCTCCAGCGTGTCGATGTCGGAGTGCATATAGCGCACCCTTATGCCGTGCTCTTTGAGATAGTCGGTCAGGTTTTCCGCCATACGTTTGGTCATTGTAGTGACCAATACCTTGCCGCCCGTGCCGACTATGCCGTTTATTTCGCCGAGAAGGTCGTCTATCTGCCCCTTAGTCGGGCGAATGGTTATTTCTGGGTCGAGAAGCCCCGTGGGGCGGATGAGCTGTTCTACGACCTGCCCCGCCTCGCCGAGTTCGTACGGCGCGGGGGTAGCCGAAACGCAGATGAGCTGCGGCACCCTCTCGTCGAACTCCTCGAAGGTGAGAGGACGGTTGTCGAACGCCGACTTTAAGCGGAAGCCGTAGCCGACGAGGTTTTCCTTCCTGGAGCGGTCGCCGTGGTACATCGCCCTTATCTGAGGTATGGTCATATGGCTTTCGTCTATGAACACTAAAAATCTGCCGCGGGGAAAATAGTCCAGAAGGGTGAACGACGGCTCTCCCGGGCTTCTGCCGTCGAAATATCTGCTGTAATTTTCGACGCCGCTGCAATAGCCTATCTCGCGCATCATCTCGAGGTCAAAGGTCGTGCGCTGTTCGAGGCGCTGCGCCTCCAAGAGTTTTCCCTCGTCGCGGAACGCCTTTACCTCGTCGTGCATATCGCGCTCTATCATAGTCAGCGCCGACTGCATCTTCTCGCTGCCGACCGCATACTGGCTGGCGGGGAAGATGAGCACGTGCTTGAGCTCTGAAATAATATTGCCCGTGAGGGCGTCCTCTTCGCATATTCTGTCTATCTCGTCTCCGAAAAATTCCACCCTTACGGCAATTTCAGAATTGCCCGCGGGGAAGATTTCGACTATGTCGCCGCGCACGCGGAAACACGAGCGATGAAAGTCGGTGTCGTTGCGCTGGTACTGTATCTCGACGAGGTTGCGAAGAAGCGCGTCCCTCTCCAGCTCCATCCCGGGGCGCAGCGATATGCTCAGGCGGAAGTACTCCTCCGGCGCGCCCAGACCGTATATGCAGGAAACCGAGGCGACGACGATTACGTCCTCCCTCTCGCCGAGCGAACTCGTGGCGGAGTTGCGCAGCTTGTCTATCTCGTCGTTGAGGCTCATATCCTTTTCGATATAGGTATCGGTGGAGGGTATGTAGCTCTCCGGCTGGTAGTAGTCGTAGTAGGAGACGAAGTACTCCACCCTGTTTTCGGGGAAAAATTCCCTGAACTCGTTGCAGAGCTGGGCGGCGAGCGTCTTGTTGTGCGCAATTACCAGCGTGGGACGATTGACCTCCTTTATGACGTTTGCCATAGTGAAGGTCT
Organism: uncultured Clostridia bacterium; assembly: GCA_949286835.1. Taxonomy (GTDB): domain Bacteria; phylum Bacillota; class Clostridia; order Christensenellales; family Borkfalkiaceae; genus Coproplasma. The sequence goes on along the minus strand of CASEDP010000016.1, from coordinate 17,947 downwards.
TGCCCGAGCCCGTGACGCCGACGAGCACCTGCGTGCGTATGCCGTCCTCTACGCCCTCTACGAGCTTTTTTATTGCCTCGGGCTGGTCGCCCGTGGGACTGAATTTGGAGTGAAGCCTGAATTCCATACCTTATCCGCAATAAACAATAGTTTTTATTGATTATACCGCCGAACGCGGCAAAAAGCAAATAAATTATGCCCCGTGCGGCAAGAAAAAATAGCCTATTGAAAACTCGGCGGAGCGATTGCTTCCGCCGAGTTGAAATTTATTCGGGTTTCTCCTCCAGCTCGTCGGGTATCGAGGATACGGCGGGGAAGTCGACATAGAACGTAGAACCCTTACCCTCCTCCGACGTGACGCCGAAGTTGAAGGAATGTGCGTCGAGAATTATCTTGACTATGTTAAGCCCCAGACCCGTGCCCTTGACGGGGCGGGTGTGGCTGTCTTTGCTGCGGTAGTACCGCTCCCAGATGTGCTTCTTTTCCTCTTCGTCTATGCCCTTGCCCGTATCGCGCACGGCAAACTTAATTCTGTTGTCCTCCGCGCTGTACTTCAAGGAGATGTAGATAGTCTTATCCTCGCCCGTATAGTTGACGGCATTGGAGATGAGGTTGTAGATTACCTGACCTATCTTCTCCTCGTCGGCGAGAGTGTACATATTGGGGTCGACGTCGACCATTATGTTATAGCCCTGCGCCTCCTGCAGGTAGCTGAACTTTGCGATTATGCCGTACAGGAACTCCGTGAGGTTGAGCACCTTTTTGTTGAGCTGACCGAGCCCCGAGCGTATCTTCGAGGTTATGAGTATGTCGTTGACCAGCCCCGTCAGCCTGTCCGCCTCGTCTATGATGACGCCGAGGTGTTTATTTCTCTTTTCGGGGTTGTCGCCAGAAATTTCCTGTATCATAGAGGCATATGCCTTTATCATCGTCAGCGGCGTCTTTAAATCGTGCGTGACGTTGGCGAGCAGCTCTTTCTGGAAGTCGTCGCTCTTCTTTATCTCGTCCCTCATATAGTTAAGCGTGTCCGAGAGCTTTGCCACCTCCGTATATTCCGCCGAATTGAACTCCACGGCAAAGTCGCCCTCCGCGAGTTTGCCCACCTTCTGCGAGAGGTCGCGTATGGGGCGGGACAGCTTTTCCGCCAGCGAATAGGAAATGAGGAACGCCGCGACTATTATGCCGAGCGAGATGAGTATTACATAGAGCTGCGTCTGCCTTACGGAGTCCGCAAGCGGGGATATGGGGTATCTTACGAGCAGTTTTGCGTTGAGATTGTCATACTTCACGCAAGAGACGTAATTGAACGTCTTGCCGTTGCCCTCGCCCGTGGTGTATTCGGTGACGGCGCCCCTGTCCCATTCGGGCATATAGGAGTTGACCTCCTCCGTGAGGTTGCCCAGCTTTTCCGGCGCGGCGAACATATGCGGGTAGAGTATTACCCCTCGCTCCGAAATGATGAACACAGTTACGCTGTCATAGAGCGCATACTCGTTTATCTTGCTCATCTTGACGAGTTCGGGAATATTGTCGTCGTCAACCACCTCCGTCAGTTCCCCGCCAATCTCCTTTACCCTGCGTATCTGCTGCGACATAAACGAATTGCCGAGCACGGAATAGCAGACCACCGCCACGACAAAAATTATGCCGACGGCAAAGAAAGTGAAATAGCGCCACAGAATGACGTTGGTATTGCGGCATTTGAATTTTTTTTGACCCTTTTTCTTAGGGTTGCTTTCAGACTTCAAATTTATAACCCACGCCCCTTAAAGTAACTATGAATTTGCGGTATTCCTTGAGGTTTGCGCGCAACATCTTGATGTGCGTGTCGACGGTGCGGTCATCGCCGTAGAAGTCAAAGCCCCATACGTCGTAAAGCAGCTTTTCCCTCGTCAGGGCAATGCCCTTGTTCTTTATGAGATAGAAGAGTATTTCGTACTCCTTAGGCGTGAGGTCGACCTTTTCGCCGTCGACAAAGACGTTACGCCCCGCCATATCGACGGTAAGCCCTTCAAATGTCACCACGTCGCCGGTGTCCTCCTTCTGATTGTGACGCTTGGTGACCACGTTTATCCTCGCCATAACCTCCTTGGGTGAGAAGGGCTTGGTCACATAGTCGTCGACGCCTATCTCGAAGCCGAACAGTTTGTCATATTCTTCCCCTCTTGCCGAAAGCATAATGACGGGAATGTCCTTTATCTTCTTTATCTCCTTTACCGCCGAAAATCCGTCCAGGCGGGGCATCATCACGTCCATAAGGATGATGTCGTAATCGTTGTCGCGGCAGAGCTTGACCGCCTCCATTCCGTCGGCGGCCTCAAACGCCTGGTTGCCCTCGAACTCGACATATTCCCTGAGAACGTTCCTTATCATCTCTTCATCGTCAACTATCAAGACTTTCACTTAGGTTATCTCCCCCGATTTTATTTCGATTATATTATACATTATAATCGTCTTTATGCAAATCTAAATGTCTTTATTATGAAAAAACAGTGAAACTTTTCCATAAAAAAAGTTGCGAAAAGTGGTTGACAAGCACAGGTCGGGGTGATATAATAGCCATACGAACATACGTTTAATACGCTGAATAACGGGTTCGGCGGCAACGCAGAATGTTCAATAACGGGGAGGAAACGCATATGTTGGACGCAAGACGGCTTGAAATTCTGACTGAAAGCGCCAAATATGACGTTTCCTGCTCCTCCTCGGGTTCAAAACGGGTGAACTCGAAGGGGGGTCTGGGTAACGCTTCCGTCGGCGGGATATGCCACTCCTTTACCCCCGACGGAAGATGTATATCCCTTCTTAAAATACTGATGAGCAACGACTGTCTGTACGACTGCGAATACTGCCCAAACAGGCGCAGCGCGGACGTGCCGAGGGCGAGCATTACGCCCGACGAGATATGCGAGCTTACGATTAACTTTTACAGGCGCAACTATATAGAGGGGCTCTTCCTCTCCTCCGCCGTCTTTTCCTCGCCCGACAGAACGATGGAGGCGCTGTGCGAGACGGTGATAAAGCTGAGGAAGATGTACAACTTCAACGGATACATCCATCTTAAGGGCATACCGCGCGCCGACGACGCACTGATTATGCGGGCGGCGAAGTACGTCGACAGAATGAGCTTCAACATAGAGCTGCCCAGCGAGAAATCGCTTAAGCTCCTGGCGCCGCAAAAGACGCGCGACAGCCTAATTCTGCCTATGAAAAAGCTCAGCGCGGCGAGGGAATATGACAGACAGAACAAGATTAAGAGCGGCAAAGTAATACCCGCGGGACAGACGACGCAGATGATTATAGGCGCCTCGCCCGAGAGCGACGGACAGATACTGCGGCTCACCGAGGCGCTGTACCGCAATATGGGACTGAAGAGGGTGTACTACTCCTCCTACATTCCCGTTGTCGAGAGCCCTAAGCTGCCGACCGTAGGGGCGGGGCTTTTGCGGGAACACAGGCTGTACCAGGCCGACTGGCTGATACGCTTTTACGGGTTCGATGTGGAAGAACTTTGCGACGAGGGCGATAACCTCGACGAGCAATGCGACCCCAAGTGCGCGTGGGCGATGAGAAATATGCAGCTATTCCCCGTAGAGGTCAACACGGCGCCGCTGGAAATGCTTTTAAGGGTGCCCGGCATAGGCGCGAGGGGCGCATACAGAATTATAAACGCGCGGAGATATACCGCGCTGGACTTCGATAATCTCAAAAAAATGCGCATAATAATCAAGAGGGCAAAGCACTTCATCACCTGCAAGGGCAAATTTTACGGCTCTGAAAGTCAGGGAGCGGTGCGCGCCGCCCTCCTGCTTGACTGCGCGTCGGAAAACGCCGAACAGCTTTCGATGTTCTCCTCACCCGATGTCGCCGCGAGTGCCATTACAGGTGAAATATGATTTATTATGTTGTGGACGGCAGCGAGGACTGCTTTTATACGGCGGTATTCGACGCCTACGGGCAGAAAGACGCCATTATAACTTCGGAGAGCAACCTGCAGACAGAGCTGGGAAGCACTATAACAGAAGTAACTGCCGACAGAGAAAAGGCACAGAGAGTAAAGACCAAATTGAGGCTGCTTGACAGCGGCGCGGAAAATGAAATACGGCTGGCGCTGAAGAGCTGCGACGCGCTCAAAGAAAATGCCGCGATGGAATATATCCGCCTGATTATACGGCAAGGCGGCGCGGTTAGACAGATGCTTGCCCACCCCGCCGCAATGGAGATGAGCGACATCGTGGGTAGGGTGACGGGCGAAGTGCACAGGCTTAAGGGCTTCCTGCGCTTTATGGAGAACGCGCAGGGCGTGCTATATGCCCCCTTTTCGCCCGACAACGACATAACCGACTTGATTGCTCCGCACTTTGCAGAGCGCTTCAAAAATCAGCGCTTTGTCATACACGACGTAAAGCGCAAGATTGCGGCGATGTACGACGGGGAACAGATAATAATCACCTTTGCCGACAATGCCGAGATATACCTTTCGGAGTACGAAAAGTACTTCGAGGACCTCTGGAAACAGTACTATAAGTCGGTGAACATAGAGAGCCGACCGCACGAAAGGCAGATGAAGGGCTATATGCCCGTGCGCTATTGGAAATTTCTGCCCGAAAAACAGCGTTGACCACACTCCCCACCTTATCATAAAAAAATCGGCGGAGCGCCTTAATGACGCCCCGCCGATTTTTTATGACTATCACGAGTGTTCGTATTTATCAGCTTCTGCCTGCATATAAATTATAGTACGTTATTAACGTACTTGTCAAGTATAAACGTACTTTTTGTCTATAATTTTACGCAGCGACACAAACTAATCGGGGACAAAGATGGACAAGACGACAAAATTTCAGGAGCGGTTCAACGAATGTCTGAAATACGCGAACGTAAAACAGACTGACCTTGCAAGGGCGGCAAACGTTTCAAAACAGTGCATCTCCGACTATAAATCGGGAAAGAGCGTGCCTAGCATAGATACCCTGTTTTTGCTATGCCGATATCTTGAAGTTTCTGCCGACTATCTGCTCGGGCTGGAGGAATGAAAGGCGGCTTGCCCTGCATTGGCGCAGACTTGCGCGCGCACGGCGGCGCGTCGCCTCTTCCCGTCTGGCGCAGACAGTATGTCCTCCCTTTCTCTGCACACAGCAAAACGGCGACGACCGCAAAAAATGCGGTCGTCGCCGTTTTTATGGCGCAAAAACCGATGCGGCTTAGGGCAGCCCGGCGGCAAAAAGACATTCCGCCGTTCTCGCCGCAGAATTCAGACAATTCAGTCTTTCTCCCACTCTACAAGTTCGTCGAGACTTATTCCGAAGATATCCGCTAACTTGCAAAGAGTAAATATATCGGGTGTGCTGTAGCCGTTTTCATAGTTTGAACTTTTAAGCAACGTATGGTCAACCTTAAGGAAAATCGTCGTTTCCATAGGCGGTCCTTTGCTGATAGTTTTGCTCGTTCTCAGCCTTATAATGCTTGGCGCCTGCGACGAGGCGGCAACCGCAAATCTCGGCTTTGAAATATTCAAATACTTTGCGATAATATATGCGGCAGGCATTCTCCTCCCCTCGCTGCTGTTTATGGGGCTCGGGTTTGTCACCCGCAAACTATTCAAAATAGACGACAAACTTAAAAGATCCCTGAAAGCGAACGGTTACAGCGACGACCTTACAGACTGCGACCTTGACGGGGAATAATCGGCACAAACATAAAAATCCGCTACGCTGACGTAACGGATTTTTTCTTTTGTAAAATACTGTTTTATTGACTGCCGCCGCAATTTCACGGCGCCTGTCGTTCACGGCGAAATTTACTTTTTAAGGCACAGCCTTTCTGCAATTTTGTCGAAGAAGTCGGCATAGTAATTGCGCCCGAACTCCTCCACCTTGCCGCTGTCTGCCGCGCGGGTGAGCTGGCTGTCGATGGGAACGCGCAAAACCTCCGATATGCCGTGTTCGAGGGCGACGCATTCTATGTGGCTTTCGCCGAACACGTCTATCTTTTTGCCGCAGTCGGGGCAGGTGATATAGCTCATATTCTCGACTATGCCGAGAATGGGAATATTCATCATATTCGCCATCTTTACCGCCTTGCCGACTATCATTCCGACGAGGTCCTGCGGCGTGGTGACGATGATTATGCCGTCGAGGGGCAGGCTCTGGAATATGGTAAGGGGCACGTCGCCCGTTCCGGGGGGCATATCAATGAACATTATGTCTACGTCGTGCCAGATGACGTCCGTCCAGAACTGCAGGACGGTGCCGGAGATGAGTGCGCCGCGCCATACGACGGGGTCGTCCTCCCTGTCAAGCAGCACGTTCATCGACATCACCTGAATGCCGCTCTCCGTCTCTACGGGGAGTATGCCGCCCTCTCCGCCCATAGCGCGTTCCTTAAGCCCGAACATCTTGGGAATTGAAGGACCGGTGATGTCGGCGTCCATTATCGCCGTATTGAAGCCTTTTTTGTTGCTTGCCGAGGCGAGCATTGCGCTTGTCATAGATTTACCTACGCCGCCCTTGCCCGAGACAACGGCAATTACCTTTTTTATCCTGCTCAAGGCGTGGGGCTGCTTTTTCAAACTCTGGCTCTTTCTGGACGAACAGTTTTCACCGCAGGAAGAACAGTCGTGCGAACAATTTTCTGCCATATCTATCTCCTTTGAATACTCCTATAATTTTAAAATATTGACTATAAAAAGTCAAGTTATTTATAATCAGACAAAAATTTAGTTGCAAAAGCGGCAGACAATGTGCTATAATTACCCTGCCGTGCCAGGTGGGGAGATAGCGGTGCCCTGTACCTGCAATCCGCTACAGCAGGACTTATTTGCCCCTCCCGACGCCAGAGATGGAAGGCTGCCCCGTATAAGGGGTGTTGATCTCAAGGTCTTATGCAACTTGCCGCCGCGAACCGTGTCAGGATAGGGATATAGCAGCACTAAACGGCTAAGCGGGTGTGCCATAAGGTTGCTTTGAAGTAGCTACCTGTATGGGTTACGCTTCGGTCTTCGACGGCAAAAGGGGCTGCACGGTATTTTTTGAATGTTTCAGGCTGCGGGCTTTTTCGCCCGCAGCCTTTTTCCGCCCTCCGCCGCATTTGGCAAAGGGCGGATATCCAGTCCGGCTGCGACATTTATGAGCGGGGCTCTGTCTTTTATAAACGGGGGCGGCGGACGGCATTTTTAAGCCGTCCGCCGCCCTTTATTCTGCGGTGAACTCAACTGTTGAACATAATCTTTTCGGAGTTGAACATCACGGCGAGCCCGATTGCGAGCAACACCGTGACGGCGATATTCATACACACTGTTATGGCAAAGCCTGTGACGGATACCGCACCCGACATTATAGAGGAGATGCACATCGCGCTGTTGAGTATGGGCACGAAGTACAATGCTATCGTACCCGCAGGCACGAACATAGAGACTACCGCGCCTATCATCACGAGCACCATTATGGGCACCATAAGCCCGTTTGCCTCCTTTGACGTCCTTGCATATGCCGAGATTATGGACATCAGAGAGACGAGCACGAGCACCGTGGATATCACCACGAGGAACAGAAGAAGATAGTCGGCAAAGCCGTACATGGCAAGCGAGATTTCCCCTGCGCCCGAAAGCATCTTGGGAAATGACAAGATTAGCCCGAGAAAACTTGAAAGTCCGCTGAGCATAGAGATTACCGACAGCGAGATTATCTTGCCTGCAGCGAGGTGTGTGCGCTTTACGGGCGTGACGAGCAGCGTTGCAAGCGTGCCCCTCTCCTTTTCGCCCGCGATGCTCTCCAGCACGACGGCTATGCAGCCCGAGAAGAGCAGCATTATGAGCACCATAGGCACTATCATAGACATTATATACTTTGTGGTCGACTGCGTGTCGGCGAAGTCGAACTGCTCTTCGCCCCTGTTTATGTCGAACACGTTGGCAAGGCTCTCCTCATAGCCGTCCAGAAGGGCGGTGAGCGTGCTGTATGCCGTCAGCGAAGAGGTATCCGCAGAGTTGTAGTATATGCGGATATTGGGAATATCCGTGCCCTCTGCAATCGCCTCGTCGAAGTCCTGCGGAAAGACGACGAGCATTGCAACGTCGCCGCTTCTGACGCTCTCCTTTACCTTTTCGTCGTCGGTCTCTTCGACGGAGAGGTCGTATAGCGGCGTGATTGCCGCCGAGAGGCTGTCCGGCATATTTCTGACACACACGACGGGCTGCGCGGAGGGCTGCACAAGGCTCTCCGTGAGCGTGCCGATGCAAGTGTAGATGACGTATATGAGTATGCCCGGCAGCAATATCGTAGTGAGAAGCAACCTCTTATCGCCGAAAAATCGGGCAAATTCCTTCTTTATTATCGTCAATATCGCGCTCATTCCCTTTCCCCCACAGCCTCTGAATACAGCTCGAAGAACTTATCCTCGAGATTTTTTTCCGCAGTGAGTGCGGAAATGGTGTCCAGCGCGGCAAGTTTGCCGTCTATTATTACCCCCACCCTGTCGCACAGCTTTTCTGCAAGCGAGAATATGTGAGTGGAGAGTATTATCGTCTTGCCCTGCGCCCTGAGCTCCGAAAGATAGTCGGTGACAGTCTTTGCCGTTATTACGTCCAGACCGTTCGTCGGCTCGTCAAAGATGATGAAGTCGGGATCGTGCACGATTGAGATGACTATAGAAACCTTCTGCTTCATACCCGTGGACAGGTTGCCAAGCCTTACTTCGGCAAATCTGTCGATGCCGAAGCGGGCAAAAAGCGCCTCCTTGCGCTGCCTGCGCACGTCGCCGTGCACGCCGTGAAGCTCCGAAAAGAAGTCAAAGAGATAGTTGGGCGTAAAGAAGTTTTCCAGCTTGAGTTCGCTAGTGAGAAAGCCTATCTTGCCCCTGACGCCGTACGGGTCGGAGACTACGCTCCTGCCGTCGATGAACGCGTCGCCGCTGTCCGGCTTTATGAGCGTTGCAAGCATTCTGAGCGTTGTAGTCTTGCCCGCGCCGTTGGGTCCGAGCAGCCCGAAAATTTCCCCCTTACAGGCGGTGAATGACAGGTCGTCCACCGCCGTCTTGACGGCAGCGCCGCTCTCCAGCCTGCGCTGTTTCATTGAGAGCCTGAACGTCTTTCTGAGATGTTCGACCCTGAGTATTTCTTCCATTTTCACATTCTCCCCTGCACCGCCGCTTTTTTCATTCTGCGCGGCAAAATGTGCAGATATATGCCGTTACTGCATATATTTTGATATCAAAATAATATCACATATCAAAACAAATGTCAAGGATACGGAGTGAAAATGTACGGCGGAGGAGCGCAACAAATTGCGCTCCTCCGCCGTAATTTCAGCCATTTGAGGACATTATTCTATGCTCTTGAGCGATTTGAGCATATCTATCTTCTTGAGGCTGCGGTACATAAAGAGGTTGACGATGAGAGAGAAACCCAAAGTTATGAGCGTGCCGTAGATGTAGCTTACCCAGGCTATGCTTCTGCCGAACATTATCATATCGACCTCTATCGAGGCGATGACGTACTGGTGCAACAGTATTCCGACGAATATGCCGAAGATTACGCCGATAACCGTTAGCAGAATATTTTCCCTGTAGACATAGTTTGCCACCTCGTTGTCGTAGAAGCCGAGCACCTTGAGGGTAGCAATCTCCCTCTGCCGTTCGGCTATGTTTATGCTGTTGAGGTTGTACAGCACGACGAGCGCGAGGAGCGCCGCCGAGCCGAGCACAATGAGCACTATGCTGTTGAGCGATGAAAGCGTATCGTTTGCCCACTTGACCGTGGCGGATATGAATGACACACCCTGTACCCCGTCCATTGCGAGCACGGCATTGCCAAGCCTGTCCTGAAATTCGTCGGAGGCGTCGGGATAGCGAAGAATTATCTGGTTATAGGCGGGCGCTCCTCCGAATAATTCTTCATACTGTCCCTCCGTCATAAAAATGTAGTGACCTATGTAATTTTCAAAGATTGCCGAGACAGCGACGGTCACCTCTTTCATATCGCCGTCGCGGAGAGTTACGGCGTCCCCCGCGGAAACGCCCAGCGTCTTTGCCGTCTTTTCGCTTATAATAACGCCGTCGCCGAGGGCAAGCCCCTTTCTTGACACCCTCTCGCGGAAGGTGAAGTAGTCCTCTATCCCCTCCGTCGAGGCGGGCACGGCGAGAGTGACCGTCTGTATGCCGCCGTCGCCCTGCGCGTCGACCGTCTGCTGGTACATCGTAAGCGCGGAGATGCCGCCGTCCTCTGCCAAGATGTTCTCCGTAAGCGCCGACCTCTCCTCCTCGGTGAGTTCGGAATTTATCGTCACCGTCGCCTGGTAGTGGGTTATCTCCTCGAACTGCTTGTCGGCGACGACCATTATGCTGTCGTGCAGACCCAGCCCTACGAGCACCAGCCCCATACAGCCCGCAACGCCGATTATGGTCATAAACAGTCGCTTTTTATAGCGGAACATATTCCTGACTGTAGACTTCTGAGTGAAGTTGAACCTCTTCCAGACGAAGGGTATGCGCTCTATGAGCACCCTCTTGCCGGGCTTGGGCGCTTCGGGGCGCATTATCTCCGCAGGCTTGGCGTGCGAAACGCTGTACGACGCAAAGAAGGTTGCAAGCCCCGTGACGAGCACGCTGGCGAGCACGGCAATCAGACCCTCCGCGAGGTTATATGGAATGACGTAGCTCGTCAGTCCCTCGTAGAGAAGGGAATATGCCTTCATTATGGCGAACGGGAACACCTTTTCGCCGAACAATACGCCGATAACCGAACCCGTAAGCGTGGGCAGAAGGGCATAGAGAATGTACCTTGCCATTATGGAGAGGTTGGAGTTGCCAAGCGCCTTTAAAGTACCTATCTGCTGACGGTCCTCTTCGACCATTCGCGTCATAGCCGTAAGGCTGACGAGCGCGGCGACGAGGAAGAAGATTATGGGCAACAGCTTGCCGAGGCTTGCAACCCTGCCCGCGTCGCTTTCAAAGTTGACGCAGGAAATTATAGTATCCCTGCCCAGCACGTACCATTCTGGCGAAGGTATTTCGGCGCGTATTGCGTCCTCCATTTCCTGCGTGAGAGCGGGCAGACCGAACTGATCCTTCACCATTTCGCACGCGGCGTCGAAGAGCTCTTCAAAACGGCGGTCGCAGGCGCTCTGCGATATGCCCTCTATCGCCTTTTCCGCGCGCTTTGCAAGTTCGTCATATTCGCTCTCGAAACTGTCCAGCTCCTTAGCGCCGTCGAGGGTGAGATATGCCTCGGTATATACGTCCGACAAAAACGCGCTTTCAGCGACGAGCACGAAGCCCTCTATCTCGCCGTTGCCTACGCTGCCGGAGCCCCTGTTGAGGTCCATATACTGAGGAAGATTGCCATAGCCGACGATTGTCATCTCGGTGCAGGCTATGCTGTCGGACAGCTCCGACGACGTTCCCGAGGCGAATGTCACCTTATCGCCTATGCTGTAAGCGCCCTTTTCGCGCAGGAAGGCATCGATGAAACATTCGTCCTCGCTTTCGGGCAATCTGCCCTCGAGCACGGTCGGTCTGTTCACCTCCTCAGAGAAGGACATAAGCTTTACCGCGAGGTTGTTCCCCTCGTCGAAGAGGACGTCCATAGACCACGCGCCGGTCGCGCTTTCGACCTCCGTCAGGGAGGAGAGCGCGTCGATATCCGCGGAGGTCAGCCCGACGGTACTGATGACCCTGTAGTCGTAGAGCACGCTGTCGTCGTAGTACTTTTCAGCCGACAGCAACATATCGCGCTCGCTGGAGCGCAGCCCCGAAAAGAACGCCGCGCCGAGTAAAATTATGAAGAATACCGATATGAACTTGCCTTTGTTTCTGGCAAGATTTCTGAAAAAATCCTTGTATGCCGCTTTCATATGAGATAATTCACCACTCTATGTCGTCTATGGATACGGGGTTGCCGTTGACCCTGCAGCCCGTTACCTTGCCGCTCTTAAGCTCTATTACCCTGTCCGCCATAGGCATAAGCGCGCTGTTATGCGTGACTATGACCACCGTCATTCCGCGTTCCCTGCACATCTTCTGCAACAATTTCAACACCGACTTGCCCGTGACGTAGTCGAGCGCGCCCGTCGGTTCGTCACAGAGAAGAAGCTTGGGGTTCTTGGCGAGTGCGCGCGCGATTGCCACCCTTTGCTGTTCGCCGCCAGAGAGCTGCGAGGGAAAGTTGTCCTTTCTGTCCGTCAGCCCGACGTCGGCGAGTATTTCTTCGGCGTTGAGCGGCTTTCTGCCTATCTGCAGCGCGAGCTCTACATTTTCGTATGCGGTGAGGTTCTGCATAAGGTTATAGAACTGAAAGACGAAGCCGACGTCCTCCCTGCGGTACTTTATGAGATTTCTGCCCCTGAGGGCGTTTATCTCCTGCCCGTCGACTATCACCTTTCCTTCGGACGCGCTGTCCATTCCGCCAAGTATATTCAGGACGGTCGTCTTGCCCGCGCCGCTTGCGCCGACTATTACGACGAGCTCGCCCTTTTCTATGTCGAAGCTGACGCCGGAGAGCGCATAGATTTCCACCTCGCCCATAAGATAGACCTTCTTTACGTCCTCAAACCGTATATATGCAGCCATATTTCCAATCCTCTTGTATGTATTTTTCAATTTGACTATTGACACCGAAGCGTTTTTGCAATATAATTTTATACACTTGTAAGATATTTGTCAAATGTCAATTTCGTGAAATATGTATAATATCTTACACTTATACTCGCAGTGTAAGAAAACAGAAAGGGAGATTTATATATGAAGTCTGACCGACGCACAAAATACACAAAGATGGTCATACGAGAGGCGTTTTTAGAGGCAATGAGAACAAAATCTTTCCAGCAGATAACCGTTGCCGATATCTGCGCCCTTGCAGAGATAAGCCGCCCCACCTTCTACTTCCACTATGAGGACAAATTCGCCCTGCTGGACGAAATAGGCGAAAATATGCTGACTTCCGCAAACCTGCACAGAATTTCGGAGCTGACGCTCGACCGCCCCGAAGAAATTCTGAAGGCAATACTCAACCTTGTAAAGGTAGTCGAAGAAAACAGCGAGGTTTACCGCATATGCGTGCTTGAAAGGGGCGTAAATTCACGTCTGCCCGCAAAGATTACGGAGGAACTGAACTCCAAAATTATAGCGTATTGGGAACAAAAGGGCATTCTTAACGGCAGGCTGGACAAAAAATATGTATCGGATTTCATTCAGGCGTCGTTCAACAGCGTGATCAGTTGCTGGCTTGAAAAGAAAGAGAACAGGGAAAGCGCGGAAGAGATTGCAAAGGTTATTATGACCCTGCTTATGAACGGGTTGCTCGGTTTTGCATAAAATATAAATGTTATCCGCATTTACATAAAAAATTCAAGGGGGCAGACATAGCGCTGCCCCCTTGAATTTCCTTTGTTTACGGGCGCAAAGCCCGCACTTAATTTATGGGCGCATAGCCCGTCTTTGAAATTAGCTCCTGCCCCTGCGGAGAGATTATCCAATCGATGAGCGCCCTGACGTTGCCCGTCGGCTGACCGTTGGTGACCGCGTAGAAGTCGACGACAAAAGGATAGCTGCCGTCAGTGATGTTTTCCTGCGTGGGAGCGACGCCGTCAATGCTCAAAAGTTTTGCCGAGGGGTTGGAATACATCTCGGTTGCGTAGTATTTATACGAATAGCCAAGCGCAGACTGAACGCCCTTCCACGTGACGGTGATCTGCTGCATAAGGCTGTTCGTGCCGATAAGACTTCTGTCGGGCAGGGGCTGGGGCGCGACGAGCGGGATATCTTTCATAATGCCCTGTATGCCCGTCTGACTGCCCGAACCTTCGGGGCGCTGGAAGGCGATTATCCTGCCGCCCTCCTCCCAGCCGAGCGTGCGCCAGTACGCCGTCTTGCCCGAGTATATATTCTTTATCTGCTGATAGTCCAGATTGTCCACGGGGTTGCCGTCGGCGACGATGAACACGAACGCCTCCCTCCCTATCGGCGTGAACACGAGCTCCGCGCCCGCCTTTTCCGCCTCCTTCATCTGGCTTTCGGACGCGCCCGCCACAAAAATGACGTCACGTTCGCCCGAAATTACGCCGCTGTACGCCTTGAGCGTGTTTGTCATTATGACCCTGTCGGGGGAATATGCCTGCTCGTCATACACCGCCTGCGCGAACGCCGCATAGACGGGATAGAGCGCGATTGCGCCGTCGAGCCGGGGCAAATCCTCATCGAGAACGAGCGTTGAGGGCTCGTCAAGCGCGGCGAGGCGTGAACCTTCCTTGAACGGCTCGTACACGGAGATGTCGGGTTGGGAATCGGTGGTCATAACCTGACCGTAATCTAACCACCAGTTTGCCCTGAGCGCATTGGGAAAGAGAGCCGCGGAGAGCGCGAACACGACGGCAAGCGCCACTGAAAGGGGCGCGGTCGCCTTTCTGTACGGAATGAAACAGAGCGCCGCGACGGACAGCACCGCTACGACTACGAGCGCGACGGGAATGAGCCCGACGATATTGTCCACACAGAAGAACTGCGAGAGATATTCGTACCGCCACAGAAGATATATGCCCGCCGCCAGCACGCCCGCAGTAATGAGCGAGCCGACGGCAATTTTATGTATTTTTCTGTTCTTTTCGGTCATACGCCGCCTCACATAAACCGTATTACCACCGCGCCCGTCGAAAGGAGCAATACCGTGACGGCGACGACGACTATCGGCAGGGCGAACGATATGACTGAAACGGCAATGCTGCCGCGCGATTTGTGCTTAGAAAAGAGCGTGCAGAAGCCCCACGCGCAGCCTATCATAGGCGCCATAATGACCCACAGGCAACATATGACGAAGATCAGCCCGAATATATACGCTGAGAGGAACTGCAACAATATGGAGAGCATTGCCAGCGGCACTGCCGCGAGCGACGACAACGCGATATAAAGTCCCCGGAGAGTAAACTTCAACGTCTTTTTTCTGAGCGCTGCCTCGTCCTCTCCCGACGTGACCAAATTAACTTCGTCGTCCATAATCTCACCTCCCGTCGGCTGCATAGGGGCATCAGCCAGCCGCCGACATTCTTTCAACCGAATTCTATCACAGAGGGCGGCTTTTGTCAATATGTGCCCATGCGAAGGTGCATAAGAAAACAGACCCGAAATATTTCAGGTCTGTCATAACTGTTTTAAAGCACCTTTGAGAAGAAGTCCTTGAGGCGCTCCGTCCTGGGGTTGCCGAACAGCTCCTGCGGGGTGCCCTCTTCGGTGATCTTGCCGTCCGCAATAAATAATACCCTTGTGGAGACCTCCCTCGCAAAGCCCATCTCGTGCGTGACTATGACCATAGTCATACCCTCGTCCGCGAGCTCCTTTATGAGTGAGAGCACTTCGCCGACCATCTCCGGGTCGAGCGCCGAAGTCGGCTCGTCAAAGAGCATTACCTCCGGGTTCATTGCAAGCGCCCTGACAATAGCTATACGCTGCCTCTGCCCGCCCGAAAGCGTAGAGGGATATGCCTGCGCCTTGTCCGAAAGCCCTATCCTTGCAAGCAGGCGCATCGCATTCGCCTCCGCCTCTTCCTTAATCTGTTTTTTTGTCCTTTCGACGGGCAGAAGGGGCTTTTTGTCACCCGCCTTTCTGAACAGGTTGCAAAAACCGATAAAAAGGTTCTTCCTCTTTACCTTGCGGAGTTCCTTAAGCCCGACATATACGGGCACGAGAGTGATATTCTTAAGCACGTTCATATTGTTGAACAGGTTGAACTGCTGGAATACCATACCCATTCTGCGGCGCTCTACATTGATGTCCACCTTGAGATTTGAAAGGTTCTTGCCGTCGAAGAACACATAGCCGTCGGTAGGGTCCTCCAGCACGTTGAGACACCTTAAAAATGTGCTCTTGCCGCCGCCCGAAGGACCTATTATGGACACCTTTTCGCCGGGATAAATCTTTGTGCTTATATCGTCGAGCACCTTGAGGTCGCCGAAGCACTTGGTGAGGTGCTGGACTTCAAGCATTGCCTTTTCGTCGCAGGGCTCTACGGGAGTTACCTGCGTCTTTATGAATTTTACTCCCTTCTCTCGCTTTTTTGCGGGAACGGCGACAGCCGTAACTTCCGAAGGGGTCGACGCATTGCTCTTATCTCTTTTCACTCTTAGCCAACCTCCTTTCAAGAAGTTTAATTATGAGCGTAATTATCAGCACGAGCACGAAATATATGAGCGCGAGCGCTATATAGGGTATAAAGTACTCGAACGTGGAGTCGGCAATCGCCTTGAACGCCCTCGTGAGGTCGGCAAGACCTATTACGCTGACGATTGAAGTTTCCTTGAGGAGAGATATGAACTCGTTGCCTATAGTGGGCACGACGTTCTTTATCGCCTGCGGCAGGACCACCCTGACCATAGTGGCGGCATAGCCCATACCGAGCGACCTGCCCGCCTCCATCTGACCCTTGTCGACAGCGTTTATGCCGCTCCTTATTATTTCCGCCATATACGCGCCGCTGTTAAAGCCGAATATCAGCGAAACTTCAACCACGGGGTCTATCCTTACGCTCATAAACACGGCAAAATGCATCAAAAGCAACTGCACCATCATAGGCGTGCCGCGGAACACCGCAATGTATACGTCGGCAATGCGCTTGAACACCTTGGACACTACGTTGTCGGATGGCATTATGAGTATGGTTGCGAGCACGCAGCCGATTATAAAGCCAAGCAACAGACCGAATACCGCTATGAGCAGAGTATTTTTAAGTCCGAGCAGTATTGCCTGCGCCGTGCCCGGGTTTGTCACCCTTTCCCAGAAGGTAATGAGATTTTCCATCTTTTAAAATTTACTTGTTGATGCTTTCGGCAATCATAAGCGAGGGCTGCTTGTCGAGGATGACGGCATTTATCTTGCCGTTGGAGAGGTCCTTCATTGCGAGCGCGCCCGTGTTGTATGCCTGGGTGGTGAGGTTGGTAAAGCCGTCATAGCCGAAACCCTCGTCACCGTTGGAATACATATAGCCCGTGGTGCCCGCCTGCGTACCTATTACATAGTCCTTGCCCTTGGTCTTGAGAATAGCCTCTACGTCCTCGCCGGTCTTGCAGCCGTCGAAAGTGGTATCGCTTGCCGCAACGGTGATGACCTGCGCGGAGGTGTAATAGGGGTCAGCGAAGTCTACCTGCTTCTTCCTCTCGTCGTTGACGGTCATACCCGCCATACCGATGTCGGACTGCCCGCTCTGCACGCTTGCGATGATGCTGTCGAAATCCATATCAAACACATAGAGCGTCTTGCCGAGCTCTTCTGCGATATTGTATGCAATTTCAATATCCACGCCGACGAACTTATTTTCTTCGTTATAGCTCTCGAAAGGAGGGAAATATGCGTTGGTTGCAACGACGAAATCGCCTTCCTGGGGCTGAGAAGTCTTGTTGCTGTATGCAAAGTCAGCATCGCCGTCGAAATAGGAATTTATGAGCTCGTCCAGAGAACCGTCCTTCTTCCAATCTGCAAGGAGACTGTTTACCGAAGTAAGAAGCTCGGTATTGTCCTTTGCGATGGCAAAAGCGTAATCTTCGGAAGTCAGTTCTATATCCTTGACGGAGAGCTTTTCGCCAGAACCGCAAGCTGCAAACGTAACTGCGGAAACCGCGACAAGAGCTGCCGCCGAAAGCGTTGCGAATAATTTTTTCATTTTTCGTACCTCTTTATTTTTTATTGACAAGGTATAATATAACACTACGCATACCATAACGCAACTGTTTTACAGGGCGATTTATAATTATTTGTGCACCTGAATAAAATTACATAATTTATTGTTAAATTGTAGCACATTATTTATAGATATGCACACTGTGGACAGCCCTGTCCTGCGCTTGTCCTCTATACAGCCGCTATATTTTGCCAATTCAAAACCACCAGTGAACTGGTGGTTTGCACATACCCTAAAAGGGTTAATTGCCGGCACACCCGTCAACGGGTATCGAAATTTGGCAACGCATCA
>CASEDP010000015.1 GCA_949286835.1 uncultured Clostridia bacterium | reverse complement strand
TACCGACGCAAAGTACGTGTACTTGTTTCTCGCCTGGCTTTCGCCCGCAAACGCCTCCCAGAGGTTCTTTTCGGTCTTTGTTCCCGCATAGGGGTTCTTTGCGGGGGCATCTTCAATCTTTACGAACTTGCTCGCGGGTTGTTTGCACACGGGGCACTTGAAATCTGCGGGAAGAGGTCCTTCGTGAACGTAGCCGCATACCGTACATTTCCATTTTTCCATAGTTTTATTCTCCGTTTTACTGTTATTTTTATTAAATTTTATTGTATTGAGAAGGCTGTCTACGATATCCGCGGGAATTTCGGGATAGTCCTTTATTCCCTCGAGAAACTCCCTGGAGTTGCCGCTCTGCGGAAGCATATAGCCGCTTTCCCTGCAGAGATCCTCCGCCATCAGCCTTGACGACTTTTCTATCGCCTGCGAAAGAGCGTCGCCGAGCTGCGACGAAACCAGCTCCATCTCCGCCTTGCTCTTTATCAGCACGCGAAGCGCATCGGTCACATCTCCCTGCTTGGGCTGCTGGGGCGGGTATTCGTACGGCACCATAGAGATTGCCTTTGACGGGCAGGCATCCGCACACGCACCGCAACCTATGCATTTAGCTACGTCTATTATGCTGTTCTCAGTATCGCTCGCGCCTGTAGGACAGACATAAAGACACAGACAGTCCTTTGTGCACATTCTTAAATTTCTGACCGCATATCTTACCGCCATCACTTTGTCCTCCCGTACTGACGTTCAAATTTCCACGAGGGCACTTTGCACACGGGGCATATTTCAGGAGGCGCGTCGCCGACAAAGATGAAGCCGCAGACCGTACAGACATAGACACCCGTCTTTTCGAGCATTGCGTCGCCTTCCTCTTCATATCGGGCAAGCAGCGATCTTAGCATATTTGTCACCTTTTCAGCCCAGACCAGACTTCGCTGTGCGCCTCTGTCGCCCGCAAGCTTTGCCGTCTCCATTGCATAGGGAAAATTTTCCTTTAAGTCGCGGTCGGCAAGCCATTGCTCGTTTTTTACGCTCGCCCCGCCAGATGACTGTGCCTTGCTTCGGAAAAATCCTGCAAGAGTTGCAAACTTTGCACTCTCGTCAGCCATATATTGCTTTTCGCAGCCGCGAGCGAGGTTTGAACAGATTATGCTCATCTCCATCGCGTCGAGTTCCCGTTCAAGATGCGGCTTTTGCGCAGGCACCGCGCGCTCTTCCTCAGCGCCGACCTCCCTGAATGCGTCCCTGCCTGCCCCGCATACAGGGCAGACAAAATCGGGCGGAAGTTCGCCTTTGTGGATATAGCCGCATACCGTGCAGATATATTCTTTCATTGCTTATCCCTCCTTTCTGACCATATATTATCACTGCAGAGATAATTTATCAGTGACTTTGTCACATAACCGAAGATTATTTTCAGGGCTATAGTACAATAAAATGAAAAAAATGTCAATATCGGATTTGTAATATTCACCGCGCTGTGGTATAATGCTTGAGTAAAGGAGCAAGACTACGATGAACTATGCAGATTTCATTCCCGTCTGGAACAGACTTGACGAGGAGCAAAGGGCAAAGATAACCTCATCCTCGGTACGCCGCACCTTCAAAAAGGGCGTATTCCTGCACGGCGGCTCTTCGGAATGTACGGGACTTATGCTAATACTCAGCGGACAGATACGCGCGTACACCACCTCGTCCGACGGCAGGGAAGTAACGCTGTACCGCCTTTTTGAAAGAGATATCTGTCTGTTTTCTGCTTCCTGTATGATGAACAGCATACAGTTCGACATAACCCTTGTCGCTGAAAAGGACAGCGAGGTCATAGTCATTCCGTCAGAGACGTATAAGAGCATAATGAATGTCTCCGCCCCGCTAGCCAACTTCACCAACGAGGTTATGGCAAGCCGCTTTTCGGACGTGATGTGGCTTGTAGATCAGGTTATGTGGAAGAGTTTTGACAGACGACTTGCCGAATTTCTGTTGAGCGAGGCGTCAATAGAGGGCAACAACACGCTGCGCATAACGCACGAAATTATCGGCAACCACCTCGGAAACCCCAGAGAAGTCGTGACGAGAATGCTCAAGTACTTTGCGGGCGAAGGAATGGTAAAACTTTCGCGCGGGGTCATTGAAATTACCGACGAAAAAGCACTGAAAGAGTTGGCAGAAAACTGATTATGGTCATAAAAACGTTATAACGGTATAAATAAAAGCGTACAAAAAGACATTAGCCGCGCGCACATCAAAATGTGCGCGCGGCTTTGATTTTTATGTGGCTCAATCAATATCCTTGCCGCAGGGCAAGCTTAAAAGGGCACTTTCCCTGTCGCACTTAACCTGCGAATAGAACCTGTAACCGCCGGAGAAATTATATGTTTCAAAACCGTTGCCCGAAAGTATACGAGAAGCGACATAACTTCTAAGTCCGCTCTGGCAGATTAAATAGACGGGTCTGGCGCTGTCCAGCTCCGACAGTCTATCGCGCAGGTCATCCACTGGAATGTTGATGAACCCTTCTATGTGACCGCGCGCAAACTCCTCCTCTGTTCTGGTATCGAGCAGCGTGACGCCGCTGTCCGCGACAATTCGCTCGGCGTCCGCTATGTGCCACTGTCTGACAATTCCGTCGCGGATGTTTTCGATGATGTAACCCGCCATATTGACAGGGTCTTTTGCCGAGGAATAGGGCGGCGCATAGGCAAGGTCGAGCTCTGCAAGTTCAGTTGCCGACAGACCCGCGCGCAACGCCGTTGCAATGACGTCGATGCGCTTATCCACGCCGTCGCGCCCGATTATCTGCGCACCGAGCAACCTGAACGACCCCCTCTCGAACACCACTTTCATCGTCATAACCGAACCGCCGGGATAGTACCCCGCGTGGTTCAGCGGCGAGAGGACTACGCTTTCCGCATCCATACCGAGCGACTTTGCCGTACGCTCGTTTATGCCCGTGCAGGCGGCTGTAAGACCGAACAGCTTTATTACCGAACTGCCCTGTCCGCCCGAATAGCGGCTATCCTTGCCGCATACGTTATCGGCGGCAACCCTGCCCTGCTTGTTTGCAGGACCTGCAAGCGAAATCAACCCCTCCTTGCCCGTGACAAAATTTTTAATCTGTGCGGCGTCGCCCACGGCATATACATCGGGGGCTGATGTACGCATATGCTCGTCCGTCACTATGCTGCCCTTTATGCCGAGCTTCAGTCCAGCCCTTTCAGCGAGCGAGGTATCGGGCGCAACGCCTATCGCAAGTACCGCCATATCCGCTGTGACTGACGGACGATCCTTGAGGTTTACCGTGACGCCGCCCTCCTCGGAAAAGCCCTCTACCATTGTACCGAGAAGGAGGTTTACGCCATTTTTTCTAAGTTCGGTGTGGAGAATGGACGCCATATCGCCGTCGAAAGGAGCCATTACCTGCGGAGCAGCCTCCACCAGCGTAACGCCTATACCGAGCCTCCGAAGATTTTCGGCAACCTCTATTCCGATGAAGCCGCCGCCCACGACGACTGCGCTTTTTGGCGAACGTTCTTCGGTAAAGTTCTTGATTGCAAGCGTATCTTCGACCGTGCGCAGGGTGAATATGCGCGGATTGTCAATGCCCGAAAAGGCGGGCTTTACGGGGCGCGCGCCCGTAGAAATTATCAGTTTATCGTAATTTTCCCTGAACGTCCTTCCGTCAGAGAGGTCTTTGACCGTCACATTTTTGTCTTTGACGTCTATTTCCACCACCTCGTGGCGCACTTTCATAACGACGCGGAAACGCGCATAAAAGCTTTCCGGCGTCTGCAAGGTCAGCGCCTCCCTATCCTCAATTTCGCCGCCTATGTAATAGGGCAGACCGCAATTGGCATAGGATATGTATCCCGATTTTTCAAACACGACTATCTCCGCACTTTCGTCAAGCCTGCGAATTCTCGCCGCAGCAGTAGCGCCGCCCGCTACGCCTCCGATTATTACAACTTTCATCTTTCCACCTTTCCGCCGTAAGAGAGCATTCCGCCGATGTTCTTTACGCGGCTGTAACCCATATTTCTGAGAATTTTTTCTGCCGTACCGCTACGACTGCCGCTTCTGCAGTACACGAATACGGGAGTATCCCTGTCGGGAACGACATTTGAAATTTCTGAAATCCTGTCGAGCGGCAGATTTTTTGCGGAGGGAATGTGACCGCCCGCATATTCTTCCAGAGTGCGGACGTCGAGGAGTACGGCGTCAGGGGTTTTAATAAACTCCCTGACGCCGCCGTCCGTGTCATATCCGCGCAAAAACGACAATATACCCATCTTGCGACCGCCTTACACCAACTCAAGCACGTGCTTTTTGGGTCTGACGCCGACAAGACTGCCCGTCACTTTTCCGTCCTTTATGGCAACTATCGTGGGTATGCTCATAATTCCGAACTGCGAGGCGAGCTCCGGCTGTTCGTCTACGTTGACCTTGCATACCTTGATATCGCCGCGCTCGTCCGCTATCTCGTCGATTACGGGGCTCATCATTCTGCAGGGTCCGCACCAGCTTGCCCAGAAGTCTATAAGTACGGGCTTTTCCGAATTTATTACCTCCGAATTGAAATTCTTATCCGTGATTTTGATTGCTGACATTTTTTATGTCCTCCTTTTGTCCTTTTACACTGTCAGTATATACCGAACAAAAGGACTTTTCCGTGACAAAATCACATTGCCGTCAATTTTTTTACAGACAGACGAAAATCTCAGTCGGGGTTTGCCCTGCGCTTTCTTCTGATTATTACCGCTACCACCGCAAATACGACAAGTCCCGTACCGAACGTCAGCGACATTCCGCCGAGCTCATCGTGAAGGCTGCCGCATCCTCCGCCGCCGTCGGGAACGACCGCGCCGCCTTGCTGCTCCTTATCGTCGTCGCCTGCGGGAGGGTCGGGCTCTTCGGTTTCACCGCCTGCGGGAGGGTCGGGTTCTTCGGTTTCACCGCCTGCGGGAGGGTCGGGCTCCTCCGTCTCCCCGCCTGGGGGAGGGTCGGGCTCCTCCGTCTCCCCGCCTGGGGGTTCACCCTCTGTCACCTCTATTTCAATCGTCGCATTGAGGTTGTTATAGTTCACATTATTCATCAGATAGGTTGCTGGATAGGAAAATACTCCTTCGCCGTCGAGAACAGTCTGCGGATCGTCCCACTGCCACTTGTCGGGCAGGGATATGTCTGCGAGCGCTTGCCCGACTTCGCCCTCTATGCCCTGCGGAACTTCTGCGTCGGGCGTCGCCTTGGCGATTGTGACCGTAAAGGTTTCCGAAGCGCCGCTGCCGATATAGTACTTGCCCTCCTCCGTCTCGAGCAGTACAGATTTATTGAGGATTGCCTTCACAGTGATATCTTCCCGCGCAGTGACAGGCAGACCGTCTAACATATAGTATTCAAAGGAATATTTATACGAGAGGTCGAGCCCACGCGGGAATATGGTGAAATCAACGCCCTCGGCTATACATTTGCCGTCATAGACGATATTTTCCGAAACTTCAACTTCCAGATAGCCGAACTTGTAGATGGCATAGGGGTATTCTTCCCTGTAATCGCTGTCGCCGAACGTCTCGTCAATGAGGTAAACATCACAGCCGCTGCTCGCCATCATAGGATATTTATTTGTATAATAGCCGCCAATCAATTCGGTGCGAACAATGCCGTTGAAATCTATCTCTTCGTCAAAATAGCCGCCGTGTACGGTCATATCGCCATAGACGCACTTTATGGCGGCGCCGTCAGACGAGATATTTTTACACACCTCGCCGCCGTCGATAAACACCTCTCCGCCGCCGAAGTACTGTCTGCCGTACGAATATATGCCGCCGCCGTCAACCGCGCTGTTGCCCGTTATCAAACCGCCCGAGAGCGTGAAGTCGCCACCTATATCGATGAACACGCCGCCGCCCTCTGTTTCGGCGACGTTAGAAGATAACGTACCGCCGTTCATTACGAATTGACCGTTTTCGCAGACATAGACGCCGCCTCCGCGCGACTTTGCCGAGTTGCGGCAGATGCTGCCGCCGAACATCTCTAAACGGGAATTTGCTCCGTTCATATATATGCCGCCGCCATACTGCTCCGAAAAGTTGCCGACGATCGTGCCGCCGTACATACAGACGGTGGCGCCCTCGATTACAATTCCGCCGCCAGCACTTCCGTAACCGCCCGCGATTATGCCGCCGCTCACGCTCTCGACCATTGCCTCCGCGGGAGCGTCGTCGGGAATTTCACCCTCGAAAAATACGGGCAAGCCGCTATTGTCAATATAATATGTATGTTCGGTTTCGCCGTTGCAGTCGCAGAGCGTCAATGCCGCACCCTCTTTGACACAGATTATTCCCGTATCCGTTCCCTGCAGGACGCTGAGCTTGTGACCGCCGAGGCAGAGCACGACATTGCCGCTGACCGAAAGCGTATCTTCAAGCACGACGTCACCGTCAAGGTAATAGCGGGCAGGCTGTCCGTCCTCGCCGCCTACAAGTCCGCCGACGAGCGGCGTGACCTCTGTCCAGCCGTCGTGGTCAGTGTGAACGTGCGCGTCGCTCTCCCCCGCAAAGGCATCTTCCCTTGCGGGCAAAGAGCACAAAAAGAGCATTGAAATGAACAGTAAAACCAAAATCAGCAGATTTCTTGCGCACTTTAAAGTTTTCATTTCATATCCCTCCTATGTCTTTTTAAGTTGTTTTCGCCTTGATTTTTTTGCCTTCTCTTGTCTTATCCCTCCGCACAGACGCCGCAAAAGCTACCCCTGTTTACTTCATTCTATCATATACATTTTACAATTTCAATATCACAAGTAAAATACGCCATTTATGACAGACCACAGCCAATCTATAGTTGCCGCTGTGCAAAAAAAGAAATTGCGGGGCGGCTTCTGAAGAAGCCGCCCCGCTCAACTTTAAATTCTATTAAACCCTGCCGAGGAGAAAGTCGACGGAACAGTCGAAGTAGTTTGCAACTTTTACAAGATTATCTACTGACGGCTTGCTCTTACCTGTAAGCCAATTATAGAAAACTCCCCAGGATATCTTTGTCTGTTTGATAAAGAGATACTGCGTTTTGCCACTATCCTTTAAAATGGTGCGCAGACGCTCGCCAAAGGATTGAACGCGGTTATAGCACACCTCTTCGCAGGGATATTCTTTGAGCCCGAGAAGAAAGTCGCCCGAACAATTAAAGAACTCAATTATCGCCACAAACGTATCATAGTTTGGCGCTCTCTTGCCCGTTATATAGGACGACATCTTGGAGCTGCAAGTTCCCATAGCCTCCGCAAGCGTAGTCTGGTTCAGACCGCGCTCGTTCATAAGCTCTTTCAAACTCTCAGACAGTTTCGACAAATTAACCATAAAATAGACCTTTTTCTACAATTGAATTGAGTGAATGTATTTCATAGTTATATTCTGCCGAGGAGAAAGTCGACGGAACAACCGAGAAAAGCTGAAAGTTTGACTAAACTCTCAATGCTCGGCAATTTTTTGCCCGAAAGCCAGCCATAGAGCTCCGCACCCGAAAACTTGCCCGATTTTTGCATTTTGTATTGCGTCGAACCGCACATCTCAATGACATATCTCAACCTGCCACCAAATGGCTGCGGCTGTCTGAACACGGCATTTTCCGCAGTGTAGTCCGTAAGACCGAGTATAAAATCTGCCGAACAATTAAAATAATTGAGTATTTTCAGAAAATTATCGTAGAGCGGCGCCCTTTCTCCCCTCAGATATCTCGTTATATTGCTTCTGTCTGTATTAAGTTCTTCGGCAAGCTTAGGGGAATTAACTCCGCGTTCATCCATCAGCTCTTTGAGGCGTTCGCCAAAATTCGACAAATTATACATAACAAAGTCCTTTTTCTACATAAAATTATCCTCACTTTTGGCACGAAAAAGTTGATTGGTGGCAAGTATTAGTATATAATATAAGTACACAAAGGCAGTGTGCACGCTTGAAGTGAAATACTTTTGAGAGGTAAAAATATTTTATGGCTGAAACACAGAACAAAAACACAGAGAAAAACTATAAAACCGACGAAAATTGTCTTGCGGGCGAAATTGCGCTTGCACTTTCGGACTATTTTACGGGCAAAGTCGAACATAAAGAAAAATCCGTCCTCTTAGATTTCGAGAACGGACAGAAATTCAGTCTGACTGTGAAGGAGATTGTTTAGTTAATCCTAAATATATTTTTAAAAAGAATTTTAAACTTAATTGAAAACCATTAAATAAAATTTGACCTTTTTCCCTACGGCAAAAGATTGCGTGCAAGATTTTGCCGTAAGAGGAGAAATGCGCATTAAAAGGCGCGGGCGGGCATTTTTAAGCCCGCCCGCGCAAAACGTAGGCGCATTTCGACGAGGTGACCTTTTGCATACCCCCGTTTATATAATCAGCAGGGTGTACAGTTCGAATGTACTTGGTTACACGAAAAAAAGCACTCAAACCAAAAGGTTTAAGTGCTTTTTTTGGAGCTACTGACCAGATTCGAACTGGTGACCTTATGTATACCCCAAAAAACTTTTTTTATATTCTTTATCGCTCTCCCCTTGTTTTTTGTAAAAAAACTTTTTCGGGGACCCCGTCTGTTTAATCAGCAGGGTGTACAGTTCGAATGTACTTAGTTACACGAAAAAAAGCACTCAAACCAAAAGGTTTAAGTGCTTTTTTGGAGCTACTGACCAGATTCGAACTGGTGACCTGCTGATTACGAATCAGCTGCTCTACCGGCTGAGCCACAGTAGCATACGGCATAACTGCATTGCTTAAATATATTATATTAAATTTGAAATAAATGCAAGCGTTTTCCGCGACAATTTAAAAATATCCGAAAATTTTTCTTCCATATTTTATAATATAATTAACTGCGCGCGCCTATTTTTTCCTGCATTGCACATTATAACTGTATGAACAGAAAAATTACCGCGATTTGCGCCGCTTTGATACTCCTTTCCGCGCTCGCTATGCAGTTTGCCGTGCGCTCTATGAAGAGCACTTTCTGCATTGCCATTGCCGACGACCACCCGCAAAAATGCATATACCTCACATTTGACGACGGTCCGAGCGACCGCGTCACCCCTGTCATACTCGACATTCTTAAGGATGAAGGCGTAAAGGCGACATTCTTCATTGTCGGCGAACGCGCAAAAACGAGAAAATACATCTTAAAGCGACAGTTCGATGAGGGACATACCGTTGCCGTGCACTCCTATTCGCACGTCTATGACGACATTTACAGGAGCAAAAAAGCGCTGATTGACGATATAATTAAGTGCAACAAACTGATTTATGACGTAACAGGCACATTTTCGACCGTTTATCGCTTCCCCGGGGGCAGCGTGATGGCAGGCGAAAACCTTAAAAACGCCGTCACCGAAAAGGGATTTTACTGTGTGGACTGGAATGCAAGTTTCCGCGACGCCGAATTTATTGACCCCACGCCCGAACAGCTTTTTTCCGCCGCCAGGGAGACCGCCGCAGGACACGACAGAGTTGTTATGCTCGCCCACGATACGACCGACAAGAGCGCCACTGCCGCCGCTCTGCGCGACGTCATAGAACATTTCAAAAAAAACGGGTATGAGTTCAGGCAATTCTGAACGCATACCCGCAATTTACTTATTTAATTTTCAGCCCACGCCGTATACCTTGCGGTATTCCTTCATCTTGTCGAGGTATTCCCTGCCGTCGATTATCTCCTCCTCGATTGCCTCTATGATGTCGTTCATAGTGACTATCGAATAGACCTTGACGCCGAACTCCTTATAGACTTCCTGCACGGCTGAAAGGTCGCTCTCCAAACCCTTTTCCATTCTGTCCACGGAAATTATCATACCCGCAACCTTGACGTCTGCCGCTGCCTTGAGCTTGGGGAGCATTTCGCGCAGCGCCTTGCCGCTTGTCATTACGTCCTCGATGAGAATTACCCTCTCGCCGTCTTCGAGCTGCTTGCCAACGAAAAGTCCGCCCTCGCCGTGGTCCTTTACTTCCTTTCTGTCGAAACAGTAGTTGAGGTCGGTATTATAGTCGGTTGCAAGCGAAACAGCGGTCGTAACCGCAAGGGGTATGCCCTTATATGCGGGACCGACGAGCGTATCCGCCTCCAGATTATTCTCCTTTATGCAGGCGGCATAGTATTTGCCGAGGCGTGCGAGCTGCGAACCCGTCTTATAGTTGCCCGTATTGATGAAATAGGGCGCTTTTCTGCCGCTCTTCAACGTGAATTCGCCGAAGCGAAGCACTCCGTTGTCTACCATAAACTTAATAAACTGCTGTTTGTAGGTCATATTTTTAACTCTCCTTAGTTCATTTTCAATGTATCTATTATCTCGTTTACGTCGGCTATGCCGTGTGCGTCGAGCCAGTCGTTCATCTCTTTTATAATTCTCGGCATTGCGTTGACGTCTGCAAAGTTCGCCGTGCCTACCTGCACCGCCTTTGCACCCGCCACCATAAATTCCAGTGCGTCCCTGCCCGTCATTATTCCGCCCATACCTATTACGGGTATCTTTACGGCGTGGCTCGCCTCGTAGACCATCCGAAGCGCTATGGGCTTTATGCCCGCGCCCGAAACGCCGCCCGTGTTGTTTGCGATTATAGGTCTGCGCCTTTCGAGGTCTATGACCATTCCCGTAAAGGTGTTTACGAGAGAGATGCAGTCCGCTCCGCCCCTTTCAGCCGCCCTTGCGTTGGTGGGGATGCTCTCTACATTGGGCGAGAGCTTGACGATTAAGGGCGTCTTTTTTAGGTTGGACTTGGAGAGCGCGGTGACTTCCTCTATATTTTCTGGCTTTATGCCGAGAGCCATTCCGCCTGCCCTTACGTTGGGGCAGGAGATATTGAGCTCTACCATATCGACGAGCCCGTCAAGCGTTGCGCAAATTTTTCCGTAGTCCTCTAAAGTAGAGCCCGCAACGTTTGCGATTATGACTATTCCCTTTTCTTTGAGGAAGGGCAAATCTTCCCTTATGAAGTGCTCGACGCCGGGGTTCTGAAGCCCGACGGCGTTTAAAATTACGCCGTGCGCCTCTGCAATTCTCGGCACGGGGTTGCCTACCCTCGGGAGGTTGGTCATACCCTTTGTGGATATGCCGCCGATTGCGCTTATGTCATAGATTTCGTCAAATTCTCTGCCGAAACCATAAGTGCCGCTTGCGGCTATTACAGGGTTTTTGAAGCTCACCCCGCATATTTTTACACCTAAATCAGCCATTTTCTATGTATTTTCTCCGTAGTCTGAAAGTGCGCCCGATTACAACTCGACCTCGTTTATGTCGAACACGGGACCGTCCTTGCATACCCTTGCCCTGCCGCCGCCGCTCTTTTCGCACACGCAGACGAGGCAAGCGCCTACGCCGCAACCCATTCTCTCTTCAAGCGAGACGAGGCAGGGCGTCGTTATGCCCTTTTCCCTGAGCTGCGCTTTGAGTGCTCGGAGCATTACGGGAGGACCGCAGGCGATAATCATATCCGCCCTGACGTTTTCCCTGTCCTTGAGATATGCGTTGACCGCGTTGTCCTTCTCGCCCATACTGCCGTCGTCGGTGACGACTGTGAACTTCTCGCTCTTTGAAAACTCGTCGAGAAGGCAGACGCAGCCCTTGTTGCGGAAACCGATGTATGTATAGAATTCCTTGTCTTTATTGCCACAGATTACGGGCACAAGCGGGAAAATGCCCACTCCGCCGCCGATTACTACGATATTCTTTGCGGTCTCGGGCAGGATAAAGCCGTTGCCGAGCGGCAACAATACGGAGAGCTTATCGCCCTCGCGCGCGTCGGCAAGCGCCTGTGTGCCCTCGCCCTTGACCTGAAAGCACACCGTAACGTCGCACCCCTCTGCCTTTACTATGCCGAAAGGACGCTTGAGAAGGCGGGAACCGTCGCCCGTGGAGATGTTGAGGAACTGTCCGCCCCTTATCTCCCCGACGGGTTCGGGCAAGGTGACGGTCAGCGAATACACGTTGTCCGCTATGCGACCGACCTCTTTTACCGTTGAAATTACTTCTTTCATCTTCCTATCTTACCCAATGTATTGACGAGATCCTGCTGCATATCTATGCACGCCGCCCTTGCAGCCTCTGCATAGCTCATTCCGCTGTATTCGTGCTTCTTATACGCGCAGATTATTCCCCTGGAGTTGTTGACTATGCCGCCCAGACCCCTTTCGTCGAAACAGCACTTGAGCATCTGTGCGTTGCCGCCCTGCGCGCCGTAGCCGGGAATGAGGAAGAAGGTGTTTTTGAGCTGCTTTCTCAGCCTTTCCGCCTCTTCGGGGTGGGTTGCGCCGACGACCGCGCCGACGTCCGAATAGCCGTACTTGCCTATTCTGTCCTTGCCCCAGCCCTCGACGAGCTTACCCATCCTCTCATAGAGGAATTCGCCGCTCTCGAGCTTTAAGTTCTGAAGTTCGCCGCTCGAAGGATTGGACGTCTTGACGAGGGCGAAGATGCCCTTGTCGTGCGCCTTGATGTCCTCGAGAAAGGGCGCGATGCCGTCCGTGCCGAGATAGCCGTTGACGGTGAGCATATCGGCGGGGAACGCGGATATCTTCTTGCCGTTGATGTCCGTCTGTCCGAGATATGCGGTGGAATAGCACTTTGCTGTGGAGCCAATATCGTTGCGCTTGCAGTCGGCAATGACGAACATACCCCTGCCCTTTGCGTAGTTTACGGTATAGTCGAATGCGCGCAACCCTTCAAAGCCGTACTGCTCGTAATAGGCGACCTGCACCTTTACGGCGGGAACGATGTCGCAGACCTTATCGACTATGTTCATGTTGAATTCGATAATCTCTTCGGCAACGCCCTCAAATGTTGCCATATCCGCACGCATATAGTCGGGAAGATACCCGAAATCGGTGTCAAGTCCAACGCAGGTGGGGTTCTGCATTTCGATGATCCTGTCAATTAACTTATCAATCATAATTTCCCTCTCGGTATTATTTTCATATTTTTGCAGGGTTTTGCCCTGAAATTTCAACTTTTTGCCCTGAACTTGACGTCGCCGTCAACCAGCGTCATACATACTTTGCCGTATACTTCATAGCCGTTGAAGGGCGTGTTCTTGCCCTTGGATATGAACTTGTTGCCGTCGATGACATACTTTGCGCCGAGGTCGACGATTGCAAGGTCGGCAGGCGCGCCAGCCTTAATCTCCCCCCCGTCAAGCCCGAGCACCTCTGCGGGGTTCTTAGCCATAAGGCAGGCAAGCTGAGGCAACGTCATTATGCCGCTCTTTACGAGATAGGTATAGGAGAGCGCAAAGCTCGTCTCTATGCCGCTCATTCCGAATGCGGCGAGGTTGTATTCCACCTCTTTGTCCTTCTTTGAGTGGGGCGCGTGGTCGGTGACTATGCAGTCGAGCGTGCCGTCCTTAAGTCCTTCGATTATCGCAAGTCTGTCCTTTTCCTCTCTGACGGGGGGATTGACCTTCGTGAAGGTGTCGAAATCGTCAATTATATCGTCGGTGAGTATAAAGTAATGGGGGCAGGTTTCTGCCGTAACCTTTACTCCCCTCGCCTTTGCGGAACGGATGATGTCCACGCCGCTGTAAGTCGATACGTGGCAGATATGCACGGGCACGTCGAGGCTCTCCGCAAGCGAGATATCCCTCGCAATCATTATGTCCTCCGCCGCGCGGGGGCTGCCCTTGAGCCCCGTAAGCGTCGAATTTCTGCCCTCGTTTACGACGCCGCCGTCTACGAGGTTTATGTCCTCGCAATGGCAGAGGCACTTTAAGTTGAAACCGCTCGCATACTCCATTCCGAGACGCATTATGAGCGAGTTCATTACCGACCTGCCGTCGTCGGAGAGCGCAACGGCGCCCTCTTTAGCCATTTTGCCGATATCGGCGAGCGTTTCTCCCTTTTCGCCCCTGGTTATCGCGCCTATGGGGTGCACCTTGCACAGCCCGACTTCCTGCGCCCTCGTCTTAATGTACTTTACGACTACGCCGTTATCGCATACGGGGTTGGTGTTCGGCATACAGCATACCTGCGTCACGCCGCCCGCAACCGCCGCCCTGCTGCCGCTTTCGATGTCCTCTTTGCCCTCGAAGCCGGGTTCGCGCAGGTGAACGTGCATATCTATAATTCCGGGGAAAACCGTCTTTTTCGACGCGTCGATTACCTCGGTTTCGCCGTCGGGGGCGATATTTTTATCTGTTTTAACAATTTTTCCGTCCTCAATGAGGATGTCGCAGACCCTGACCTTGTCGGCAAATACGACTTCGCCGCCCTTTATGAGTTTTTTCATAAATTAGCCTCCCTGTATTCGTTGAGCAACATAAGCGCCGCCATTCTAACCGAAAGTCCGCTCGTTACCTGATCCTCTATCCTGCTCTTTTCCCCGTCGATGACCTGGGGGGTGAGTTCCACTCCCCTGTTTACGGGACCGGGGTGAAGCACGACGGCGTTCTTGTCGGCGTGAGAGAGTACCTCGTCGTTTACGCCGTAGAACTTTGAGTATTCGGAGAGCGACGGGAAAAGCCCGCCAGACTGCCTTTCGAGCTGAATTCTCAGCCCCATTACGGCATTTGCACCGTCGACGCACTGCTCGCGCGAGGTTGCAATATGTGCCCCGAGCTCGTCAAAGCCCCTGGGTATGAGCGTCTTGGGAGCGTATACCCACACTTCCGCGCCCATCTTAGTCAGACCGAAGAGATTGGACTTTGCCACCCTGGAATGTTTGATATCTCCGAGAATTGCAACTTTGAGCCCCTTTAAAGAGCCGAACGTTTCGCGCATAGTGAGCATATCGAGGAGCGCCTGAGTGGGATGTTCGTTCATTCCGTCGCCGCCGTTGAGGATGGAACATCCGACGGTCTTTGCAAGGAGATGGGGCGCGCCGCCCATAGGATGACGTATTGCGATGAAGTCCGCCTTGAGCGCCTGGAGCGTCTTGCCCGTATCAATGAGCGTTTCGCCCTTCTGCACCGAGCTGGACGACGCAGAGATATTTATTTCGGTTGCGCCGAGATATTTGCCGGCAAGCTCGAAAGAGGAGCGCGTTCTCGTACTGTTTTCATAGAAAAGAGTTATGAGCGTCTTACCCTTGAGCAGGTCAAAGCTCTTCTTTCCGCTGTTCACCAACCTCTTCATCTCTTCCGCATTGTCGAGAATTAAGGTTATCTCCTCCGCAGAGACGTCGCGGAGCCCCAACAGATCTTTACGATTAAGCATAAGTAATTCCTTTGCGTTCAGGCGTTAAAAAAGCGGAAACAGTGCCGCTAAATACGGGAGTATTTACGGCAACCAATTCCGCCAGACAGATTTAAAATTAAATTTTTACCGAAGCTCTTTTGGAAACCTCGGTGAAAATCATTTTTCCCATCGTTTTCAAACACCTTGATTTTTAAAAAATTATACCACAGCATTTATTTAAAGTAAAGAAAAATGCCGGAAAAAAACTTAAAATTTTGAGCGGGGAATTTTTCCCTTATCGCAGAGGGAATTAGGGAACTCTCTCCGCGCCGCATAGCGTCAAAAAATTGCTCTGCACCGCCAAAATAACGCCCGACGGCGGCAAAGGACGAAAACGCAGCCCGAAAGCTATGTCGGCGGCAGATTTTGAAGTTTAAAGACGCAGTCTGAAAACGGCATTATAGTTACAGCCTTAAAACGGCGGAAAAGGTTGAATTTTATGGCAGAATTTACTTGCTTCCAGAACGCAGAACGGCGAAGCAAAAGGGCAATATTCCAAGCGCGAAAAAGGCTTATTTTTCTGCGCAGAACCCGCCGAATTTCCGAGGTAAAATTCACATAATTTTTTGACAAAATAAGCAGCTATTTTTATAAGTAAAAATCGGGCATTTTCGGGAACGTTTTATGAGCGGAGAACGCCGAATTTTACGACAGACAACAAGGCGGAAAGAAGAGAAAAAATTTACAGATTTAAAGGCAAAAAATATCCCCTCCGCGCATAAAAAATTCCCCGATTTCGCAACGCAAAATCAGAGAATTTTCTGGAGCGAAAAGCCTACCTTGTCGCAGGAGGTGAGAATGTATTCAATGCCCCCTCTCACCGTGCGGAAGGGAAAATACGCCTCGCCGTGAATATGACCGAAGATGACCTTGTCGACGCCGTTTTCTTCAAAGAGCTGAGTGAACAGCGTGGGCTGGAGCTTGAGCCCCATCGGAGGATAGTGTATCATCGCAAGCAGGACGTCGCCCTCCCTCTTCAGCTCATTCACCTGCTTAAAACACAGCTTGAACCTCTCTGCCTCGCGCAGATACAGCTTTTCGTCGTGCTCGGTATAGTCGGCGCTGCCCGGACAGCTCCACCCGCGAGAGCCGCAGATTATGACGTTGCCGAACTTTACGCAGTCGTTCTGAAGAAAGAAATAGCTTCCGTCGGGCGCAGCATTTCTCAGCTTGGTTATGCCGTTCCACCAATAGTCGTGATTGCCGCGTATGAACACCTTCCTGCCCTTGAGCTCCATAAGCTCCGCAAGGTCGTAGACGCCCTCTTCGAGCGTTGTCCCCCAGCTCGTATCGCCGCAGAGGAGGACGACGTCCTCATCCGAAACTTTGGCTTTCCAGTCCTCTTTAATCTTATTCAAATGACCTTCCCAGCCGACGCCGAAGATATTCATCGGCTTGTCCGCTTTACCGGAAAGATGTAAATCGCTTATGGCAAAGACCTTCATAAATTGATTATACCACATTGCGGCGCCAAATTAAAGCAATTTGCCGAAGAGGGTAAAATATGTCTATAATAACTTAAATATGGGCAGTTATGTGTGACATAGTACTCTGATAAAATATAAATAAGCAAAAAACAGGGTGGTAAAACGTCAAATTTTACCACCCTGAAATTTTCGCAAACGTTCGGAACATCTCCTCCCGTCCCTTTAAAAATTACCTCACTTGCACGAACAATTTTTGCCCTGCGGGTATAACGGCAGTTCAAAAAAGCCGGCGCACACTTCCTTTGAATAGTCCTGTGCGGGAGGAATTGCACAATACCCGTAGCTGGGTACGAGCAGTTCCACATCTATTGCTATTTTGAGAATTACCGTCACGCAGGCATTGACCGTAAAGGTATTGTTCTGCGCGTCGAATACCCCTTCCGTGCAGACGGCGGAAGCCTGTGCCACCACGCTGTAGGGCATAATCGACGGCGCGGGTACGAACAAAAGAACGTCCTCCGAAACTGTTATCTCAGCGTCGGCTACTCCCTCCGTGCCGTTGGCGTCGGTATAGACCACTTCTACGGGAATTGTGACTTTTGCCTGCACTCTCGCGCAGCCCGGCTTATCTGCAAGACGGTCGACGTTGAGGTCGGAGACCGTTACCTTAGACGTTACAGAGCGCGCGCTTATGAAAGTCAAGGGGTATGTAGGATTTGCCGGTACCATATCGGTAAGCGTCAAAGTGTAATTTTCTATCTGCACCTGTTTGATGCAGGCGTCGAATATCTTCTGCGCCTGTATGCATACCTTTTCGCACATACCGTTGAGCGGATTGCCCGTTATGTTGCCCGGGCATTTATCCGACTGAAAATTGGAAAAGAATGACATTTTAACCTCCGTTTGTTATACGCTTTTCAGCAGTATGTTCCGTTACTTTAATATATGCGGAAGGGCGGCGTTTTAGTTACGTAAATTATGCGCTCTTGCCGCCGCACTTTATACACGTTTTTTATTGTTTTTCATCAGGCTGCAAGCCGCTCATTTTACACTGTTTTTTTGCTTTTTTCGGGCAAGTAAAAACCGCAGCTTTTTTATGCGGATCTCTATTGATTTTCGCTATGAGCAAAGCCCTCTCTTTTATGCGGTTTTTTATTGGTTTTTCGGTATGCGGAAAATCGCTTTAAAAACATATGGAAAAAATGCGCCGCTACCTCTCAGGCAGCCAGATGCGACGCGCGGGATATACGGGTTTGACGCCGTTAAGACGAATGATATCTTCCTCCCGCACCCTCTCCCTGGCGGCAATCGAGGCATAGCTGTCGCCGACGCGCGCAAAAACGTACCTGCACCCGGAAAGCAGGGGGACAATCTGACCCTCCCTGACGTCCTCCGCAACGGGGCAGTTAAATCTCCTTGAAATTTCGCCCCCGTCCATACCCCTGCGCACGCGGAGATATCTCCCCCTTTCGATTTTAAGCGTCAACATACTGTATAATATATGTCTTTGCGACAAAATGTGTTCATATTTGATTTTTATGGCTCGTACACTATTTTTGATGAAGAACAATATTTACAGGTCTGCAGCTCTCGTGACGGTCTTTTCGACCGTAGAAAAGACGCTGAGCTTTGTCTACAGAATTATCCTCTCCCGCACGATAGGCGCCGAGGGCGTGGGAATTTACCAGATTTGTCTTTCGGTATTTGCGGTATTTCTGACCGCCGCCTCCAGCGGTATTCCCATAACCGTTTCACGCGTGATGGCAAAACACGGCGCAATGGGAAATACCCACGCAAAATACGGCGCGGTATCCTCCGGAATTGTGCTGACGCTGATGTTCACCGTGCCCGCCGCGCTGGTGCTCTTCCTTGCCAAAAACCTGTACGGCTTTCTCTTTCCGGACGAAAATTGCCTTAATATCTTTCTCTGGCTGCTCCCCGGGCTCATTCTGACTTCGGTCTATGCCGTAATGCGCGGTTCGTTTTGGGGGAACAAACAATTTTTGCCGTACAGCGTAATAGAACTTGCCGAAAACTGCGTTATGGTCATCATAGGCTGCATACTAATAAGCTTCGCCGCAACCCCGGAGGGCGGCGCAGAGGCGGCGATAATCGCAGTTCTCGTTTCCTACGTGTTCTCCTTCGGCGCGTCGCTTGTCTGGTACCGTATTCGCGGCGGAAAGTTTGTAGACCCCAGACCGCAGCTAAAGCCGATATTTTCATCTGCAATGCCCATAACAGTAATGCGCACTTCGACATCGCTGCTAAATTCCGTCATTGCGATGTTCCTGCCCGCCCTACTGATGTCTGCCTGCGGCTATACCGACAGCGAGGCGGTCGCGCTGTACGGCGTGGTTATGGGAATGAGTATGCCGATGCTGTTCACCCCCAATTCTCTGATAGGCTCTATCGCCGTAGTCGTAGCACCCGAACTGAGCGAGGACTTCTATGCGGGCAGACAGGACAGCTTAAAGCGCGACATAGAGCGCACCCTGAAAGCCTCCGTGCTGATTGCAGCCGTGCTCATACCCGTAATGTTCACTCTCGGCGAGTGTCTGGGAGTATTTTTCTTCGACAATGAGTTCAGCGGAGTGATAATAAGTCGTTTTGCGTTCATAATGCTGCCGATGAGCCTTTCGATCATCTCCACCACCATACTCAATTCAATGAATTTCGAGGTCAAGACGCTGGTTCACTTCTTTATCGGCTCGCTGGTGCTGCTCGCCTTCATATTCGTTCTGACGCCGAAAATAGGCATATATGCCTATATGGTGGGCGAAACGCTCGACTTCTGCGTGACGGCAGTGCTCAACCTGCACCTTTTAAAGAAGAATTGTCCTAAGATTGGCTATCTTTTCTATACGCTCAAGAGCCTGACGATTGCCGCAGTCGCCTGCCTGTTCGGCAGGCTTGCCGACAACCTTCTGCCCGCAAGCCTGCCTGACTTCTGGAGGATTGTAATAAGCGGCGGGGCGGCATTCCTCTTTGCCTGCGCCGCCTTCTTCGGAATGGAGATGGTGACAGCAAAACCGTTGAAAAAGCTGTTTGCAGACAGATAAATGAATTCTAACGGCGCCGAAAACTGCCCTTATGAGGGCAGTTTTCGGCATTTTACGCAGTTTCGCAGCGGAAAGGCGGTGCTTATTTACGCTTAATATATATGACGTTACGGCGCGCCGTGCGGACGAGGAACATTGTAACCGTTAGGCGCAGAGCGGGTTAAGGAGATTGGTCGCGGCGCGACAGGCACGGGCGTATGCGGCGGCACGGACGGGCACGGGCGCCTTTGCCGTCTGCGGACGAACCGACGGGGTAAGACATCGTTATCCGCGGCGGGATTTGCGTTCCGACCTTATCTCTTCGGCGAGCGACATTATGCCCCTTACCGCGAGCGCAATTAAAAACGCGCCGAACATACGCCTTAAAAGCGAGGCGTCAAGGAAGGCGGCTACGATGCTGAACGCCACGGCGGAGACGAGCGCGGGAATGATTATCGAAAGCACGCCGTCCGTCCGAAGATAGCCCTTTTTTCTATGCTCCGCGAGGGCGAACGCCGCCATAGGAAGAAATGCGATTACGTTTGTAGCCTGCGCCGCGTGCTGGTTTACGCCGAGAAATATGGTGAGTACGGGTATGAGCACTGTGCCGCCGCCCATCCCCATTCCTCCGAGCAGTCCCGCAGCCGCACCCGCGACGAGATAGATAATGAATGCCATATATTATCCCGCAACCATCCTTATGCCTGCGGCGAGCATAACGGCTATGAACGCAATCTTCACCCACAGCGCGGGGAGCTTGTCGAGGAGCGCCGCCCCGACAAGCCCGCCGACGACGTTGCCTATCGACGATGGTATGACTATAGATGCGTCGAAAAACCCGTTTAAGGCATATATTATCGCGCTTATCAGACACAGCGGCGCGATTATGAGTATTGCCGTCGCGTGCGCCTGCTTTGCGCCGTAGTTGAGATTTTCCGACAGAAGGGGCACGGCTATCATTCCGCCTCCGCCGCCGAACAGACCGTTAGCCGCGCCCGTGAGTATTCCGCTTACCGCCGCCCTTGACTTTTTCAATTGCATCCTCCCCTGCCGATTTTGTGTAAAACAGACAGTTTACTATATATTTTCTGCAAAAATTTTATAATAATGAATTTTTTTAACGCTATTAAGGCGATAATCAGTTGCCAAAAATATGGTTTTATATTAAAATGATAGGGTATGAAAGGAACTATGCCCGAATGCAGCATTGCGCTGTCGGGTATGGGCTCCGCTTTTTGCAACTAACAATA
Organism: uncultured Clostridia bacterium; assembly: GCA_949286835.1. Taxonomy (GTDB): domain Bacteria; phylum Bacillota; class Clostridia; order Christensenellales; family Borkfalkiaceae; genus Coproplasma. The sequence continues at coordinate 5,027 of CASEDP010000015.1, read as the reverse complement.
TAATTAAGGTGTTATATGAACGAAAAGAACAAGGCAAAATTCAAAAAGTTTTTGACAGGCGCCGCCGTATTCGCTACGTCGTGCGCACTTGTCTTTGCCCCCGCCTGCTCGACGACTGACGACGGCGAGGACGAGGACGAGAACACGAGTACCAAACTCGATACTCAGCTCATTAAAAACGGAAATTTTGAATTTTACGACGACAATGACGGAACTTACTTCATAAGCTCGCCCGATAACTGGTCCTTAGGCACTACGGGCAACTCCTCAAACTCTATGTCGGGCGTAATCGACGTGAGCAAGAGCGGCTGGGACAAGCTGACCGACCCCACTCTTCCCGAGACGCTTGAAAACAACGACGACCTCGAGGACGACGACGAGGATAAGGTTGACTATAACGGCGCACTGACCGACGACCTGCCCTTCGCCAACCCCCACGACGCGACAAGTTCTGACGCAGCTACGGACAACTATGAGTACATCGAGAACCCCTTCACCCACGAGTATTCGTATGACGAGGACGGAAACGTTCTGAACGCCGCGGGCGAAAAGGTGACGACGTATACGGACGAGGACGGAAACGTCTACCTCGACGAAGAGCTTACAAATCCCCTCGAGACATCCGTTCTGATGTTGCACAACTACCGCAAGAGCTATTATACCGGTACGGAGACCTATTGCCAGTCCTCTTCAACCATCACCCTCGAGGCAAGCACGGCGGCAGCCATTTCCGTATGGGTCAAGACGAGCGACCTCTATTTCGACGGCGCGACCAACGAGAGAACTGCGGTCAACGGCGAGAGAGGCGCTTACATTCAGGTAAACACCACCATAGGCGGCAACTCCCTTGACAGTTTCAGGATAAGGAACATCGACACCGAAAAGCTCAACCCCGACGGAGAGAACAACGGCTGGGTTGAATATACAATATATGTAGAAGCTTCGAGCTTTGCGAGCACGACGGTTTCCATAACCGTAGGTCTCGGCGAGGACAGCATCTATACGGTTGAGGGCTACGCCTTCTTCGACGACATCTCGTTCACAAAATATATGAACGGCAGCGAACTGAGGGACGCCGTAAACGAAGGACACGACGACAGCTATTTCGACAGTCTTGTCGCAAAGTCCACCAGCCTTCCCCTTGACCCCGACGGCAAGAGCGTTTACAGGGTTGACAAGGAAGTTTCCCAGACCAACGGCGGCACTGACGGCTCCGTAATAGAGAGCGTAAAGGAAAACAACTTCAGCGACAGATATTTCTACATCGACCTTGCAAGCACTTCCGTAAAGAACGCCGTTGAATTTGCAAAGGACAACATCGCCGCAGGTCTTACCGTAGACAAGACCAACACGGGAAGTTATGTTTCCTCCAAGAACACCAACTTCACGAGGAATGCGATAGGCACCCTTTCAAACGGCGCGTCCAACGCATACCTCCCCTCCAAGCTCATAGGCAAGGCGGGCAAGAACCCCAACGAAAACGGTCTTTTGGTAAATGACGACCTGCTTGCAACGCTGACCGTCACAGACGCAGAGGGCTGGACGACAGACCTCGGAGGCGATTACTCCGAAATTCTCACGGAGGCGCTTAAGAGCGCGGCTGCCCTTCCCGGTGCTGACGGCTCTACGACGGCGCTCGTAATGCTAAGCGCCAACGGCGCGGCATACCAGGCCGAAATAACCGACAGCCAGTTTACTGTTGCCGCTGAATCCTATACCCTTGTATCATTCTGGGTAAAGACGGCGGATATGGACGGCAACACCGCGGCTACCGTAACCGTCAAGGACGTAAACGACGAGGATAACCTCTCTAACTTCACGATTGACAGCACCGACGTCGGCACGGTCACGATAAACGACGTTGAAGACGTCTACAACGGCTGGGTACAGTGCTTTGTAAGGGTTTCCAACACGACCGAAGAGGAACAGACATTCAAGATCTGCGTAAACCTCGGTCTTACGACCATTCAGGGTACGACCCCCACGTCCTATAGAGCAGGTTGGCTGACGGTTGCAAATATGTCCGTCACGAACCTTGACGAGGACGTTTACGGCTATACCTCCTCCGGCACGTACCTTGCTACCCTCTCCTTCAGCGAAGAGAGCGAAAGCACCGCAGGTCACTTCGACAGCGAGCTGACCGAAAACAAGATAAAGGAAGACCTCTCCATTCCTTCGTCCTATAAGGGCGTCAACGGCGCAAGCGCAGAGGTCGTAAATCTCGGCAATTCCCAGCCCGACTACGATGCGACCAATCTGAACGCATTTGCAGGTCTTATCAACAAGGAATACCTTGACAACTATAAGGGTTGCGAATGGTACAGCGCAATCAAGGCGCTTGAAAACATCAACGACAACGAGGAAATCTGGAATACGCTTGCGGGCAAGTACTCAGTACAGCCCCTGCTCATCGTGAACACGGCGAGAAGCTTTGCGGAAAAGACCTCCGCGATTTATAACTACGGCTATATCGGCAACGCCAGCACCATCTCCGCAAGCGGCTATATGGCTGTAAGCGTAAGGGTCAAGGTAAGCGAGGGCGCTGTTGCAAACATCTACCTCACCGATACCGACGCTTCCTCCAAGCAGGTTCTCGGCTTCGAGCTGCCCGAATACACCTTCTGGTATGACGACGACGGCAACATTCTCAAGGGCGAACCCAAAGAGAATGCGAGCGTTGCAGAGCTCCGCGAGAACATCGCATATACCCTCCGCAAGGACGGACTGTACGAGAACGGCGACGGAAAGCTCTATGCAAACTTCTATAACCTTGAAAGATATTACGACGTCGAGTTTGAACACGAGAGCTTCTATGACGAGGACGGAAATCTCGTCAAGTTCGAGGACCTCGTTCAGGGCGAAATTTACTACGCAGACCAGGCAAAGACCAAGTATGCTCCCCACTACCTCATTGCGGGAAGCAATACATCGAAGGTATATAAGTACAACGAGGGCGTAGGCAGCGCAGCCACCTATTACTATATGGTAGAGGAAGTTGCCAACACCGATATGGTTGTCTACGGCGTCGATACTTCCCGCGCATCGCTCAGATACGACAACACCGATGCAGAGGCTACGCCTTACCAGTTCACGATTGACGCAAGAACTGCAGAGGGCGCTGCAAAGTACGCAGGCAAGTGGGTGACCGTAACCTTCTATATTCACGGCGGCAGCGAAGCCAAGAACTACAGGCTGGAGCTCTGGAGCGGTTACCGCGATGAGGAGACGAGCAACCAGTCCGAAGGCAGCTATGTACTCTTCGATTACAGCTCCGTATCGATAGACGAAGAAGGTTATAACAACCTTGTATCCTACTACACGGGCGAAATTATAGACGAGTACAAGAAGATTGTGGGTAGCGAGCTTGCAGACAACAACGGCAACATTGCAGACTTTGAAGAGCTTGCAGGCACAAAGCTTGACACCTATAACTATTCGGCAATCTACTACACCTATACTCTCTACGACTCGGCAACGTTCGTTCCCTTCAACGCGGAAGTTGCAGACGAGGACGCAACCGGTTATGCATATAACTACAGCGACTATTCGGAGAGCCTCGGCTTCCTCAAGATTGAGGACGATACTATCGGCGGCGAAATCACTATGTCGGCATTCATCGACTACTCGGTAGTCGACAAGTCGATTGAACTCAGCGGCTCGACCGATGTGGACGACGACACCGACGAAGAAGAGACGACCGACAATAACTCCAACATCTGGCTGCTTGCGGCTTCCATTGCGATTGTAATTGCAATACTCATTGCAATCATCTCCATCGTGATAAAAGACCTTCTCAAGAGGCGCAGACGCAGAAAGACGTCCGGCAAGAACAGCTATAACTTCAACAGAAACAAGCGCTATGTCAGAAAGTACGTCAAGGCAAACGGCGAAGCTCCCGAAATCAAGGAAGAGAACGTCGACAGAAGCCTTCTCGACGACGGGGCAGAGAGCAAGGAGGTTGAAGAGCCCGAAGCCAGCCCCGAAGACGTGAGCGTTGGCACGGAAAGCCCCGAAGAGCCCGCTGTCTCTGAAAAGAGCGGCGAGAGCGAAAGCCCTGCGGAAAGCGGCGAAACTTCCGCCCCCGAACAGGACGACAAGGGCACCGACGGCGAGGACAAGAAGGACTGACGTCCCCCTCCGCCGAACGGCAATAAAACTTAAAAACGGAACACTCCGCTGCGCTTTGCGGCGGGGCGTTTTATTATGAGAGTGCAGGCTGCAGACGGACAGACCACGACAGAAAGACGGGGAAATGCTGCGACAGCCGCCCAAATGAATTGCGCGTGCGCGGCAGAACATACTACGGCTTAACCGGGGCGAATTGAGGTATGAGTTATGCTTGAAAAGCTTGAAAAAGAGGACTTTGACGGGATATTTGAAATAATGAAAGAGAGTTTCCCTCTCGACGAATACAGGACGTACGACGAGCAGAGAGAACTGCTCGATAAGAAAAACTATGCCGTATACGGCGTAAGGCGGGGCGGCAGAGTTGCGGCGTTCATCGCGCTGTGGGAGAATGAGGAGGTGACATTTATAGATCACTTTGCCGTAAGGAACGGACTGCGCGGCAACGGGCTCGGGGGAAAGGTATTAAAGGAATTGCTTTCTGTACGCGGCTACAAAACTGTATGCCTGGAGGTCGAGCCGCCCGAAAACGATACCGCCAAACGGCGGATAGCCTTCTACGAACGGTGCGGCTTTTTTCTGAACGTCCACCCGTACACGCAACCCGCGCTTTCGGCGGGGCGAAACCCCGTCAGACTTATGATTATGACCTCGCGCAGGGCGATAGACGCGGACGAATTTACCGCGCTTAAAAATACGCTATATGAGAGCTTTTACCGACGCTCTTCAAATCAGTGAAAATGAATTCAACATTAAATATGGGGCGAGGGCTTCGGGAAAATTTCCCGAAGCCCTCGCCCTTAATGGCGCTTTAGCTTGATAAATCCCCCAGTTCTACTGGGGGAAGATAAAAATTGCTTTAGCAAAATTCAATAATTAAGGAAATTACCTCATTGCTATTA
>CASEDP010000014.1 GCA_949286835.1 uncultured Clostridia bacterium | reverse complement strand
TGATGCGTTGCCAAATTTCGATACCCGTTGACGGGTGTGCCGGCAATTAACCCTTTTAGGGTATGTGCAAACCACCAGTTCACTGGTGGTTTTGAATTAAGGAAAAAGATAACCGCCTGCGTTAAGTCGGTCAACTTTTTTACTTTATGCTATATATACTAATTATTATATAAAAAGACGCCCTTGAAAAAGGGCGTCCGGATTAACAAAGCTAAATCCGCTTATGCCGTGTATATGAAAATCACTAACCCGCTTCTCGCAGGTGGGTGCGCCGAGGCAACAAATATTCGGACTTTCCGCAAATGCAGACCTTGCCTATTGCTGCGAACAAGCGCTCCCGTAAAAATAAACTGTGGATTACGAATATCCCATACCACGCACACAGCAGACTTATCAATTAGATTATACTATATCGCTTTGCAAATTGCAACAGGTAATTTATAGAAGATAAATTTTTATTTTTAATGCTATATAATTGCTTTTTACTTGCTTTTTGACTTGCTATAAAGTAAAATTATTTACAAAGAAATTTCAAGAGGTAAACTTATGGAAGATATGACCGGCGTTATCCCCTGCACTTCCACCCCCTATTCCGAATTTAAAAACCACATAGGCGAGGAAGTGACGATTAAGGGCGCCATTCACAATATAAGGGATATGTCCGACTTTGCCTTCATCATCGTAAGGACGGCAAGAGAACTCATTCAGTGCGTATATTCGCCCGATTTTTCCGACTATCGCCTCGACGACAAGGTCGTTGAGCAGTGCTCAGCAAAGATACGCGGCAAGGTCGTAAAGAGCGAGACGAGAGACGGCAGCGAAAGATATGAACTTCAGATACACGACATTGAAATTCTCTCTACCCCTGCCGCCATTCCCCCCGTCGTCATCTCCAAAAAACAGATTAACTGCGACTTGAGCGTCAACCTCGACTATCGCCCCGTAACTCTCCGCAACCCCAAGGAAAGGGCAATCTTCAAAATTCAGGAGGGTATTCAGAGAGGTTTCAGAGAATATCTTATGAGCCAGGGCTTTACCGAAGTCCATACGCCCAAGATTAACTATGCCGGCGCAGAGGGCGGCACGAACGTATTCAAACTCGACTACTTCGGCAAACAGGTCTATCTTGCGCAGAGCCCCCAGCTCTACAAGCAGGCGCTCGTACCCGTCTATGAGAGAGTATTCGAGATTGCCCCCGTTTTCAGGGCCGAACACCACGACACCTCAAGGCACCTCAACGAGTACATCTCTATGGACTTTGAAATGGGCTTCATAGAGAGCTTCACCGACATTATGAATATGGAGACGGGCGTGCTCAAGTACATTATGGAGCTCCTTAAAAAGGAATACGAGCCCGAAATAGAGCTTCTGAAGGTCGACGTGCCCGAAATCAAGTCCATACCCTGCATAAGGTTCAAGGACGCAAAGGAAATGTGCGTAAAGAAGCTCAAGAACATCACCGATATGAAGGACTTCGAGCCCGAAGAAGAGGCTTTCCTCGGCAAGTGGGCAAAGCAGCAGTACAATTCCGACTTCCTGTTCGTCACCCACTACCTCTCCAAAAAGCGCCCCTTCTACACTATGGACGACCCCGAGGACCCCGAGGTCACGCTTTCGTTCGACCTCCTCTTCAGAGGCATAGAGATTACGTCCGGCGGTCAGCGTGTGCACGACTACAATATGCAGGTCGAAAAGATGAAGAGACTGGGTATGAACCCCGACGAGTTCGAGACCTATCTTATGCTCCACAAATATGGCGCTCCCCCTCACGGCGGACTTGGTCTCGGTCTGGAAAGACTGACTATGCACCTTCTCGGCTTCAAAAACGTAAGGAACGCGACTATGTTCCCCAGAGACATCAACAGGGTTACGCCTTAACCTTATTATAAAAACATCATTGCCGACGGCTTTTGTATGCCGTCGGCATTTTTTCAATGCGGCGAATATAAAAATTTGGCGGCGACGGAAAGTTTTTTCCGTCGCCGCCTTAATCTTTTCGACAGGTTGAGCCGATTTGTTTTACTTTATGAGCTGTCTTAAAACGGCATCCGCCTTTTTGATATCCGCCTTGCCCTGCGTCGCCTTCTTTATATAGCCGTACAGCGCGAAAATCGCCTTTTCCTTGCCTGCCTTGAAGTCAGCAACTGCCTGGGGGTTGCTCTCCAACGCCTTTTTGCAGAGCTCTTCAAGTTCGCCGTCGTCCACTCCCGCAAGGTCGCTTTCGCTGATATATGCGCTGACGGGCTTGCCCTCTTCCGCCATCTTTGCAAGCGTCTTTTGCGCGAGGGTTATGTTTATCTTGCCCTCGTCTGCATATTTCACGAGCTTTGCTATCTCCTCCGCCGTGACAGGAAGACTGAACCTCTCCTTGTCATCCTCTGTTTCGAGCTTGGAATAGAGCGTGCCAACCGTGAGATTTACGGTATTCTTTACGCCCGCGCCCAGCGATATCGCCTTTTCGACAAAGTCGCATACCGCCTTGTACTTATATAACAGTTGCGCATTTGCGGGATTGATGCCGAGGTCGTTTATATACCTCTTCAACTTGTCGGTGGGAAGTTCGGGAAGAGATGCGCGTATTTCCTCTACCTTTTCTTCGGGAATGACGACGGTTAAAATGTCGGGCTCGGGGAAATAGCGATAGTCCTGCGCGTCCTCCTTAGTCCTCATTACCGATGTTTCGCCCGTGTGCTCGTCAAAGCGCATAGTCGCCTGAACGATTTCCCCGCCGTTGTCGAGAATTTCCGCCTGGCGCGAATACTCGTACGCCATAGCCTTTTCGATGTAGCTAAGGGAGTTCATATTTTTTATCTCGGTACGCGTGCCGAACTTCTCGGAACCGACGGGCATAAGCGAGATATTCACGTCGCAGCGCATAGAGCCTTCCTGCATTTTGCAGTCCGAAACGCCGATATAGCGCATTATGAGCTGCAACTTTTCGACGTATTCCCTTGCCTCTTCGGGCGAGGAGATGTCGGGCTCTGACACTATCTCTATGAGGGGAACGCCGCCCCTGTTATAGTCGATGAAAGTAAAGCCGCTCTCGTGGACGAGCTTGCCCGCGTCCTCTTCTATGTGTATGCGGGTGATGCCTATCTTCTTGCCGCTTTCAAGCTCGACATAGCCGTGCTCGCAGAGGGGCTTGTCGAACTGCGAGATCTGGTATGCCTTCGGCAAATCGGGATAGCAATAGTTCTTTCTGTCGAGGTGCGTCGTGGTGTTTATGGTGCAATGGGTTGCAAGCCCCGCGCGAATTGCAAACTCCACCACTCTCTTGTTGAGTATGGGAAGGGCGCCCGGCTGACCCGTGCAGACGGGGCAGCAATGGGTGTTGGGCGCGCCGCCGAACGCCGTAGTGCAGCCGCAGAATATCTTTGTAGCGGTGGCAAGTTCTACGTGGGTTTCAAGACCCGAAACGAGCTGATATTTCATAACCTGACACCCCCTTCTACATCTTCAAGTTCGCAGAGCTTATTCTTTTCGGCAAAGTACGCTATGTCGAGCACTCTCTCGTCGTCGAACTTCCTGCCTATTATCTGCATACCGATGGGCAGACCGTCCTTATCCTTTCCGCAGGGCAGGGAGATTGCGGGAAGTCCTGCAATGTTGACGGGCACGGTGCAGACGTCCGAAAGATAGGTCTCTATCGCGTTGCCGCCCGAATAGCCGAGAGGGAACGCCGTGACGGGCGCATTTGGCGCGAACAGCACGTCGCACTTTTCAAAGCACTCCGCAAGCTGGCTTTCCACCCTCTTTCTTATGAGGCACGCCTTCTTGTAATATGCGTCGAAGTAACCCGAAGAAAGCACGTAGGTGCCGAGCATAATGCGCTTTTTGACCTCTCTGCCGAAGCCCTCCGTTCTCGTCTTTGTTATCATATCGTCGACAGACGAATAGTTTGCCGCGCGGTAGCCGTAGCGTATGCCGTCGTATCTGCCGAGGTTGGACGACGCCTCTGCACAGGCGATTATATAGTACACGGGAAGGGCGAGCTTGAGTGCGGGTACGCTTACCTCGACGACCTCTGCCCCAGCCTTTCTGTATTCCTCGACGGCAGCGTCGATTGCCCCCTTGATTTCGGGATTTATGCCCTCAAAGAATTCCCTGGCAATGCCGATTTTTATGCCCTTTACGTCGCCCCTGAGCACCGTCTTGCCCATATTGACGGGCGCGCTGGTCTGGTCGCACTTATCCTCGCCCTTGATTGCGTCATAGACGATTGCCGCGTCCGTAACCGAATGCGTCATAGGACCTATCTGGTCGAGCGAAGAGCCGTATGCAATCAGACCGTAACGCGAAACCGCGCCGTAGGTGGGCTTGAAGCCGACTATGCCGCAGAAGGACGCGGGCTGGCGTATGGAGCCGCCCGTATCCGAGCCGAGACCGTACGCCGCAATGTCGGCGCAGACTGCGGCGGCTACGCCGCCCGACGAACCGCCCGTCACCCTTTGGGTATTTCTGGGGTTGAGGGGCGCGCCGTAGACGGACGTTTCGCTCGTCGAACCCATTGCAAATTCGTCCATATTGGTCTTGCCGAGGAGGACTGCGCCCTGCTCCTTGAGCTTTTTCCACACCGTCGCGTCGTAGTACGGTCTGAAGCCATCGAGTATCTTAGAACAGCAGGTGGTAAGTTCGCCGTCGGTGGCTATATTGTCCTTCAAGGTGAAGGGGATGCCGGTGAGCTCCGTCGCCTTGCCCTCGGCAATGAGTTTGTCGGCATACTCCGCATCGCGCAGCGCCTCTTCAAACGTCTCGTGAACATAGGCGTTGATGACGGGGTTTACCCGTTTTATCGCCTCGATATACTTTTTTGTCAGCTCTACGGAGGTAATCTCCCCCCTGCGGAGCTTTTCGGAAAGGGTCTTTATGACGCTCTTCACTTTACGACCCTCCTCACGGCGAAATAGCCGTTGTCCGAATGTACGTTGGAGGTTATCTTTTCGGAAGGCAGGCTTTCTCTGACCTCGTCCTCCCTGAGCTCCTCCCAGCGCGCTATGCGGGAAGTTACCTCTCTTATGCTTGCCGTATCGCCATCAACCTGCTGATTGATGCTGTCTGCGAAGTTTATTATCTCCTCGAACTCGGGCACGAACTTTGCCGTCTCCTCCTCCGAAAACTCCAGCCTTGCAAGGCGGGCTAGCGTCTTTATTTCCTTTTCGCTTATTGCCATAGTAGTTTACTGCCTTATCTTGATATGCACTTCCCTGAGCTGCGTCTCCGTCACCTCGTTGGGTGCGCCGCAGAGAAGGTCCTGCGCCGAAGCGCTCATCGGGAAGGCTATTACTTCCCTTATATTCTCCTCGTTTTTAAGGAGCATTATCATTCTGTCAACGCCTGGCGCCATACCTGCGTGAGGAGGTGCGCCGAACTTGAACGCCGTGTACAGCGCGCCGAACTTCTGCTTCAACGTCTCCTCGTCATAGCCGGCAATCTCGAACGCCTTTACCATTATGTCGAGGTCGTGGTTTCTCACCGCGCCTGACGAGAGCTCTACGCCGTTGCACACTATGTCGTACTGATATGCAAGAATGTCGAGGGGGTCCTTTTCGTTGAGCGCTTCAAGTCCGCCCTGAGGCATAGAGAAAGGATTGTGCGTAAAGCCTATCTTGCCCGTCTCCTCGTCGAGTTCGTACATCGGGAAGTCGTTGATGAAGCAGAACGCATACATATCGTGGCGGGTAAGTCCGAGCTTTTCGCCGAGCTCGTTCCTTATCTGTCCCGCAAGCCTGGGCGCCTTGTCCTTGGTGTCGGCGATAAAGAATATCGTATCGCCCGCCTCCAGCTTTGCAAGGGTGAGAAGTTCGCCCTTGAGCTCTGCGGGAATGAACTTGTCGATGGGACCCTTATAGGTCATATCAGGCATAACCTCGAGATAGCCGAGACCGCCCATACCTATCGAGAGCGCGAACGCGAGCAGCTTTTCGTGGAAGCCCTTGCTCATATCGGCGTGTACCTTTATCGCCCTGACGCACTTGTTGTGGAAGGGTTTGAAGGTGCATTTGTTGAAGAAGTCGGATAAATCCATAATTCTAAGGGGATTGCGGAGGTCGGGCTTGTCGCTGCCGAACTCGAGCATTGCCTGCTTATAGGGAATTACGGGGAAGGGAGCTTTGGTCACCTCGTAACCTTCGGGCGCGAACTTTGCAAATGCAGAGGAAAGCACCTCTTCACCCACCCTGAACACGTCCTCCTGGGTGGCGAAAGCCATCTCGAAGTCGAGCTGATAGAACTCGCCGGGGGAGCGGTCCGCCCTTGCGTCCTCGTCGCGGAAACAGGGGGCAATCTGGAAGTACTTGTCAATGCCCGAAACCATAAGGAGCTGCTTATACTGCTGGGGCGCCTGGGGAAGAGCGTAGAACTTGCCCTTGTACCTTCTGGAGGGAACGATATAGTCCCTTGCACCCTCGGGAGAGGACGCGCAGAGTATGGGCGTCTGCACCTCTAAAAAGCCCATTTCGGTCATCTTGTTTCTGAGGTACGAGATGACTTCGGAGCGGAAAACTATGTTGTCCTTTACCTTCTTGTTGCGCAGGTCGAGGAAACGGTACTTGAGGCGGATATCCTCCCTCGTCTCCTTGCTGGTCATAACCTCGAAGGGAAGCTGTTCCCTTACCTTGCCGAGCATCTTGACCGACTTGCAATTGAGCTCTACCGTGCCGGAGGGGATTTTGGGGTTATAGGTCTCCTCGTCGCGTTTTTCGATTACGCCAGAGACGGAGATGCAGTCCTCTTTGTTGAGCCCCTCCAGGAGGGTGGTGTCGCGCATTACCACCTGTACTACGCCGTAGTAGTCCCTGAGGTCTATGAAGGACACGCCGCCGTGGTCCCTTATATTTTCAATCCAGCCGGCAAGCGTTACCTGCTCGCCGACCATTCCTTCGCCGATTTTGTCGGCGGTTGCGGTGCGGTAGATGTTAGCCATATTCATACTTCTCCTGATATTTCGTTCTTTCTCCCGCGGGCGTAAAATAAAAAACCGCCCGACAAAAGAAATAAAAAAGCTTTTTATTTCTTAGGACGAACGGTATTATTCGCGGTGCCACCTAAGTTGACGGGGAAATGCCCCGACCTCTCTGCGGTTGAAAATTCAACCCGACCTTTGACGCAAGGTCATTGCGGAACGCCCTACTCTTCGCACGAAAAATTTCTGCGTGTTCGGACGGACGGCTGGGAAGGGTTACCCGACAGCACTTCTTCTTGCGGCACTTTCACCTTATCGCCGCTCTCTTTCAAGCGAGCCTCGCTGCGGACATATCTTCTTAAACGCCTTTAGACTATTATAACCAAATTATATAATTTCTTTGCGTGCTTGTCAAACGCTTTACCGCCATTTGAATTATTTTTTAACGGAGCGGACGGACTAAAGCATCATTTTTTCTTGCCTTTGGACTTTCTTATTTCTGCGACCGTCTTTTCATAGCCGATGTCCCTGGGAACGTAGTAAACCCTGTCCCTTAGGGCGTCAGGCAGATATTGCTGCTCCACATAGCCGTTCGGATAGTCGTGGGGGTATTTATATCTCTTTGTCGCTGCTTTGTCCTCTTTGCCGCCATAGGAGTTATCGCGCAGGTACGCAGGAACGCCGTCGTCGTCCCTTATGTTTACGGCATCGCGGCGGGCAGCGTGATACGCCTCCACTACCGCATTGCTCTTCGGCGCTTCGCAGACATAGACAATCGCGTTCGAGAGGGGAATTAAGCCCTCCGGATAGCCTATTTTTTCAAAGGCATACATAGCCGCCGTTGCAATCTGCAACGCCCTCGGGTCCGCCATTCCGACGTCTTCCGAGGAGTGCACTACAAGCCGCCTTGCAACCAGCATAGGGTCGCACCCGCCCTCGATAAGCCTCATCGCATAGTAGAGCGCGGCATTGGCGTCGCTGCCCCTCAGCGACTTGCAGAAAGCAGAGAGATAGTCATAATAGTCGTCCTGATTGTAGGACAGCGCCTTCCTCTGAATGGACTGTTCGGCGTCGGAAAGCCTTACTCGCAGCTTGCCGTCCGTATCCACGGGAGTGGTGAGTACGGCAAGTTCGAGGGCGTTGTACGCGCTCCTCAAATCTCCGCCGCACATCACGGCAATGTGGTCGAGCGCCTCTTCTTCCACCTCGGCTTCGTATTCGCCAAGCCCCTTCTTTTTGTCGGAAAGCGCCTTTTTAAGCGCGCCCTTTATGTCCCCTTCGGAAAGTCTCTTGAACTCGAACACCCTGCAGCGTGAGACTATTGCCGGCGTCATAGAAGCATAGGGATTTTCGGTGGTAGAGCCTATGAAGATTATCGTGCCCTGTTCTATTGCGGGCAGGAGGGAATCCGACTGCGTCTTGTTGAAGCGGTGACACTCGTCGAGCATAAGGTATGTACGCTTGCCGAACATTTTTAGATTGTCCTCTGCCTCCTTGACCGCCGCCTTTACGTCGGCGACGCCTGCCTGAACCGCATTCAGCTTGATAAATTCGCCGTGCGTCGTTGAGGCAACTATGTTTGCAAGCGTAGTCTTGCCCGTACCCGGCGGGCCGTAGAAAATGCAGCTTCCCAGCCTGTCGAGCGAGATTGCGCGCCTTAAAAGCGAGCCGTCCGAAACGATGTGTTTCTGCCCGATGAAGTCGTTGAGGTTGTTTGCCCTCATTCTTTCGGCAAGGGGTTTTGCCCTCTCGCTGTTGTCGTTCAAATCAAATAAGTCCATATTCCTTTAAAAGAACCGAAAGAGCAGAAGTTACTTCAACAGCTCCTTGATTTTATCCATATTTGCCTTTGTTATTTCATAACCCTCTTCATAGGCGCGCTCTATATCCTTCATCATATATTGGTTCATATCCTTGATTTCGGGAGCGAGCCAAAGGTCATAGCTGTCGCCCTTCAGCTTCTTTTTCATATCGAGCGCCTTGCTGTCCATTATGTCGAACATCCTGAGTATCATAGCTATCATTCCCTTTACCTCGGTCACGGGCTCATAGGAATTTGCAAGCGCGTCTACAGCTATTACCACATCGGCGCCCATTGCCCTGACCTGCTCGGTGGGAACGCGGCAGAGCACGCCGCCGTCGACGAGCAACATTCCGTCCATCTCGACAGGCTTGAAAATTATAGGAATTGTGCTGGAGGCGCGCACGCAGGGAGCAACCTTGCCCTCGTTGAGCAGTACGGTGTTGCCGGAAAGCAAATCCGTCGCCACGCAACAGAAGGGAATTTTTAGCTCATCAAATGTCACGTCGCCTATATTTTTTAGCAGGATATTGTGCATCTTATCGCCCTTAAAAAATCCGGGGTGCGGCGTAGGGAGCACTGCAAAATCCATAAGATGAACAGTCTTTAGCTTGCGTACAGTGGACAACATCCTCTCTACCGTCATCCCGTTGGCATAGCAGGCGCCGACAACTGACCCCATTGAGCAGCCTGCGATATAGTCGGGGTGAATACCCTCCTCCTCCAGCGCCTTGAGCACGCCGAGGTGCGTTACCCCGCGGGAACCGCCCGAACCGAGCGCAAGCCCTAATTTTTTACTCATAATAGAACTACCTCAGAAATAATAATGTTATGTATGAAAATAAAACACCTTGCGGCAACCGGCGCGGCACTGCTGCTCGGCGGCGCACTGATTGTCAATCCGATGCGGTATATCGCCGTCTGCTACGACGGCATAGTAATGTGGGCGGAGAGCGTCGTGCCCTCCCTCTTTCCGTTTATGATAGTCACCGCGCTGCTCACAGCGGCAGGATTTACTGAAAAATTGTCCTCCCCGCTGGCAAAGCTGAGCAAAAAAGTAAAGTTGCCGCCCGCCGCGCTGCCACTGTTTATTATGAGCTGCCTTTCAGGATATCCGGCCGGCAGCAGATGCGTAGCAGAACACTGCAAAAACTGTCCGTCAAGCGCTGACGACGCAAAAAAACTCGGAGTGATGTGCTCCACTTCGGGTCCCCTGTTCATCGTCGGAACGGTGGGCGTAAAGGCATACGGCGACAGCCGCAGCGGATATGTACTTCTCGCCGCCTGCCTCGGCACGGTGGCGATAACTTCTGTAATTTACTGTCTTTTTTCGCGGACGAGCCCGCAAAAGGCGCCTTCAATCGGTCGGCAAAACCGCGCAAGTGCGCTGTCGGACATATATTTCGGCGGGGTGAGCGCCGTCCTCACCGCAGGGAGCTTCATAGTGTTCTTCTACACCCTCTCTGCAGTGCTCTCCGACCTCAAACTGTTTGCCCTGCCAGAGTTGACGCTTGCGCCTATGCTCGGAAGGGAATGCTCCGCCGCGCTGTGCGCGGGATGCATAGAGGCGACGGGCGGCTGTTTTGCGCTTGCGCGGGCGGGCGGGTTTTTCGCCCTGCCGCTGACAGGCTTTTTAATAACCTTCGGCGGCGCTTCGATAGTGCTGCAACAGATGTGTTACCTTGAAAAGTGCGGGGTGAAATACTCCTTCTTCATACTCTTCAAACTGGCGCAGGGGGCGATATGCTTTGCCGTGCTGTGCGCCGTACAGCTCATCTTTGCAATCTGAATTCAATAACAGCCGAGAAGTTTGAACGAGAGCGCCTTGTCTTTGAGGTCGGAGAGGGCATCTTCAACCGCCTTCTGTCCGAGTTTCCCCTCGATTTCCATAAAAAAGCGGAACTCGCCCTGTCTGTCCTTTATGGGGCGGCTCTCTATCTCGGTCATATTTATTCCGTGGGCGCAAAGCACGTTTAACATATCTGACAGTCCGCCAACCTCGTGGCGGCAGGTGACCGAAAAGAACACCCTGTCTGAATTGGTCGCCGACGCGCCCGAATATTCTCCGCGCATCTTAAGCGCTTCCTCAGGTTCGCCGCGCACGACGAGCAGGAACGTGGTTAAGTTGTTGGGATAGTCAGATATGTTGAAGTCGGAGAGCACATAGCCCTCCCTCGAACACTGCACGCCCGCAATACCCGCATCCTCCTGCGACGCTATCTTGTCTATGCTGTCCGCCGTCGACGACGTGGCGATGAGCTTTGCCTGAGGAAAGTTTTCCGCAAGATAGGACGCGCACTGCCCGAGCGCCTGAGCGTGCGAATAGATGCGCTTAATCTTTCCCGCGTCCGCGCCGCGGAGCGTTATCAGTCTGTGGTCTATTTTGCAGTCATATGCGGCGATTGCGAACGCGCCCTCTGTTTCCTGCAAGAGGTCGAGGTTCTGCGTGACTGCGCCGTTTACCGTGTTTTCTATGGGAATTACGGCGGCATCCGTCCTGCCCTCTTTCAGTGCCCTGAAAACTTCGGGAAAACTTACAAAGCTGAACAGCTCCGCATCTCCCGCAAGTTTAATTGCCGCAAGTTCGCTGTATGTGCCCTGCGGTCCGAGATAGCCGACTTTTTTTCTCATTTTATTGCCCTCTCGCGTCGATTATAAGCAGTCCGAACAAAAATAATTTCAGACTTTTTCGGCGATATCGAGGAGCAGCCTTTCGGTATCGCACCAGCCGAGGCAGGGGTCGGTTATCGACTTGCCGTAGACGTTGTCCTCGCTCTGGTTGCCCTCCTCTATGAAGCTCTCTATCATAAAGCCCCTGACGTTCTTCTTGAAGTCCGCAGAGTACAGACGGTTGTTCATCACCTCTTCGCAAATTCTTATCTGCTCTTTGAACTTCTTGCCGCTGTTGGAGTGGTTTGCGTCTATTATTATGGCGGGATTTTTGAGCCCCGACTTGGCATAGCCGTCAATTACCTGCATTACCGTTTCATAGTGGAAATTGGGTATGTCGTTGCCGTAGCCGTCTACCGCGCCCCTCAATATTGCGTGGGCGAGCGGGTTGCCGTTTGTCTTTACCTGCCAGCCGTTGAGCATAAATACCTGCCCGGACTGTGCGGCGTATATGGAGTTGAGCAGCACCAAAATAGAGCCGCTCATAGGGTTCTTAATGCCGACCGCGACGTCCATTCCGCTAGCCGTGAGGCGATGGAGCTGATTTTCGGAGCTCCTCGCGCCGACTGCGACATAGGAGAGAAGGTCGTCGAGGTACTTGTAATTTTCCGGATAGAGCATCTCGTCCGCAGCGGCGAGCCCGCTTGCCTCTATCGCCTTGATATTGAGGTCCCTTATGGTCTGTATGCCCTTTAAGATATCCTCCGACTTGGTGGGGTCGGGCTGGGAGAACATCCCCTTGTAGCCTACCCCCTTCGTCCTGGGCTTATTGGTGTAAATTCTGGGAACGATTACGAGCTTGTCCTTGACCCTTTCATTGAGCTTTCCCAGCCTTTCGACGTAGTCGAGCACGGGCTTTTCGGCGTGCGCGGAGCACGGTCCGACGATTATTATGAGCTTATCGCTCTTTCCCGATATCGCATCGGATATCGCTTTATCTCTTTCCGCCTTAATCTTTCTGAGCGTCTCAGTCATAGGCTGAAGCACCTTTATTTCCTCAGGTTCAGGTATTCTTAACTGTTTTTCAAACATTGTTTTTCCTCCGACAATTTTATGACGTCCTCCGCAATGGCGGAAGGAATGTAATCTTTGAACTGCTTGTTGAAATGTATGCTGTTTCTCACGAGAGTAGAGCTGACGTGCGTCTGCGTCTGCCTTGCGGGAAGGTAGATAGTGACCATCTCCGGCATAAGATTGAGGCTTGCGTATAGATTGCGGTTTTCGTAGTCGAGGTCTATTCCGTCGCGTATTCCCCTGACGTAAAAGGGCGTGTTTTCCTGCCGCAGTATGTCCACCGCCGCACCTGAAAAGCTGACGATTTTTACCCTGTCCTGCCCTTTGAACAGCTTTCTGAGCAACCCAATGCGCTCTTCTAAGGTAAAATAACACCGCTTGCCCGTATTTTCGAGCACGGCGACGACTACCTCGTCGAATATCTTAAGGCTGTCGAGGACGACGCCCTCGTGCCCCGTGGTAGGCGGGTCGAACGTGCCCGCAAACACACATTTTTTCACCTTTTTAACTCCTTTTAAAGAATGTCAGATATGTCCTTCCGTACTTCCTCTCGTCGCTCATTACGAGCCCGTAGGTTTCCCCCTCGAAAGACCTGTCCCGCTCATAGACGACGACGCCTCCGTCTTTCAGGAGGTCGCGCTCTGCTATCGTCCTGAGAGCGGACAGACCGTAGTCGTATCTGTACGGAGGGTCAATGAATATGAGGTCGAAGCGTGCGGACGTACCCTTCAGAAAGGACAGATAGTCTGAACGGGTGATGAAATACTTTTCCCCGCCCCTGAGCTTTGCAAGGTTCTTTCCGAGCACCTCCAGCGACTTGTTCGAAAGGTCGTTGAAGTGCACGCACTCCGCCCCGCGCGAAAGGCACTCTATACCGAGGTTGCCGCTTCCGCAGAACACGTCGGCTACGACAGCGCCGATGACCCTTGACGACAATATGTTGAAGAGGCTCTCCTTTACCCTGTCTGCCGTCGGACGGATATCCTCACCCTCGAACGGGACGAGGTTGAGCCCCCTGTATTTACCGCTTACTACCCTCATTTTTTGCGCTTTTTTCTTGCCTTCTGGCTCTCTATAGCAATCTGTTCCTGAATTTTTTCTTCCTTTACCTTGCCGAGATAGTAGGCGAGCATATGCACGCCGACGGGCAAAAGCACCATTATGAAGTTGAGCGCCTGCCACTCTTCGCCGAGGTACGAGAAGGGGCAATAAGCCCAGGCAAAGACGTATTGAAGGCAGAACGAACAGAATACGTTGCTTACCGCAAGTTCGATTATCTGAATAATTATAAATGGCAAGGCGACAAGAAAGCCGATGAGCGCGCCCTTCCACAGCGCATATTCGCCCGTATGGTAGACCGCGCGCTCGTCCGAGGAATTGAGCTCCCTCTTCTTTTCGTTGAGCACGAATTTCCTGTATGCCGCCGCGCCGTTAGCCCTGCCGAAGATGACAAACGATATTATGAATAGCGCCTCGCCTCCGACGAGCGCAAGCAGGCTGACTCCGAGGTCGTCTCTGTACGAGGAATAGGCAATTATAGTCGCGCTGAACAGCACGGATATCATAAGCGGGAATGCCGTGCCCGCAAAGATATCCTTGAGTTCAAAGAGAAATTTACGCTTTTTGCTGTATGTTATCTCCTCGAGTACGTAGTTATTTTCCAAAGTAAATTATCCCCCTCTCGCATATGTACATATCGAGCGGAACATCCGTATCTTCGGCGAACTGCTCGTCCGTGTATTGAAGAAAATATCCTATCCCGACCTTGAGACAGTCGGGATGAGCGGCGAAATACCTGTCGTAAAAGCCCCCGCCGTAGCCCAGTCTGTAACCCTGTCCGTTTACGGCGAGCAGGGGCGCGATAACGACGTCGACTTTGCCCGAATACCCGTCCCCGCAGGGCTCCTCTATTCCCATAGGCGACTTTATCATCTGTTCGCCGCCCGTATAGCGCACCGCTTCCATATCCTTGCCGACCACCCTCGGAAGATATACCTCTTTACCGAGCGAGATGAGCCTCTTTATGAGCGCACGGGTGTCCGCCTCCGACCCGTAACTGAAATAGACGAAGAAGGACTGCCTGTCCTTAAACGCAGCGAGGACGGCGTCGGCAATTGCGCCGTCCGCCACCTCCCTTGCGGAGTGCTGAAAATATTTTCGCTTTATTCTGAATTTATATCGGAGCTGATCTTTCATATACCCTCAGACTGCGCCTCGTCGCCGAACAGAGCACCTCGTAGCTTATCGTTCCGCACCGCGCGGCATATTCGTCGGCATCGGTCATCACGGGCATATAGTCGAGCGCGCCGCAACCGATGAATGCGTCCATACACAGCGTCTTTTCGCCGAGCGGCACAGTGCGGAAAAAGCCGTCCGCATAGCCGAGGCGGTATGAATAGAGCCTTTTATACTTGCGCTCCGCCCTGTTATAGCCTACCCCGCCGCCGACGACGTCGACTTTTTGGGCGAGCCGCGCATAGACTTTGAGCGCCTTTTTTAACCCCTCGCACTTAAAGCCAGCGGGGGAATAGCCGTACAGCATTATGCCAACCCTAACCGCGTCGCGCAGGAAATCCCCCCCGCGGAGCAGACCGCCGCTTGCCGAGAGATGCGCAACCGCATTGGGCTGAACGCGCTTTACGAGCTCTTCCGCGTGTCTGAACAGTTCCAGCTGATTTAGACTTATCCCCTCGTCGGCGGCGGCATAGAGATGCGAATACACGCCGCAGACATTGTCCGCGCCGACTATTTCAATAATTTCGGGGAGACGGGAAAGAGTACAGCCGTAGCGGTTCATACCCGTGTTTACGGCTATATGCACCCTGCACCCTTTTGAAAGGCGCGCGCTCCTCTCGTCTCCTACAGAGACTTCGAGATCGTAAAAACGGCACCTCTCTGCGTCCTCTTCGTCGAGCGGCGGCGCAAGAACGAGTATGGGTTTTGTTATGCCCGAAAGCCGCAACTCTGTCCCTTCGTCGACGATTGCCGCGCAGAAGCCGTCCGCAATGTCCTCTATCTCCGCGGCGACTTCCGCCGCGCCGTGCCCGTAGGCGTCCGCCTTGACCACGGCATAGAACTGCCTGCCGCGGCAGAGCTGTCTTACCCTCTTTGCATTGTCCCTTATCGCCGAAAGGTCGATAACCGAAAGCGTTTTTTGCATAACACACAATATGCAGCGGCGTCGGCAAAGGTTAAAAAAACTATATTCCTTTCTATATTAACACATATGTAAGCATTTTGCAATGATTTTGACCTTTTTCGTGCTTTACTAAATATAATAGCCGTGTTAAAATATAGGTATGAAGGCAAAAGATTTCATAATTTCCGAACTCGAGCGCGCCGACGGGGCGTTTGTCTCGGGCGAAGAACTCGCAAAAAAACTCAGTCTGACGAGGCAATCGGTGTGGAAGGCGATATGCGCTCTCAAGGCGGACGGGTATGACATACTCTGCGTGCCCAACAGAGGCTATGCGCTGAGCGCCGACTGCGACAGGCTCTCTTCCGCCGTCCTTCGCAATCTCACGGGAATGAACGCGGAGGTCTACGGCGAGGTCGCCTCGACCAACTCCCTCGCCCGTCTGCGCTATGCTCAGGCAGGCGAGTGCGCGATAGCCGCCGCAAGCCAGACTGACGGACAGACGAAGGACGGGGACAACTTTCCCTCGCCGCAGGACAGGGGCGTATATGTAAGCTGCGCTTTCGACGTCTGGTTTGCCGCCGAACGCCGCGAGGAGTTTACAGAGGCGTGCGAGAGCGCAATCTCTGACCTCATCGGAAGATATACGGACGGGCGCGCCGAAAGACAGGGAAACCGCATTTATACCGACGGGCGGCAGGCGTGCGGAATACTTGCCGAGGGGCAGCTTAACCTCAATTCGGACATTATCACATCAGTGGTCGTCGGCGTGGGCGTATATACGGCGTCAGTCGACGACGAGCTGGGCTGCATAGAATGCGGCGAAAGGCGCAACGCGCTCATTGCAGACATCTGCAACGCGCTGAAAGACGCAGTAAAGCCCTTTAAAAAGTGCTGATTTTGACTTTAATTTATATAAATTGACAATTTCACAGACAAGAAATGAGCCGCCTCTCTGCACTTTAAGCAGAGCGGCGGCTCTTGCAATCTTATAATTTCAATCGAAAAATCACTTCTTTTCGGGCTGGGAGCGGAAGGCAAATTCGCCCTCCCACACGTCCACCGTTACGACCTCGCCGGGGAGAATGTTGCCCGCGAGTATTTCGTCGGACAATCTGTCCTCCAGCCTCCTCTGCACCGTCCTCTTTATGGGGCGCGCGCCGTAGACTTCGGAATAACTCTCGTCGACGAGCTTATTGAGCGCCTCGTCGGTTACGAAGAGCGAGATGTTGCGGAGCTTGAGACGGGCGCGCAGGTCTTCTATGATCTTGACGCATATGCTCGCCGCCTCGTCCTTGGTGAGCTGGCGGAATACTATAATGTCGTCCAGCCTGTTTAAAAATTCGGGGCGGAACTGCTCCTTGAGGGCGTCGTTGATGCTCTCCTTCATATCCTCATAGCCGTCCTCGTCCGACGACGCAAAGCCGAGCGAAGCCACCTTCTTGATGCGGCTCGCGCCGACGTTGGAGGTGAGAATTATTATGGTGTTCTTGAAGTTTATCACCCTGCCCTTGCTGTCCGTCAGCCTGCCGTCGTCGAGAATTTGCAGGAGTATGTTGAACACGTCGGGGTGAGCCTTTTCTACTTCGTCGAAGAGCACTACCGAATAGGGCTTTCTCCTCACCCGTTCGGTGAGCTGACCGCCCGCGTTCTCATCATAGCCGACATATCCCGGGGGCGCGCCTATGAGCTTGGAGACGGTGTGCTTTTCCATATACTCAGACATATCTATTCTTATGAGCTGTTTTTCGTCGCCGAACATACACTCCGCAAGCGCCTTGGCAAGGTCGGTCTTGCCGACGCCCGTGGGTCCGACGAAGATGAACGAGCCTATAGGTTTACCCGCCTCGTTGAGACCCGCCCTTGCACGCCTTATCGCCCTAGCGACCGCCGAAACGGCCTCTTCCTGACCGATTATTCTGGCGTGGAGGTTATCTTCGAGGTGCAGAAGTTTCTGGCTCTCCTGCTCGGTGAGCTTTATGACGGGCACCCCCGTCCAGCCGCTGACTACCTTTGCAATCTCATCGCTGCCTATCGTAGGCGAGGACTGCTTGCCGGATCGCCACTTCGAATTTATTTGCTTTATCTCCTCCTGCACTTCGCTTATCTCGTTGAGAAGGTCCTGCGCCTTGTCGTACCGCTCCCCACGCGCCGCCTTGTTCTTTTCCATATTGAGGCGCTTGAGCTTTTCTTCGAGCTCCTTTATCTCCTCCGGCGAATTGTAGCTGTCCAGCCTTGCGCGGGAAGCCGCCTCATCAATGAGGTCTATCGCCTTGTCAGGCAGGAAGCGGTCTGTTATGTATCTGTCGGAGAGTGTCGCCGCGGCGATTATCGCCTCGTCGGAGATGACGACCTTATGGTGCGCCTCGTACTTGTCTCTCAGCCCGCGGAGAATTTCGATTGTATCCTCTACCGAGGGCTCTTCAACCTGCACGGGGGTAAACCTGCGCTCGAGCGCGGCGTCCTTTTCTATGTGCTTGCGGTATTCGTCGAGCGTGGTCGCGCCTATAGTCTGCAACTCGCCTCTCGCCAGCATTGGCTTAAGTATGTTTGCGGCGTCCATTTTTCCTTCGCCCGTTGCGCCCGCACCGACGAGCTGGTGGATTTCATCTATGAAGAGAATGATGTTGCCGTCCGACTGTACCGATGAAATGGCGTCCTTCAGGCGCTGTTCAAAGTCGCCCCTGTATTTCGCGCCCGCAACCATACTTGCAAGGTCAAGCGAGAACACCGTCTTGCCGCGGAGAAGGTCGGGTACCTCGTTTCTGACTATTGCCTGCGCAAGCCCTTCGACCACCGCAGACTTGCCCACGCCCGGTTCGCCTATAAGCACAGGATTATTCTTTGTGCGTCTCGATAGCACCTGAATTACCTTGTCTATCTCCTTCTTTCTGCCGATTACGGGGTCAATTCTGCCCTCTCTCGCCTTCTGCGTGAGGTCTGTTCCGAACTGCATCAGCTCATCTCCGACAGGCTGCTCCTTGCGTTCGCCCTTGTCGGATGAGCTGCGATGCGCACCCATTCCCCCCTCGAAAGCGCCCCTGAAATAGCCGAACCTGGCGGACGCGTCGTCGTCCTCGTCCTCTTCATCGTCATCGACGTACGCGCCCGAAGAGAGCGCAAGCTCTACTTTAGCGGCGAGCATAGAAAGATTTACGCCCAGCGCGTGGAAGATGCGCACGGCAAAACAGTCGTGCGACTCCATAATAGCCTTAAGGACGTGTTCGGTGCCCGCAAGACCGTCCTCGCCGTTATACTCTATTGCAAGGATGACCGCCCTTTCGAGCGTGTTCTTTGTCCTCGGCGTGAAGCCGACAATCGTGCAGTCCCTGTCGATTATGTTGTCGAGGTAACGGCGATAATCGTCGCGGTTCACCCCGCACGAAGTCATAAGTTTTGCGCCCGTACATTCGGGCGTGGCGAGCATCGCGTAGATGAGCTGCTCGCTGCCGATATATGTAATGTCAAGCGATTTGGAAATCTCCCTCGAGCGGGCAAGAACCGTCTGTAAATTTCCCGTAAATCTATGTGTATCCATCTATGGGTTTTTCCTCCTGTTTTTGTGGCTATATGTGCGTTCATCGGCACATACTATGGGGGCAATTACCATTTTGAGACTATGCTCTTAATCCTGTTTGAAGCGTATTGCGCACGGTAGGAATCCCGCTCTTCACTCGTCAGTTTTCTGCCTGCGAGGGCATTGAGATTAGAGGGTTTCATCTTGATTATCAGCTCGTCAATCTTCGCCGTATCGCAGTTGAGATAGCCGAGACAGGCTGCAAGTTTGAGATGTGCGCAGAGCGATGAAAATTCCTCGCTGGGCATCAGCGCGCAGTTGGTAAGAACGCCGTATGCCCTCAGGCATTTGTCCTTGAGCGCAATTCCGTCGGGACCGTCGCGGAGGTTCTTTCTCTCCGCCGCCTCGAGTTCCCTTACCTTGTCGACTGCGTCCTCTACCTGCGAGAGCACCTCCTCTTCGCTGACGCCGAGAGTGACCTCGTTGCTGAACTGGTAGGTAAATCCCTCCGCAGAACTGCCCTCGCCGTATGCGCCCCTGACGGCAAGACCGTTTCGACGCGCCCTTTTGATTATTTCCGGCATCAGCCCGCCGAGGGCAAGCGCAGGCAAAAACATCATCACCGACGCCCTCAATCCCGTGCCGAGATTTGTCGGGCAGGCGGTGAGATAGCCGAGCTGCTCGTCATATGCAAACGGAATGGAGCGCGCGATGAGCGAGTCCTTGCCGCTCATTATTTCATAGGAGGAGCGAAGAGAGAGCCCGCTCTGTATGCACTGCTCCCTGAGGTGGTCCTCCTCGTTTATCATTATGGAGACATTGCCCGCCTCGTTTATGAGCGCCGCAGAACGCGAGGGGTTTTTGAGGAGCGCGGGACTTATCAGGTGATTTTCTACGAGATTTATGGCGTCGTCGTCGGAAATGGAGTCCATATAGTATAGCCTGAATTCGTCGACCTTATTTATCGCCGAACTGACGGAACGGATTATCTCCTTTGCCTGCTTGTCGCTTTTAAGGCGTTCGGGAAAGGGATAGCCGTTGAGGTTCCTCGCCAGCCTTATGCGCGACGAAACGACGGTACCCTGCGAAAAATCAGTCATCTCTCCCTCCCGAAAGTTTTTTCTTTATTGCGTTGAGGCGGGCGTTTATGCGGCTCGCCTTGATGTAATTGCCGCTCTTGAGCGACTTCTCCAGCTCATCCTGGAGCGACGAAAACTGCATCCTAAGGTCGTGTTCGGAGGTATAAACTCCCCCTCCCTTGCCGATATGCGTCACCTTGCCCTGTATCTTGGCGATGTGCGGAAGCAGCTCTGCATTGAATACGTCGTAACAGCTCGGACAGCCCAGAAGCCCCGTCCGCTCGTAGTCCGAAAAGCGCATACCGCACGCGGGGCAGACCTTCTCGCTCTCCTTCTCCTCGCCGAAGAGCCCCGCAAGAATGGCGCTTTCGACATTGCTCTCGAACTCGCCGTAAGTATATGCGGCGCATTGCGCGCAGAGATGCAGTTCGCAGGGCGTGTTGCCTATGTATTCGATATGGTTTACGGTTGCCTCCCGTTTCTTGCAGTTCTGACAGAGCATTGGTTGCCGTTAATCCTTTAAAATAAAAAAATCCTATTTATATTATAAGACTTTTTTGCGGTATGTAAACACTTTATCGCCCTTTGCCAGAATATTTTTGCCGAAATTATTGCTTATTTTAATTGAAATCGGCGCAGGGCTGTGCTATAATGATAAAGTAGTAAATGAGCGCGCGGCAGGCAGAGCTACGCCTCGGGCGCGTTTAAATTTTTTGGAGGACAGTAATGCAATATTCAAAAGACGTTGAGAACATGATTTGCGTTGCCAAGGGCGTTTCCGGCAGATTTGAACACGGACCCGCTCCCATTCCCGAAGAAGGTCAGTGGATACAGGCAAAGGAAATCAAAGACATTAAAGGTCTTACCCACGGCGTAGGTTGGTGCGCACCCCAGCAGGGCGCCTGCAAGCTTACCCTTAACATCAAGGACGGCATCATTCAGGAAGCGCTCGTAGAGACTATCGGCTGCTCCGGTATGACCCACTCTGCGGCAATGGCAGCAGAAATTCTTCCCCATAAGACCATACTCGAAGCGCTCAATACCGACCTCGTCTGCGACGCTATCAACACCGCTATGAGAGAACTCTTCCTTCAGATAGTTTACGGAAGATCCCAGTCGGCATTCTCCGATGACGGTCTGCCCGTCGGCGCAGGTCTTGAAGATCTCGGAAAGGGTCTCCGTTCGCAGGTCGGCACGATGTACGGCACGGCCGCAAAGGGCGTAAGATACCTCGAAATGGCAGAAGGCTATGTCCTCGCTCTCGCACTCGACAAGAACAACGAAGTCTGCGGATATAAATTCGTCTCCCTCGGAAAGATGACCGATTTCATCAAGAAGGGTCTCACCCCCAACGAGGCATACGAAAAGTCCATCGGAACTTACGGCAGATACACCAAGGAACAGGGCGCAGTCAAGCACATCGACCCCAGAACCGACAAGGAGGTTGACTAATTATGGCACTTTTTGAAGGCTACGAAAGAAGAGAAAGCAAAATTTTGGGCGTACTCAAAGAGTATGGCATCAAGTCCATTGAAGAGTGCAAGGAAATCACCCTTGCCAAGGGCATCGACTGCGACAAGATTGTCAGAGGAACGCAGCCCATCTGCTTTGAAAACGCAGTCTGGGCATATACCATAGGCGCAGCAATAGCAATTAAGAAAGGTTGCAAGAAGGCTGCCGACGCCGCCGCTGCAATCGGCATCGGCCTGCAGAGTTTCTGCATTCCCGGCTCGGTTGCGGAAAACAGAAAGGTCGGCCTCGGTCACGGCAACCTCGGCGCAATGCTCCTCTCTGAAGAGACGGATTGCTTCTGTTTCCTCGCAGGTCACGAATCCTTCGCCGCTGCGGAAGGCGCAATAAAGATTGCAGAGAACGCAAACAAGGTAAGGGTTAAGCCCCTCAGGGTTATCCTCAACGGCCTCGGCAAGGACGCGGCTTACATTATCTCGCGCATCAACGGCTTCACCTATTGCAGGACGCAGTTCGACCCCTATACCGAGACGGTAAAGGTAATTGACAGCGTCGCATTCTCCGACGGTCCCCGCGCAAAGGTAAAGTGCTACGGCGCGGACAATGTTCCCGAAGGCGTTGCCATAATGAAGCTTGAAAATGTTTCGGTTTCCATTACGGGCAACTCCACCAACCCCACCCGCTTCCAGCACCCCGTTGCTGGTACCTATAAAAAGTGGTGCGTAGAAAACGGCGTCAAGTACTTTTCGGTTGCATCCGGCGGCGGCACGGGCAGAACGCTTCACCCCGACAATATGGCTGCAGGTCCCGCAAGCTACGGAATGACGGATACGATGGGCAGAATGCATTCCGACGCACAGTTCGCAGGCTCCTCCTCCGTTCCCGCTCACGTTGAAATGATGGGTCTCATCGGTATGGGCAACAACCCTATGGTCGGCGCAACGGTAGCTGTTGCAGTTGCTGTTCAGGAAGCTCTTGCAAAGTAATGAGCTTTTGATTGAATTACGCATTTTCTTACAGCCTCGGGTTCTTCCCGAGGCTGTATATTTTAACGCATCAAACAGCCCGGAGGCTGAGCAAAGACAAGGCGGCGTTCGTTGTGAACGCCGCCTTGTCTTTGCATATTAAACCTTCCCGTTAATGGCACTGTCTGCGCTTTTCACGCAAAAATTTATTTATACAGAGTACAATCACCCCAGCCTATGCCTCCCTGCCCGGAAGTATCGGAAACTTCCAGCCTCAATGTCTTTGTTCCTTCGGGCAGTGTCACGACAAAGTTGGTAAAGTCATTATTCCAGCCTATACCTTTGAGCCCATACAGAAGAACGCCGTCGGCATATACCCGTACCGTCGCGTTGGCATAGACGCCCCAAGGCTTGTTGTCCCTTATCACCTTGTCGACGCCCACATTTGCAGAAAAGCGCGTATATCCGCCGCCGGCAATGTTGAAGTCATGCGAAATAGTCCCGTTTGCTTTAGTGTAAATTCCGTCGGCAAACTCTTGTTCTGTTCCCCCGTAGCAGAGCGATACAGCCCTATAAGCATAATTCGAATTGCCCGACTGCGTTGCGCTGTAAGACGTAAGCTTTTGCGTAGAAGTATAGACATAGACCTCGCAGTCGCCCGTTGCGACATTCCCGAGACTGTTTATAGCCGTGACACGAATTTTATATGTGCCCGCCCTGTCGGTATCGAGATTGCCGCTATAGGTCACGGACACGACGGGAGCTTTATCGGCAACCGCTCCGACTACATTGACGAGCTTTTTAAGGTCAAGTTCTTCGCCTGCCGCCATCATATACCCTTTCCTGATATCCATAAGCGGGTATTTCATCAGTTCTTTATCATAGCGAAGATAGGAAAGCGTGGGCATTTTTCCGTAATTGGCATAGTCATACCTGCCCATATTGTCCATATCGCTCTTTCCGAGCAGTCCGTATGAATTTCCGTCTCACCAGGTCGTATCAGTCATATACCACGCCCCGTCTGCGTGAATATAGTTCCACGCATGACCGGGACCCACGACATACGCCGAACGCACGCCCAACCTCTGGGCGACATAGTCATAGCCCTTGGAATAGCCGGAGCAGATACATACCTTTGTTATGAACGCACCGTAAAACCCGTCTGCATAGTCTACATTATCATATTTTATAGTCTTTCGGTAAGCATTCTGCGCCTTGTAGAGCATCTGCCCTTCGGTCATATCTTCCGTAAGTCCTTCAAAGAAGGAGCTGACTTCCTCTTCCGCCTGCATATACACCGAAATATTGCTCTGACCGTAATAATATTCTTTATTGCCGTTGTTAAGCTTTACGGTCACAGTATCGACGAACGGACCGCTCTTCGTATAGCTGACGCCTGCTGCTTCGCCAGACCTCCAGTCATAAAGAAAATAGAGCCTCGCCTCGTCACAGACGAGGAATTTTTTGATTTTGGAAACTTCGGAGGGAAATATGTATATGCCGTTGTCAAGCATATTCACCGTAAGCGTCGTCACTTCAGAATTGCCTATATCTGTCTTCAGAAGTTCCTGCGTCATAAGGTCATAGGCAAGGCGCGATTGTCCTCCAAGCAGACTGCGTCCGTAATAGACAAAATCCGCAAAGGGCTCAACGAGTTGCTCTTCGGTAGCGCCAGAAATGAAGCGGCTTTCCGAAAGCACCTTCATCTTAACACGCTTTTGCGCCGTCTGCCTGCCGTCGCTAACCTTATAAGTTATCTCAAATTCTCCGGTCTGCCCCTCTTCATAGCCGGTAGTATATGTTATATCACCGCTGATATCGTTTCCGGAAAAGTCGTATGCCCTCGCATTTTCAAGAATGTTAGCCTCGGTTACCTGATAAGGAGAGGAAAACTCGACGTCATATGCGCGCAAATCGGGCTTGATATCATTATAATATGTAAGCTTACAGTCAGCCCATACGGCATGGTCGTTGCCGTTGCCGCCGACGGAATCCGCAACAAGCGTAAGCCTTTCCGCGCCCTCGATATCCAAATCGACATATTCCTCGTCGGTATATGCCCCGAACTGCGCGGACGAATATACCTCTGCATTATCCACAAATACCCCGAAAATTACGCTGGTTACCGTATGGCAACGCGCGCAGTTTTATTTATCCCTATATACGCGGAAAACTGAGTGAACCCCATTGTTGCTATATCGTCATAGGAAATGACCGAATAGGCGTGAGCGAAGAAACCGTGGTCGTGCTCGGTTTCGTTCCCTCCTTTGTAAAGCGAGAGCTTGTTGCCGTCCGAACCCGCATTGACCGAAAGAGAGCCGTAACCCGTTGAAGCGTATGTATAGTCAAGTTCGTCAAGGTAAATCTGCCTTTCTACCTGAGGGATATCCTCTTCCACGTTCCCGTTGTCTCCGCCGCTCGTACTTCCGCCGTTTTCGCCGCCGTTTATAGTACCGTTGTTCTGCCCGTCATATCTTTCGGAAGTTACGGAGCACGCCGCAAACGGAACGCACGACATTATTCCCGCCGCAAGAATGAACGATATAATTTTTCTGACCTTAGTTTTCATAAAACCTCAATATTAACCATAGTGCGCAGCCGTGTGAGTAATCGGGCAATCGTCAGTATTTTGCACATACGTATCCGCCACTTTCTGCGCAAGTCGGAATTATACTAAAAGGCTGAATTACAAGTCAAACGTTATCACTGTAAAAATAAAAGAGGCTGAATGTGATAATAATTCACACACATTCAGCCCCAAAATTTTGTATCAGCCTTCCATAATTTCCATCTATATGCAAAACACATATAAAACTCGTCAATAAAAAATATTGCGGCGTTAGGAATTAACGCCGCAATGACACGTCAGAAAGACAGATTATACGTAACCGAGGAATTCGCCGTCTGCGCTTATCCTGCAAGCCGTGGTCTGCTTGGATTCCCAGTCGTCGTTGTTGATTTTATATCTCATCCTTGCAAGCCAGAACTTTTCTTCTCCGCCAGTAGGAGATTCCACCGTGAGAGTGTTGCCCATATCGAGGTCGTTAGACACATTCGCGCACACGTAATCCATATACTCAAACGACTCCGCATATGTATCGGACGAATAGAGCATAACAATGACTATGACGGTAGAAGGGAAAAGCGTGAAGTCATTTTTTACCGTTGCCCACACTTTACCGTCGCCGCAATTTATGGCAAGCGACAGCGATGTGAACAGGCGGGGATTTATTCCCTCATCTCCCTCTTCCGCAACATAACTCTCATCCGTGCCGGTATCGGCGGATGCGCTTACGCCGCTGAAAGAAAACAGACTGCAACAAGCGAGGAACAAGATTGATGCCGTTACAAGTATTGCCGCTTTAAAAATTCTTGCAATTTTCATATTTGACCTCCAACAAATTAGCTTTGATTATTTTAAGAGATAATAAAAAAAATTTCAATAAATTTTTATATACATATATGGAAATATTAGTTTACCTTCACTCTTTTAATTGCACGAAATATGCACATAATCATCAAGAACAAACAAGCAACGCATAAAATTAAACTTATGAAAAACACCGCGCCGTCAAACTCGTACGTTGCAGTTCTGTCTATCCCGACATTGTCCGAATAGACCACAAAACCGCATAAGAGAGTAAAGATTGTGAGTAAGGCAAAAAGCGCAAAAGAAATTGCAGAAAGCCATATATATTTCCGACCGCGAACGGGCATTTCCGTTTCGCGCAACGGCACAGTCTCCTCCGCTTTGCAAACAGGCGCAACTTCCTCCGCTTCCGTCTGAACGGCGGCGAATACTTCCTCTTCGACCGACATTACCTCGTCAGACAGTATGACATCCGGCGATACGCCGAAAAAATCGCACAGCATCTTAAGGCTTGCGGCATTGGGACGCATTACATTGTTTTCCCATTTAAGCACGGTCTGTCGGCTTACGCCGAGTTCAAAACCGAGTTCCTCTTGCGACAAGCCGCGAAGCTTTCTTAATTTTTTAATTTTGTTACCGATAGATCCCATATATTCCTCTCTATTTGAATTGTCCGATAAGCTTATCGACCAAATCCAACTGTTCGTCTGTTAAATTCTTCATCTTGTTCATCAACTCTGTTTCCCGCACGGTGCGTTGCCCCTCGCTGCTGAACGAAAAAAAGTAAGCCAAAGAAACGCCGAAATAGTCACAGATTTTTTCAATGGAACGCAATGACGGTATTCTTTCCCTGTCACGGCTTGCGTTTTTTCTCCACTGATATATGGTCGACGAGATTTCCGCATTTTCCTTGAGCTCGTAATTGCTGATTTTCTTTTCGCGCATAAGCTCGTCTATTCTGGCGAGAATAATCTTCTTATCCATAAATATACCTCAAACTATATACAACATTTTAAGGTATATTTTTGCACCATATAAAATCTTTTATACAACACATTTAGGGTGTTTTTTACACCAGCGGGAATAAGGCAACAGCGTAAATCAAACGGGATAAAACATATGTCGTCACAAAAGACATTGTCAGACAAATTGCCGACAAAAAAGCCGACGGTAAATGCCGCCGCCGAACGAAAGAATGACTTTTCTTCATTATAATTGATTACCGCCGACGTGTCAACGCCAAACGGTGCAATGACGGAGAATAATTGAAAGCGCCCCGAAGAAACAACTTCCGAGACGCCTTCAAATATGGAGCTTAAAATACTATAGTTAAAGTTAGGTCATACGTACGTCGGCAAAAAACAATTGCCTAGATATTTAACTTAACTATATTATATTGATATTCAGATCGCTTGACAATCATCTTTTATTTACAAACAAAGTAAATCTTAATTTACAGAGAACCATTTCTTAGTCCGCCCGACCTGTTTCGGGCAGAAATTATATCGGCGACTTATTCAACGAACGGCTTGCCTCAAACTTCGGCAGGCACTTCGATTTCCATATCAGAATCGGGATAGGTACAGCAAGGATGGATGAAAACGAATTTTGCGTCGGCGAGCCTGCGCTTGTCGGCGCCCGCTATAGAGTATTTTCCGTCTATCAGCCTGCTGTGACAATACCCGCAACCGCCTGCCCTGCACTTGGAAGGAGCGTTGATGCCAGCTCTTTCCATTGCCGTAAGCACCGTCTCGCAAGAATTGGCAACGATGTCGAACGTTTCGTCGCGCACGTCGCCGCCGTTTCCGGCAGCTCCGAAGTCGTTGAGTTCGTGAAGCGAGGCTTCAAACTCAAACCTGCCTCTCCTGAAACTTGTGGCAAATCCGCCGGGTATATTGTGTTTTTCGACGAGCAGCACCTTTGCCCCGCCCTGCAGCAGCCTTATGGCAGCCACAAGCCCGCCGTTTCCCGCGCCTATGACCACCGCATCGTATCTGTCCATAATTTGCTCCTTTATTACAATTTTACATTGAATGCTGTAAACTTTATTATTGGTATTTGTCAACTTTCATTACTTAAACAGCGCAATAAAATCGCCTGTTGCCGTTTTATTTTTTATAACGGTGACCTATGCGTCTTTTCATCCGTCGGAAAACGTCAAACTGCGCCCCGTAACCGGGACGCAATCAGACCAGATAACAGTATTCCGCCCGCCTTTCTGTGGCGGGCGGAAACGTGTTCAATCAATAATTTTCCTTTCTTACTTCAAAGAATGCCTGGGGATGATTGCAGACGGGGCAGACGTCGGGCGCCTTAGTGCCGACGACTATGTGCCCGCAGTTGCGGCACTCCCATACCGTAACGCCGCTCTTTTCAAATACCTGCTTTGCCTCTACGTTGTGCAGGAGAGCGCGGTATCTCTCCTCGTGCGACTTCTCTATCGCAGCGACGCCGCGGAATTGAGCGGCAAGCTCCTTAAAGCCCTCTTCGTCGGCTTCGCGCGCCATTCTCTCGTACATATCCGTCCATTCGGCGTTCTCGCCCTCGGCGGCGTGCAGCAGGTTCTCCGCCGTATCGCCCAGCTCGCCCAGCGCCTTGAACCACAGCTTTGCGTGCTCCTTTTCGTTTTCAGCCGTCTTTAAGAACAGCTCGGCTATCTGCTCATAGCCCGCCTTCTTAGCTACCGACGCAAAGTACGTGTACTTGTTTCTCGCCTGGCTTTCGCCCGCAAACGCCTCCCAGAGGTTCTTTTCGGTCTTTGTTCCCGCATAGGGGTTCTT
>CASEDP010000013.1 GCA_949286835.1 uncultured Clostridia bacterium | reverse complement strand
GGACAGTGGACACCCACTGTCCGTGCGGCGCGGAGAGACCGCGACCTGCCGAGCGGAGCGTGAGGCGTCGCGGAGCCGACCAACGAGGCACGAGGCGACCGCTGGCGCAAAAGCGACGAACGAGCACATTTCATAGAAAGGTGGTTACCCACCTTTCGTGTGCGAGTGAGATGAGTGAGCACATAGTGCTCTGTGCGAACGGCGCCCGAAATCGCTGTTGTCATTACGGCGATTGAGAGTTTTGCTTGCGCCGAAAATTATTTTAGAAAGTATGCGCGGGGCAAAGGCGGCGGAGATATATTGCGTATATATTTTAGATAAACCCAAACTGACTTTTTCAAAGACGCGCGGAAGGAGGGCGGGAAGTTGGCAATAAACGGCATAAAGCGCCGCCTCGGCTTTTCGGGCGAGGGTGCGGCGGCAAGATATCTGAAAAGGCAGGGCTACCGCATAGCCGCAAGGAATTTCAGATGCCCCTTCGGCGAGGTCGATATAATAGCCGAAAAGGGCGACGTGGTGGCGTTTGTGGAGGTCAAGACGCGCTCTTCGGAGGCGTTCGGAACCCCTGCGGAGGCAGTCGACGCCCGCCGCATAAGGCGCTATTCTGACGCCGCGCGCTTCTATTTTTCGGGCAGAGAGGCGGATAAGACGGTGCGCTTCGACATAGTCGAGGTCACAAAAGATGGCATAAATCACATAGAAAACGCCTTTGACTTCGGCGATACGTGATTGTTTCCTGTAATTTTCGCCAATTTATCAGTTTTTGCGCCTATACATATTATATATGTAATGCGGGGCGTCGGGCGGAGGGCGATATCGCGTCGCTTGCCCGCAAAATTCTTTTGTGAAAATTGCGACATACCCCCTGAAAATGGTTGCGTTTTTATGCGGGGTCTGTTAAGATAATATGGCAAAACAAGAAAAAATACAATAACGACTTCGGGTATTCCGCTGCGCAGGGAATGTGTAAGAATACTTGGTTTATGGAGGACAAGTCAGATGAGCAAACTTATTGAGGCAATCGAAAAGGAAGGAATGAAGGAAAACGTACCCGCATTCAGCGTGGGCGACACCGTAAGGGTCGGCTTCAAGGTCATCGAAGGTACGAAGGAAAGAATTCAGAACTTTGAGGGCGTTGTAATCGCAAAGAAGCACGGCGGCATCCGCGAGAGCTTCACCGTACGCCGCCTTTCGTTCGGCGTAGGCGTAGAGAGAACGTTCCCCGTTCACAGCCCCAAAATCGCTTCCGTCACGGTAGTCAAGAAGGGTAAGGTAAGGAGAGCTAAGCTCTACTACTTAAGAGGTCTTACCGGCAAGGCTGCAAAGATAACCGAAATCAAGTAATTAAAAAAGCTCCCGCTGCGCGCGGGAGCTTTTAATTTATGCCGCCCCAGAGAGAGAAAAGTCAGGACGGCGGAAAATACATTTTTTCCCGATCTAACGGTCAGGAGCAAATCAAGGTGCGGAATATGCTTTCAAAGATAAAAAGTTACGCCCTCGTCGGGCTGGACGGCGTTCCCGTCGAGGTGGAAACGGACATAAATAAGGGAATGGTCAGGTACGAGCTGGTCGGGCTTCCCGATGCCGCCGTAAAGGAGAGCAGGGAGAGGATATATTCCGCCATACGCAATTCGGGCAGGCGCTTTCCCGTCAACAAGATAACCGTCAACCTCGCGCCCGCAGACATCAAGAAGGAGGGCAGCCACTACGACCTGCCCATCGCCGTATCCATACTTCGGGCGAGCGAACAGCTCTCCTCCCCGGCGGAGGGCATAGTAATGCTCGGCGAGCTTGCGCTGGACGGAACGCTGCGCGCGGTCAACGGCATACTCGCCGTCATAATTTCGGCAAAGCAGGCGGGCTATTCAAAGTTCATAATTCCTGCCGCAAACGCCGCAGAGGCGAGTTTTATAGAGGGGATAGAGGTTTATGCGCTCAACACCCTTTCGGAGGTGTGCGGCTTTCTGGAGGGCACGGCGCTGTTTTCGCCCGTCGCCATAAGGAAGTTCGAGGACGTCGCCGAAGAGGTCACATATAGCTGCGATATGAGCCTCGTAAAGGGGCAGGACGTGGCAAAGCGCGCGCTGGAGATTGCCGTCGCGGGCGGACACAACGTGCTCCTTTCGGGCGCGCCCGGCACGGGCAAGACGATGCTCGCGCGGTGTATACCTACGATAATGCCCGAGATGACCTTCAGGGAGGCGCTGGAAGTCACCAAGATACTCTCGGTTTCAGGCGAGCTCGGCAGGGAGGGCATAGCCGTCCTCCGTCCTTTCCGCACCCCTCACCATACGGCGACGACGGCGTCGCTGTGCGGCGGCGGACATACGCGCATAATTCCCGGCGAAATTTCAAAGGCGCACCGCGGCGTGCTGTTTATGGACGAGTTGCCCGAGTATTCGCGCAGTGCGCTGGAGGCACTCCGCCAGCCGCTGGAGGACGGGGTAATCACCATAACGCGCGCGGGCGGCGCGGTCACCTTTCCGGCCGACTTCATACTGTGCGCAAGTATGAACCCCTGTCCATGTGGCAACTACGGCAGCAGCACAAGACAGTGCACCTGCTCGCCCGCACAGATAAGAAGGTACAGAAGCAGAATTTCGGGTCCGCTGCTCGACAGAATTGACCTGCAGATAGAGGTCGACGAGGTCGGCTATGACGCTCTCGCCTCCTCGGAGGCGGCGGAAAGCAGCGCGGACATCAAGGCAAGGGTGGAGAGGGCTCGCGCCGTACAGCGCGAGCGCTTCCGCGACGAAACCGGCATAGAGGTCAACGCGGATATGGGGGAATTGCAGATAAAGAAGTATTGCCGCCTCACCGCCGAGTGCGAGGGGATACTTCGTTCGGCGTTCGAGCGGTTAAATCTCTCCGCGAGGGCGCGTTCAAGGATAATCAAGGTCGCGCGCACGATTGCCGACCTCGACCTCTCGGAGGACATTCAGCCCTGTCACATTCTGGAGGCGACGAGCTACCGCAACCTCGACAGCTCGGCGGACAGACTATGAGCGTGAGCTATTCCGGAGAGGAGAAGGCGATAATTTTCGCCGACGGTCTGGACGAGCTGAACTATAAACAGAAGAAATGTTTCCTCGCCTCGGTTAAAGACGGCGGGGAAAACGCGCAGAAATATGCGGATATTCTGATTAAAACGCTCGGCGTCGGAGTATATAATAAATTAAGGGATAAATTTTATGACGGGGAATACCGCCAAAGGACGCTTGCAAAGCTCGAACGCGGCGGCGTGACCTGTGTCACGTTAAAGAGTGCGCTCTATCCCGAAGAGCTTAAAAACATCCCCGTGCCGCCCCTCGTGCTCTACGCGCGCGGCAATGTCGGGTTGCTCGGCGACAAGAAGTTCGCCGTGGTCGGCTCCCGCAAGAGCCTGCCGCAGACGCTTGAAAGCTGCAGGGAGATTTGCCGCAGCCTTTCGGAAAGGGTTACGGTGGTCACGGGCGTCGCGGACGGCGCAGACAGCGCCGCAATAAAGGGAGCGCTTCCCTCGGGAAAAATAATAGCCGTTTTGCCAGGAGGGCACAATTCGGGCTGTGCGGCGCACGCCGCGCTGCTTGCAAAGGTGGAGCAGAGCGGGCTTTCAATAAGTGAATTTCCGCCGCGTTTCAAGGCGCAGAGATACACTTTCATACTCCGCAACCGCATAATCGCGGGGCTGACGCTCGGCACGCTCGTCGTGTCGGCGGCGGCAAAGAGCGGGGCGCTGAGCACGGCGTCCTATGCGGCCGATTACGGCAGGGACGTATTTGCTTTTCCCTACTCTCTCGGCGTCGCTTCGGGCGAGGGTTGCAACGCCTTAATCAAAAAAGGTGCATATCTGTGCGAAAATGCGCTTGACATTCTTTCCCAGTTCGGGTTAGAATTGCCCGTAGAGCATTTGCCCGAGCTCGGCGGGGAGGAGCAAGAGGTTCTCGGATTTCTTCGCGGAAGCGGAGAGGCTCACGTCGCCGAAATTGCAGCGGCCGTCGGCAAGACGCTGCGCGAGGCTGGCGCAATATGCTCAATGCTCGAGATAAAGGGACTAATCATAAGGACGGGCGGCAACAGATACGCCGCGGTTTAACGCCGCAAACGGCGGGAAAGGGGCGCCGTCCGCATAAATACATAAAAAATTCAACGGGACAGAAAGATGGATTTAATCATAGTCGAATCACCTTCAAAAGCAAAGACAATTTCCAAGTATTTAAAGGGTAAATTCCGCGTCGACGCCTCCGGCGGACACGTCAGGGACTTGCCCGAAAAGACGCTCGGCGTCAAGATAACCGAAAACTTTGAACCTCGATACGAGATTACGTCAAGCAAAAAGGACGTCATAAAGAGGCTGTCCGAAGAGGCGAAAAAGGCGGGCAAGGTCTACCTTGCAACCGACCCCGACCGCGAGGGCGAGGCGATAAGCTGGCATCTTCAGACCGTGCTCGGAATGGACCCCGACGGCGAAAACAGGGTGGAGTTCAACGAAATTTCCCCCAAGGCGGTGCAGGAAGCGCTCACCAAGCCGAGAAAGATAGACTATAACCTCGTCGACGCGCAGCAGGCGAGGAGGGTGCTGGACAGACTTGTGGGCTATAAGCTCTCCCCCCTTCTCAACAGCCGCATACAGGACGGGCTTTCGGCGGGCAGAGTGCAGTCAGTCGCCCTCCGCCTCATCGTCGACAGGGAGAGGGAGATAACTTCGTTCAAGCCCGAAGAATACTATACGTTCACGGCAAACCTGCAGGATACTGCCGCAAAGTACGCCCCCTTCAAGGCGACCTATCAGCTTAAAAAGAGCGGGAAAAGCATAACCGCAGAGCAGGCGGAGGCGGCAGAGGCGGCAATAAAGGCGGGCAACTTCAGGGTCATAAAGGTCAAGAGCGGCGTTACAAAGCAGCACGCTCCCGCACCCTTTACGACCTCTTCGCTGCAACAGGACGCGTCCAATAAGTTCGGGATGTCCTCTCCGGAGACGATGCTCGTCGCGCAGCACCTCTACGAGGGTATGGATGTCGGCGGCGACCACATCGCGCTCATCACCTATATAAGGACGGACTCCGTGAGGATTGCCGTCGAAGCGCAGCAGAACGCGCTGGCGTTCATCAGGGATACCTATGGCGAGGAATATGCGCCCGCAAAGCCCAACATCTACGCGACCAAGAAGGGCGCGCAGGACGCGCACGAGGCGATAAGACCGATAAATCTCGCGGTCACGCCCGCAAGCGTAAAGCAATTCCTCGATAAGAAACACTACAACATATACAAGCTCATCTACGACCGCTTTGTGGCGTCGCAGATGGCAGAGGCAAAATATAACTCTATGCAGATAGAGGCGGACAGCAACGGCTATGTGTTCAAGGCGAGCGGCAAGGCGCTGCTCTTTGCCGGCTTCACCGCGGCGTACCAGCAGGCGCCTGCGGGCGATGGCGACGAGGAGGAGAGCGGCAAGCTCCTGCCCCCTCTCGAGGAGGGCGACGCGCTCAACTTGAACTCGCTTGCCAAGGAGCAGAAATTTACCCGCCCGCCCCTCAGATATACTGACGCATCGCTCGTCAAGGCGATGGACGAAAAGGGCATAGGCAGACCTTCGACGTACGCGTCGATAATATCCGTGCTCAACAAGCGCCACTACATCGAAAAGGACGGCAAGTATATGGTGCCCACCGAGGTGGCGTATAAGATTACCGATATGCTCGTCCACTACTTCGACGACATAATGGACGTCGGGTTCACCGCCAAGATGGAGGAGGAGCTCGACAAGATAGAGGACGGCGGCGTCGACTGGCACAAGATAATCGCAGATTTCTACCCGGGGTTTGCCGATAAGCTCAAAAAGGCGGCTTGCGACGGCGATGAAATCACCGATATAAAGTGCGAAAAGTGCGGCAGTCCGATGATAAGGCGGTCGGGCAAGTACGGCAAATATCTTGCCTGCTCCAATTATCCCGGCTGTTCCAACATCATAAGCGAGAGCGAGGCGGAGATATCCGACGTGCGCTGTCCCAAGTGCGGCGCGAATATGGTGGTTAAGAGCGGTAAGTTCGGCAAGTTCCTCGCCTGCCCCAACTACCCCGAATGTTCGTCCATTCTGCCGATAGATGCAAAGATAACAGAGGAAAAGTGCCCCGAATGCGGCGCATATATGCTGCTCAAGAAGGGCAAATACGGCAACTATAAGGAATGTCCCGTCTGCGGCGCAAAACAGACGGCGGAAGTCGCCGACGGCAATCCCCGACAGGGCGAAAAGACGGAGGGCAAGTGCCCCGAATGCGGAAAGCCTATGCGCAGAATGCGCTCCAAGACGGGCAAGATTTACTTCGGCTGTACGGGCTATCCCGACTGCAAATTCTTAAGCTGGGACGTCCCCACGGGCGACAAGTGCCCCAAGTGCGGCAAATACCTCGTAAGAAGGGGCAGGCTGATAAGGTGTTCGGACAAGAACTGCGACTATTCTCAGCCTCTTCCCGATGAAGAAGATGAAGATTAAGGTCATCGGCGCGGGACTCGCGGGGTGCGAGGCGGCGCATTACCTCTCCTCGCAGGGCTTTGGCGTGCAACTTTACGACATTAAGCCCGGGAGTTTTACCCCCGCGCACAAGAGTGTAAATTTCGGCGAACTCGTCTGCTCCAACTCATTGAAGGGCAGCGACCCCTATTCCAACGCCTGCGGCCTCTTAAAGGAGGAGATGCGCACGATCGGCTCACTGATGATGGAGGCGGCGGAATATTCAAAGATACCCGCAGGCGGCGCTCTCGCCGTCGACAGGGATAAATTTTCAGCGTACATCACCGACAAAATCAAGTCGGACGGAAACATAGAGGTCATCTCGCAGGAGGTGACAAAGGTGCCCGAAGCCCCCGCGATTGTCGCAACGGGTCCGCTCACGACCGACGCGCTTTCAGCGGACATCTGCTCCCTTTTCGGCGGCGGCAACCTGCACTTTTACGACGCCTCCGCGCCCATAGTCTCGCGCGACAGCGTCGATATGAACTGCGCATTCTTCGGCGACAGGTACGGCAAGGGCGGCGATGACTATCTCAACTGTCCTATGGATAAGGATACGTACACGCATTTTGTGTACGAGCTGACCCGCGCGGATAGGGCAATTCTTCACGACTTTGAAAAGGGCGAAATATTTGAAGGGTGTATGCCGCTCGAGGTAATGGCGGCGCGCGGGGAGGACACCCTGCGCTACGGTCCGTTCAAACCCGTCGGCTTAAGGGACGAAAACGGCAATAAGTTCTATGCCGTCCTTCAGCTCCGCAAGGAGAACGCTCACGGTACGGCGTATAACCTCGTCGGGTGTCAGACAAATCTGAAGTTCGGCGAGCAGAAGAGGGTGTTTTCCCTCATTCCCGCCCTTAAAAATGCAGAGTTCCTGCGGTACGGCGTAATGCACCGCAATACATTCATAAATTCGCCCGAAGCGCTCAATGCCGACTTTTCGTCAAAGGGCAACCCGCTTGTCTTTTTTGCGGGACAGATGACGGGCGTAGAGGGCTATGTGGAGTCTGCGGCAAGCGGACTTCTCGCCGCCGTTCATATGGCGCGGAAGCTGTCGGGCAAGGAGGTTATAATACCTCCCGAAACGACCGTCCTCGGCGCTTTGTCGGCGCATATATCGGGGGCAAATGAGGATTTTCAGCCGATGAACGCCAACTTCGGCATCTTAAAGTCCTCCGAAACCCCTATACGCGATAAAAAACAGAGATACGCTTTCGTGGCGCAGCGCGCGCTCGACGGCGTAAGGCAGTATAAGGAGAAATTATGTCAGTAGAATTTCACGCAACGACAATCTGCGGTGTAAAGAGAAACGGCAAGACGGCAATCGCCGGCGACGGTCAGGTGACTATGGGCGAGAGCGTAATCTTCAAGAGCAGTGCCACAAAGGTAAGGCGCATCTACGGCGACAAGGTCATTTTGGGCTTTGCCGGGTCGGTTTCGGACGCGTTCTCGCTTTCCGAAAAGTTCGAGGGTATGCTCAACAAGTTTTCGGGCAATCTTATGCGTTCCGCGGTGGAACTTGCCGAGCTGTGGCGCGGCGACAAGATGGGCAGAAAGTTAGAAGCTCTTATGATAGTCGCCGACAGCGAGACGATGCTCATCATCTCCGGCACGGGCGAAGTAATAGAGCCGGACGACGGCATAGCTGCAATCGGCAGCGGCGGCAACTATGCGCTTGCGGCGGCGAGGGCGCTTGTGCAGAATACCGACTATTCGGCGGAGGAAATTGCCGTAAAGTCGCTCAAAATAGCCAGCGAAATATGCGTCTACACCAACGACAACATCAAGGTGGAGAGCATACAGTAAATCGGCTTAACCGCGGCATATGCCGCATTCAGCGAGGTCATATTATGGATTTAACACCCAAACAGATAGTACACGAACTCAATAAATACATCATAGGTCAGGACGAGGCGAAGAAGGCTGTCGCAATCGCGCTCCGAAACCGTTATCGTCGCTCTCAGCTCTCTCCCGAATTGCAGTACGAGGTCACGCCCAAGAACATAATTATGAAGGGACCGACGGGCGTCGGCAAGACGGAGATTGCAAGGAGACTTGCAAAGCTCGTCAAGGCGCCCTTCCTCAAGGTGGAGGCGACAAAGTATACCGAAGTCGGCTATGTCGGCAGGGACGTCGAAAGTATGGTGCGCGACCTTGCGGAGAGCGCCATAAGGCTCGTCAAGGAAGAGAAGATGCAGGAGGTGAGCTATAAAGCTACGGCAGTCGCCGAAAGGCGCATTGCCGCCGTGCTTGCCGAAAGCTTGAAGGAAGAGCGCGGCGAGATGTCCAAGGAGGTATTTACCCAGAACCTCGTCGACGGCATACACGCGGGCAAGTACGATAACACGGTGATAGAGATAGAGGTTGCCGATATGCCCAAGCCGTTGGAGCTCTCCCCCGGACAGGGCGCGGCAATCGACCTCGGCTCCGTATTCCAGGGGCTGGGAATGAACAAGCGCAAAAAGCGCCGCATTTCCGTCAAGGAGGCAAAGAACCTCCTCATCTCTGAGGAGGCGGATAAGCTCATCGACAACGACGCCGTCAATGCCGAGGCGATACGCAGGGCGGAAAACGACGGCATAATCTTCATAGACGAGATTGACAAGATTGCGGGAAAGGGCAATCAGGGTGCGGACGTCAGCCGCGAGGGCGTGCAGAGGGATATTCTGCCCATAGTCGAAGGCTGTACGGTAATGACCAAATACGGACCCATAAAGACGGACTATATCCTGTTCATAGCGGCGGGTGCCTTCCACGTCTCCAAGGTGGAGGACTTAATTCCCGAACTCCAGGGCAGGTTCCCCGTGCTTGTAGAGCTCAAGAGCCTCACCAAGCAGGATTTCATAAATATTCTCACGCAGCCGCAGAATGCAATAACTATGCAGTACGCCGCTCTCTTGTCGGTGGATAATATTGATTTGCAGTTCCAGCCCGACGCGATAGAAAAAATTGCAGAGATTGCGGAGGACGCAAACGCCACCAGCGAGGACATAGGCGCAAGAAGGCTGCACACGGTTATGGAATATCTTCTGGAGGACATTTCCTATAACGCCGGCGGCAACGACTATCCCATAGTTACGCTCAATATCGACGCGGCTTATGTCGAGGACCATCTTTCCAAGATGATCAAGAGCAGGGATATGAGGAAGTATATAATCTGACTTTCTCGCAAATTTTATTTTCTGGTGACGAAAATAAAATTCTGCGACTTCAGGAGGCTCTGCCTCCCTTGCCGCGACTTTCGAGGGCTCTCGATTATGAGAAGTCGCGGCAATTCCCACCGCCGAGGCGCAGGTATGCGCAAACAGGGTGAAAGACCAAAAAGTGTGGTTTTTGGTCTTTCCGTAAATTATTTTGATTTCGTGAATTTTGTCGCGTCACCAGGCAACAAATTTACGAAAGGAGAACATATATGATTACCATACCCAAAGGAACAAAGGACGTTCTGCCTTCGGAGAGCTGCAAGTGGCAGTTCATCGAAGGCGCTGCACGGAAAATTGCGGCGCAGTTCAACATAAAGGAGATACGTACCCCCGTTTTCGAGCACACGGAGCTCTTTTTGAGGGGCGTCGGTGAAACGACCGACGTTGTCACGAAGGAGATGTACACCTTCGAGGATAAGGGCGGCAGAAGCATAACCTTAAAGCCCGAAGGCACGGCGGGCGCGGCGAGAATGTTCATTGAAAACGGACTTGCAAACGCCCCGTTGCCCCTGAAGGCGTACTACATTACGCCCTGTTACCGCTACGAAAGACCGCAGGCGGGCAGGCTCAGGGAGTTCCACCAGTTCGGGATAGAGGTATTCGGAACGCCCGCGCCCGAGGCAGATGCCGAGGTCATCTTCGCGGCGTCCTGCTTCCTCGAAAAGCTGGGCATAAGGGATACAAGGCTCGAGATAAATTCCATAGGCTGTAAGAGCTGCCGCGCCGAATATAACAGGGCGCTCAAGGAATATTTCCGCCCTCACCTTTCCGAGATGTGCGCAACCTGCAACGAGCGGTTTGAAAAGAACCCCCTGCGTATGATAGACTGCAAGGAGGACAGGTGCAAAAAAATCACGGAAAATGCGCCCAAAATCCTCGACTATCTCTGCCCCGATTGCCGCGCTCACTTTGAAAAGGTAAAGTCTCTTCTGGACGGGCTGGGCGTCGAATATTCCGTCAACCCCGACATAGTCAGGGGGCTGGACTACTACACCCGCACGGTGTTCGAGTTCGTGTCTACCTCTATCGGCGCGCAGGGTACGGTCTGCGG
Source organism: uncultured Clostridia bacterium (assembly GCA_949286835.1). GTDB lineage: Bacteria > Bacillota > Clostridia > Christensenellales > Borkfalkiaceae > Coproplasma. The sequence goes on along the minus strand of CASEDP010000013.1, from coordinate 52,129 downwards.
CGGCGGCAGATATGACGGGCTTATCGCAGAGCTCGGCGGCGGAAACGTCCCCGCAATAGGCTTTGCGGCGGGTCTGGAAAGGCTGGTGCTCTTAATGGAAAACACCTCCGTGCCATTTCCCGAAGCGCCCGTACCCGAAATCTATATCGCGGGTATGGACGAGGAGACTAGGGCAAAGGCGTTCTCTATCGTCAACGGGCTGCGAGCGCAGGGCATAGCCGCGGAGTGCGACCTTATGGGTCGCTCCGTCAAGGCGCAGCTCAAGTATGCGGACAAGCTCGGCGCCAAATATGTCGCAGTCATCGGCGGTTCGGAGCTGGAGACCGGCATATGCAACATCAAAAAGATGTCCGACGGCAGCACCGTTCCGTCGTCATTCGGGGATATTTATAAGTTTTTGAAGAATAACTAAGCTTAAGGAGGAAACTTTTTATGGTAGAAAAGGTGAATAAGGATAAATTTGACGAACTCATTTCGGGTGACAAGACGGTGGTGTGCGACTTCTTCGCAACGTGGTGCGGTCCCTGCAAGATGCTTGCGCCCGTCATCGACAAGTGCGCCGAAAAATTTGCAGACAAAGCCGTGTTCGTAAAGGTCGATATCGACGAGAATATGGAGCTTGCCGCGCGTTACGGCATAATGAGCATACCCCTCGTCGGCATATTCAAGGGCGGCGAGCTGGCAAATAAGTCGCTCGGCTTTATGCCGCAGAGCGAGGCGGAAGAGTTCTTTGCGGAAAACCTGTGATTAAACAATCTGATTAAAGCCCGCCCGAAGGCTGCAGCGCAGCCTTCGGGCGGGCTTTCTCTGCGCGTTGCCGGGCGAATTGCATAATTAAGGCATAAAAAATAAAAATTTAAAATTTTATCTCTAAATTATTGTATATTTTCAGAATGTATGGTAAAATTGTTGCATATTTATAAATTTTACGGAGTTTTGATATGATTGATATTTCGTTGATAGAAAAGACCGACCCGGAAGTAGCCGAGGCGCTTAAGCTTGAACTTGCGCGTCAGCAGGGGAATATTGAGCTCATCGCCAGCGAGAACTTCGTCTCTCCCGCGGTGCTGGCGGCGGCAGGTTCCCACCTCACGAACAAATATGCGGAGGGCTATCCCGCGCACAGGTACTACGGCGGCTGTCAGTTCGTAGACATTGCAGAGGACCTCGCAAGGAACAGGCTCAAGGAGATCTTCGGCTGCGAGTACTGCAACGTTCAGCCCCATTCGGGCGCGAGCGCAAATCTCGCGGTGTTCTTCGCAATGCTTCAGCCCGGCGATACGGTAATGGGTATGAACCTTGCCCACGGCGGACACCTTTCGCACGGTTCGCCCGTAAACATCTCGGGCAAGTACTTCAACATCGTGCCCTACGGCGTCGGTAAGGACGACGAGCTCATCGACTACGACGAAATGGAAAAAATCGCCCTCGAATGTAAGCCCAAACTCATAGTTTCGGGCGCTAGCGCATATCCCAGGGTAATCGATTTCAAGCGCATAAGGGAGATATGCGACAAGGTCGGCGCATATATGATGGTGGACATAGCGCACATCGCGGGACTTGTGGCGGCAGGGCTTCACCCCTCGCCCGTGCCCTATGCCGACTTCGTGACGACTACCACCCACAAGACCTTGAGGGGACCGAGGGGCGGCGTCATAATGTGCAAGGAGGAATACGGCAAGGCAATCGACAAGGCGATATTCCCCGGAATACAGGGCGGACCCCTTATGCACATAATTGCGGCAAAGGCGGTGGCGTTCAAGGAAGCGCTCACCCCCGAATTCAGGGCGTATCAGCAGCAGATAGTAAAGAACGCGGCTGCAATGGCGGACGAGTTCAAGAAACTTGGCGTAAAGATGGTTTCGGGCGGCACGGACAATCACCTCATACTTCTAAACCTCACCGACAAGGGAATGACGGGCAAGGAGCTCGAGCATATGCTCGACGAGGTGCATATCACAGTCAATAAGAATGCAATACCTTTCGACACGCAGAAGCCCTTTGTCACCAGCGGCATAAGGCTGGGCACGCCGGCGATGACCTCCAGGGGAATGAAGGAAGAGGAGGCAAGGAAGATTGCCCGCCTCATAGCCGAGGTTATCGAAAAGAAGGAGGAGAGCTTTGCGCACGTCACTGCGGAAGTCAAGGCGCTGTGCGACGCGTTCCCCCTCTATGCGGACTGTGTGAGATAATTTTAAATTATATATCGGCGATGTCTGTGCCCGCCGCAACGTTCCCGTTGCGGCGGGCATATTTTGCGCCTTTTTACCGCTTTACCGCTCGCCGCGCGACCGATACGCCGCAGAGAGTTGCGGGTGCGGCATTGCCTTCGCAAATGGCGGGGACACGGCAACGGCGGGCGCATTTTTTAAAAGACGATGCGTCAAAAATGCAACAATAACGGGAGGCGGGCTGCCCTCAAATTTTGGCAGCCCGCCTCCCGTTGTATGTCCTTTTCATTGAGGCAAACTATATGCGGAGATTGCTCTTTCATTCGCCCTGTCGCCGTTTCACAGCGAGACTATAAAGACTATCGTGCCGACAATTGCCGCAATCAGCGTCAAAAGTCCTATCGCAAACGCCACGGCGCACGGCTTTCTGAATTCGGGTTCGGATTTTCTGCACATTCCTACGCCTGAAGTTATAATTAGTATAATCTGTCCTATTATGCCCTGAACGGAGGCGTATACAAGACCCGCAATGCAAACGAGTATGCCCAGCCAGTTCAGAAGCAGATTTGCCGCACTGTCGCCTATCGTAGAGAACAGCCATACAAGGCACCATAAAAGGGCAATTGCAATGCCCAATATCACTGTGTTGCCTATGGCGTAATAAATCTTTTTCGCGCCCCTTGCCGCTACAATTCTGTTGAAATAGAAGGTCATCCATATAAACGAACGGTTTTTCATTTTCATTTCCTCCTTTCAATCGCAATGATGCCCGGTCACGTCCAGGAGAGGTAAATTGCAAGCGCCACCGCGACGCCGACGGTGGAGAGCAGGGCAATTACAAACGCAACGGCGTTTGTGCCGCGGTTTTCCGGCGCTGCCTTGTTGAATATACCTATGAACGATGCCACAAGCATTACAAGCTGTGCGATGACGCCGTCTATTGCGAATATCACGCAGACGACGGCGCACAGGATTATGCCTAAAAGCGCGGCAAAGAAATTTATTTCGCCCATTCCGAGGTATAGCGTCCTTATGCCTATCGCCGCGGCGACTGCAAGCGCCATCATCAGTATGTTTGCAAGCGCGTAGATTATTCTCTTTCCGCCGCTTGCGGTGACTTGTTTTCCTATGTAGTATATAAACTCCAGCGTATGCTTCATAATTCTCTCTCCGGCGTTTATTAAAAATGCGTCTGCCTTCAATATGAGTTTACCATATACTATGCTTGCGGTCAATAGGTAAATGCAATTTTGCAAAAAGTTCCTCCGCGCCGACTTTGCGCGGAGGAAGTGTAAGCTTATATTTACATTGTAAAGTCAGAGGTTTGCAAAGGGGCTGAAACGCCGCGGCAGATGCGCCGTCAGGCGCGTTTCTTTTCCTTTGTCTTTGAGCAGCTCTTTTCAATCTTCCTCTCGATGACCTTCTGCAGTTCCACAAGGGGGATTATGGCAACCGAAACGCCTATGGCAATCGCCCATTCTGCGACATTCAGCGGAGCGGTGTGGAATATGTCGTTGAAGAAGGGTATGAGCACGACGGCGAGCGTCAGTACAATGCCTGCGAGAGCCGACAAGTCCAGATACTTGTTGTTGAAGAACTTCTTGGTCAGCACCGTGTTCCTCTGCGAACGCAGGTTGAACGAATGGAAGAGCTGTATAAGGCACAGGCTCACGAACGCCATCGTCATTGCCACGTCGTGGTTGTTAATGCCGTCGGGCATTACATAATAGCCTATGCAGAAGGAGAGCATCACAAGCGCCATCTGCATCGTGCCCTGAATGAGTATGTCCTTGCCCAGCGTGCCTGCAAACAGCGAGGAGTTGCTCTTTCTCGGCCGTTGTTTCATAACGTCCTTTTCGGCCGCCTCCGTGCCCAGCGAGAGGGCGGGGAAGCTGTCCGTAACCAGGTTGACCCAAAGTATCATCACGGGCGTAAGGAACTCCACGTTCAATATAACTGTCGCAATGAACAGGCAGAGCACCTCCGCAATGTTTGCGGAGAGCAGGAACTGTATCGCCTTGGTGATGTTTGCGAATATCTTTCTGCCCTCTTCGACTGCGCCCTCTATCGTGGCGAAGTTGTCGTCGGTCAGGATTATGTCCGCAGCCTCTTTGGAAACCTGCGTGCCCGTTATGCCCATACCTATGCCTATATCCGCCTCCTTGATGGAGGGGGCGTCGTTCACGCCGTCGCCCGTCATCGCCGTCACCTTGCCGTTATAGCGGAACGCCTTGACAATTCTAACCTTGTTTTCGGGGCTTACGCGCGAAAATACCGAATAGCGGGAGATGTCGCGGTACAGCTCTTCGTCGCTCATTGCGTCGAGTTCCGCGCCCGTCGCGGTGAGGTCGCCCTCGCGCAAAATGTCCAGCTCGCGCGCAATCGCCTTTGCCGTGTCGGGGTGGTCGCCCGTAATCATCACCACGTGTATGCCAGCCGTGCGGCATTCCCTCACGGCGTCTTTGACCTCGTCCCTCGGCGGGTCTATCATTCCCGTCAGTCCGACGAAGGTCATATCCCGTTCTTCAAGCGTATTGCCCTCGGTATATGCCGCGGCGAGCACCCTCAGCGCCTTGTGCGCCATTGCGGAGTTCGCCTCCGAAATCTTTGCGCGCATATCGTCGTCAAGCGGTTTTACGCCCTCTTCGGTGAGCACGTGCGTACACCGCGAAAGCAATATGTCGGGCGCGCCCTTGGTATAGCTCATCTCGCCGCGCGCCGTCTCGTGCACGGTCGTCATCAGCTTTCTCACGCTGTCGAATGGCAGCTCGTTTATCCTCGGATTGTCCGCGGTAAGTCTGTCAAAGTCGTCGCCGCACAGCTCGGCATAGGCAACAAGCGCCGTCTCCGTCGGGTCGCCCGCAAGTCCGTCCTTTGTCTTTACGCTGTCGTTGCACAGCGCCATAATGTCGTTAAGCAGTTTCTCGTTCCCGCCGGGACAATATGTCTCCCTCACGGTCATCTTGTTCAGCGTCAGCGTGCCCGTCTTGTCGGAACAGATTACCTCGCAACAGCCCAGCGTCTCCACGGAGGGCAGGTTTTTTACTATCGCGCGCCTGCGGCTCATCTTCTGCACGCCCATAGCGAGCACTATCGTGACTACGGCGGGCAATCCCTCGGGTATAGCCGCAACCGCAATTGCGACGGCGGTCATAAATGCGTTCATCACGTCCGCCTTGTAGGCGAGCACGCTGACGAGGAATATGACCAGCGCTATGCTCAGCACGCCGACGGAAAGTATCTTTGCTGTCTTTGCGAGCTGGCGGTTGAGGGGGGAGGGGCTCTCCTTCACTTCGGTCAGCATCTTTGCAATCTTGCCCGTCTCGGTATTCATTCCCGTTGCGACAACGACGCCGCTGCCCCTGCCGTACGTCACGGTACCCGTCGAGTACGCCATATTTAATCTGTCGCCCAAAGGCGCGTTTTCGGCAGCGATTGCCTCCGCGTCCTTCTCAACCGGTACGGATTCGCCCGTCAGCGCCGCTTCCTCAATCTTGAGCGAGGCGGAGCTGATAAGCCTTAAGTCGGCGGGAACGACGTCGCCCGCCTCCAAAAGCACTATGTCGCCGCGGACTAACTCTTCCGTGGGTATGACATTTCTCTCGCCGCCGCGCAGCACTTTGGCGTAGGGCTTGTTGTTGCTCTTAAGCGCTTCAAGGGCGTTTTCCGCCTTGCTCTCCTGCACCAGCCCGATTACCGCGTTGACTATGACGATGAGGAGTATAATTCCGCTGTCTATGAGCTCGGAATATTCTTTCCTGACTATGGCGATAATCGCCGAAACTGCCGCCGAAACCAGAAGGACGATTATCATCGGGTCGACGAACTGCGACAAAAGCTTGAGTATGAACGGCTTTTTCTTTGCACCCTCCAGGGCGTTCTTGCCCTCGCGCGCCAGAATCTCCGCCGCCGCCTCGTCCGTCAGTCCCTGCGGGGACGAGCGGGTGTCGTCCAGCGCGAATTGGTAGTCCTTGTCGAAATACTGCATAAAGCCTCCTTGTGTATTTTGTGCACGACAGTAATAAAAAAAGACCTGCGGCACCGATGCCGAAAGTCTTGTCACCGCACGCGGGCGGTATTCGCACCGGGCTTCGCGTCCGGATTATCCATGCCCCGGAACCGACGCCGTGTTGACGATGCCGAAAATTGTAACTACTCCCTTCTGACAATATAAATATTATCACGCCGTGCTGTTTTTGTCAACAGATTTTTCTAAATCCGTCCGCCGCGTCGCTCACTCTTTCCGATATCCGAAAATAACATTGATATATCCGTTTTGTATATGGACGGGCAGTGCGGGTTGTAATATAATATCAGTGGGTAAAAAAGCGCATAGTGCGCCCCTAAGGGGTAGTTTGCGCACATAAGGAGAAATTATGACAATAAAAGAAAAACTCGATGCGGTTGTCGAAGAATTCGGCAACGTCGGCGTGGTACCCGTAATCAAACTCGAAAAGGTTGAAAACGCCGAAAAGCTTGCAAAGGCGCTGCGCGACGGCGGCATTAACTGTGCCGAAGTCACGTTCAGGGCAAAGGGGGCGGACGAAGTAATCAGGAGAATGACAAAGGCATATCCCGATATGTTCGTCGGCGCGGGCACGGTGCTCACCTGCGAGCAGGCGGACGCGGCATATGCCGCAGGCGCAAAGTTCTGCGTTGCGCCCGGTCTCAATCCCAAGGTGGTCAAGCACTGTCTCGACAGCGGAATACCCTTCGCGCCCGGACTTTCTTCGGCAAGCGAGATAGAACAGGCGCTCGAACTCGGTCTTGATTTTGTAAAGTTCTTCCCCGCAGAGCAGGCGGGCGGACTTGCGTACATCAAGTCGGTCTGCGGTCCCTATACGACGATGCGCTTTATGCCTACGGGCGGCATCAGCCCCGACAACCTCAACAGCTATCTTGCGTACAACAAGATCGTCTGCTGCGGCGGAAGCTGGATAGTTCCCGCAAAGATGCTCGAAGAGGAGAATTGGGAGGGCATAACGGCGCTCTGCAAGGAGGCAATCGCAAAGATGCTCGACTTCAAGCTCGTTCACGTCGGCATCAACTGCAAGGACGCGAAGGAGGCGGAAGCCGTTGCGGACAAGTTCGACGACGCCTTCGGCTTTGCCAAGAAGGTGGGCAACAGCTCTGTATTCGCTTCGAGCTATGTGGAGTGTATGAAGTCGCCTTTCAGGGGCGATATGGGTCACCTCGCAATATCGACCAACTCGGTAAAGAGGGCGGTATATCAGCTTAAGATGAAGGGCTTTGAACCCGATGAGTCGAGCTTTAAGTATGACAAAGCGGGCAACCTCACCGTCGCATATCTCAAGGATCAGTTCGGCGGATTTGCCGTTCACCTCGTCCAGGCAAAGTAAAAATACCTTAACGAACCTCACAATAAAATCGGAAATTCAAAAAATAAAAAATAAAAAAACAAATTCAGGAGAATGTTTTTATGAAAAAGATAGTAACTATGGGCGAGATAATGCTCCGCCTTTCCACCCCCAACAACGAAAAGTTCATTCAGGCTGACGAGTTCGACATCAACTACGGCGGCGGCGAAGCCAACGTTGCTGTGTCCTGCGCAAACTACGGTCATAAGGCAGAGTTCGTGACCGCCCTTCCCGCAAACGAGCTGGGCGACTGCGCAATCGCGGCGCTGAGAAAGTACGGAGTGGAGACCGACCACATCGCAAGATGCGGCGAAAGGCTGGGCATCTATTATCTTGAAACGGGCTCGGCAATGCGTCCTTCCAAGGTCGTCTATGACAGGGCTCACTCGTCCATAACGACTGCAACCGCAAAGGACTTCGACTTCGACGCAATCTTCAAGGATGCGGACTGGTTCCACTTCACGGGTATTACTCCCGCAGTTTCAGATTCCGCCGCAGTCCTCACCGAAGAGGCGCTCAAGGCGGCAAAGAAGCACGGCGTCACCGTCTCCGTGGACCTCAACTTCCGCAAGAAGCTGTGGTCGAGCGAGAAGGCTCAGAAGGTTATGACCAACCTTATGAAGTATGTGGACGTCTGCATCGGCAACGAAGAGGACGCAGAACTCGTGCTCGGTTTCAAGCCCGAAAACACCAACGTAACCAGCGGCAAGCTCCACCTCGAGGGCTATAAGTCGATATTCGAGCAGATGGTCGCAAAGTTCGGCTTCAAGTATGCAATCTCCTCTCTCAGGGTTTCGCACTCCGCGTCGGATAACGGCTGGTCTGCCTGCATCTACTGCGCAGAGACAAAGGAATTCTATCATTCCAAAGAATACAGCATCCATCCCATCGTCGACAGGGTCGGCGGCGGCGACTCGTTTGCCGGCGGCGTAATCTGCGGCTTCCTCGACGGCAAGGACTTCAAGTCCGCGCTTGAATTCGGCGTGGCTGCGTCTGCGCTCAAGCACACCATTCCCGGCGACTTCAACCTCGTATCCAGGAAGGAAGTCGAAGCTCTCGCAGGCGGCGACGGCAGCGGCAGAGTTCAGAGATAATGAAGATAGCTTTTCGCACGCACGACCTCGGCGTCAGGGGCGCCGAGGCTGCGGTTGCAAAGATAAAGGAATGCGGAATAGACGCCGTTCAGCTCGTTGCCTATAAGTTCATCGACGAAATGCCCTACGAAATCGGCGGCATCGACGGCGACAAGGCAAAGGCGCTCGGCAAGACGCTCGAAAACGGCGGCGTTCCGGTGTCGCTCATCGGCGCGTACTTCAACCCCGTCCATTCAAACAAGGACAAGGTCGCAAAGTGCAAGGCGATATTCAAGGAATATCTCAAGTATTCTTCTCTGCTCGGCTGCAACATCGTCGGCAGCGAGACGGGCTCCTTCAACGATGACAAGTGGACGTATAACCCCCTCAACCGCACGGAAGAGGCGCTCCGGACGGTCATAGAGACGTTCACCGAGCTCGCCGACTACGCGGCGGAAGTCGGGGCGTATATAGGAATGGAGGGCGCGGCGGGTCACGTCTGTTACGACGTAAAGACCTTAAAGCGCGCGGTGGACGGCGTAAACCGCCCCAACGTAAAGGTCATCTTCGACATATACAACTATCTCGACGGCTCCAACTATGCCGACTATCTCGGCATACTCGAGGAGGGGTTAAAGACCTTCGCGGGCAGAATTGTCGTGTTCCACCTCAAGGACTTCGTGGTGGAGGACGGCAAGGTAAAGCAGGTGCCGCCCGGCAAGGGGCGCTTTGACTATCCCGCAATTCTGTCGCGGATAAAGGCGTACGACAAGGACGCCGTGCTCGTGCTCGAGGGCACGACGGGCGACAACATCGTGCCCTGCACGGAGTTTGTGAGAAAGGTGTGGGACGAGGTTTAATCTTTCCCTTCGGTGAAAGGGCATCCGCATTTTTTCTATTGACAATAATTTAAGAGGTATATATTTAAAATGAAATTCGACGTAAGGTATTCAAACCATCCGGACGATTCAAAGCATTACGATACAAAGGAGCTGCGCGAAAAGTATCTCATAGAGGAGCTGTTCGCCGCAGACGACATTCTGCTCACCTATTCGCATCAGGACAGAATAATCGCGGGCGGCGCAATGCCCGTCAAAAAGACGCTTTCTCTCGGCACCTTCAAGGAGCTTGCAACGGCATACTTCCTTGAAAGGAGGGAGATGGGCGTCATCAACATCGGCGGCGCAGGCGTGATTACTCTCGACGGCAAGAAATACGAAATAGGCTTCAAGGAGGGCATCTATATCGGAATGGGCACCAAGCAGGTGGAGTTTGCGTCCGCAGACGCTTCCTTGCCCGCAAAGTTCTACATCAACAGTTGCCCCGCCCACAAGACGTATCCCACGGTCAAGATAGTCAAGCCCGTGGAAGGCAAGCCCGCACCCGAAGGCGTAAGGTACTGCGTACAGCGCCACCTCGGTTCCGAGGCGACAATCAACAAGAGAACCATAAACCAGTTCATCATCGGCGACGTCTGCGAGAGCTGTCAGCTCGCAATGGGTATGACCGAGCTTGCAGAGGGCAGCGCGTGGAACACCCTTCCCAGCCACACCCACGAGAGGAGGATGGAGGTGTATATGTACTTCGAAGTGCCCTCCGACCAGGCGGTCATTCACCTGATGGGCACCCCGCAGGAAACTCGCCACATCATTATGCACAACGAACAGGCAGTCATTTCCCCTTCGTGGTCGATACACAGCGGCGTAGGCACATATAACTACACGTTCATCTGGGGTATGTGCGGCGAAAATCAGACCTATGACGATATGGACAATATCGCCACGCAGGACTTAAAATAAAAAATAAGCAACGAGAGGGAGAAAATATATGGCACATTTATTATTCAAGGACGTAAACAAAGTTTATCCCAACGGCTATCACGCTGTGCACGACTTCAATATGGAGATAAACGACGGCGAGTTCATATGCCTCGTCGGCGACTCCGGTTGCGGCAAGTCCACGACGCTCAGAATGATAGCCGGGCTTGAGGACATCACGTCGGGCGAATTCTACATTGACGGCAAGCTCGCCAATCAGATGACGTCGAGGGAGAGGGGAATAGCGATGGTATTCCAGTCCTACGCGCTCTATCCTCACCTCACCGTCTATGAAAACCTTGCTTTCGGCCTTACTCTCGAAGGCATCGACGCCGACATAATAGAGGAAAAGGTTCAGGCGACGGCAAAGATACTCGGCCTCACCGAATATCTCGAAAGGTTCCCCAGAAATCTTTCCGGCGGTCAGTGTCAGCGTGTCGCCGTAGGACGTGCACTCATAAGAAAGGTCAACATCTTTCTCATGGACGAACCCCTCTCCAACCTCGACGCTAAGCAGAGAGTTACCATGAGGTCGGAAATCAAGCAGATACACCGCTCCGTCGGCGCTACGACAATCTATGTCACGCACGACCAGACGGAAGCTATGACTATGTCCGACAGAATAGTCGTTATGAAGTCGGGCGGCTACGTTCAGCAGATAGGTACCCCTTACGAGCTGTATTTCCACCCGAAGAACCTCTTCGTCGCGGGCTTCATAGGCGAACCTCCTATGAACTTCCTCAAGGGCAAGGTCGTAAAGGGCAAGTTTGTCAACGACGCAGGGATGAGTTTCGATTTGAAGCCCGTCGTCAACGACGTCAAGTCCATAGAGGGAAAGGACGTTGTGTTTGCGTTCCGTCCCGAGGCAATCAAGCTCGCAAATGGCGGCAAGGCGGGCAAGGATGAGTATCTCATCGAATCCAACGTAGACCTTACCGAACTTCTCGGCGATACCACCAACGTCTATGCCAACGTCGGCGACGTCAACGTAATACTCAAGGTCAACCCCCACGATGCACCCAAGATGGGCGACAAGTTCGTGTTCTGCGTACCTTATAAGGCGGCGTATATCTACGATAAGGAAACCGAAGAGGCTATTCCTTCCGATATCGCAAGGCAGTAAGCATATAACTAAAACAGGAGTAAGATAAAATTATTATGGAACTTATCAGCAAAAAATTGTTCGCCAAGCCCGAAAGGCCTATAAGGATAATGCAGTTCGGCGAGGGCAATTTCCTCCGCGCGTTCATCGAATGGATAATACAGGATTTAAACGACAAGGGCGCCATCAATTCGGCGGTTGCAGTCGTGCAGCCTATGCCCTTCGGCAGGGTAAAGGAACTTGAAGAGCAGGACGGTCTCTATACCCTCCGTCTCGAGGGTATCGACAAGGGCAAGACGGTAAAGTCCAGCCGCGTCATAGACGTAATAGGCGACTGCATCAACCCCTTCACCGAGTATGAGCATTTTCTTTCCTACGGCAAGAGCGAAGATTTGCAGGTCATAATTTCCAACACCACGGAAGCGGGCATCGCGGTTGACCCCACCGATACCGACTTCACCCAGTGCCCCAAGTCCTATCCCGGCAAGCTTCTGGCGCTCCTCAAGGCGAGGTACGACCACTTCAAGGGCGATATGGACAAGGGACTTGCGATAATCCCCTGCGAGCTCATCGACAACAACGGAGACGAGCTGTACAGGTGCCTTACCGAACTTGCGGAAATCAACAATATGGACGAGAAGTTCGTAAAGTGGATGCAGACGGCAAACCACTTTACCTCGACGCTCGTCGACAGAATAGTTCCCGGCTATCCCAGAAACGAGATTGAGGAAATCCGGAAGGAGACCGGCTATATAGACAACAACGTCGTAAAGGGCGAAATCTTCCATCTCTGGGTACTCAAAAAGGAGCCCGTCGTCCAGAAATACCTTCCTGCGGACAGCACGGGTCTCAACGTCATCTTTGCTGACAGCATCAAGCCGTATAAGCAGAGAAAAGTCAAGATACTCAACGGTTCGCACACCGCAATGGTGCCCGTGGCATATCTCTGCGGCATAGACACGGTCGGCGAGGCGGTCAACGACCCCGTAATCGGCAAGTACGTGCACGACTTCATCTTCGACGAGGTAAATCCCACCATAGATCTGCCCCGGGACCAGATGACAGACTTTGCAAACAGCGTCATAGAGAGGTACAAGAACCCCTTCATCAGGCACGAGCTTATGTCCATAGCGCTCAACTCCACGACCAAGTTCCGCACCCGCCTTCTGCCCACGCTGGAGGACTATATCCGCATAAAGAAAGCGCTTCCCCAGCACCTTCTGTTCTCGTTTGCGGCAATAGTAGAATTCCACAAGGGCGTAAGGGGCAGCGAGAAGATCGCCCTCAAGGACGACCCTCAGTATCTCGAACACTGGGCAAAGCTGTGGGCTGACTTCGACGGCGACTATGTAAAACTCGCCGCGGCAGCGCTTTCCTGGACGGAGGCGTGGGAAGTCGATATGAATACCCTTCACCCCGATATCACCGCAACCGTTGCGAGGTATCTCGAGGATATGGATAAGAACGGCATGAAGGCCGCTGTTGACAGGTTTGTAAATGGCTAAGAAATCAATAATAATCAACGTTGCCGACAACGTCGCGGTGGCGCTCTGCGACCTTAAAAAGGGAGAAGTCGAGCAGGGGGTGACCCTTGCGGAGGACATCACAAAAGGTCATAAATTTGCGCTCCGCGACATAAAGAGCGGCGAAAACATCATAAAGTACGGCACGCCCATTGCCCACGCGGTCAAGGACATAGCCGTCGGCTGTCACGTGCACACGCACAACGTCAAGACAAATCTCAACGAGAACCTTGAATACTCCTATGACAAGGTGGAGTGCGCACTGCCCGCAGGCAAGATGCGCAAGGTCAACGTCTACCGCCGCGCAAACGGCGACGTGGGCATCCGCAACGAACTGTGGATAATTCCCACCGTCGGCTGCGTCAACGGTCAGGCTAAGGAAATTGTCGAAAAGTTCAAGGAAAAGTACGGCGAAGAGGGTTTCGACGGAATATTCACGTTCACGCATCCCTATGGCTGTTCCCAGCTCGGCGACGACCACGAGAGGACGAAGTTTATGCTGCAGAAGATGGTCAAACATCCCAATGCAGGCGGCGTTCTCGTGCTCGGTCTCGGCTGCGAAAACAACCAGATGGACGCCTTCCGCGCAGGGCTCGGCGAAGTCGACGAAAAGAGAATAAAGTTCCTCGTCAGTCAGGAAGTCGAAGACGAAATTACGACGGGTGTGGAGCTGTGCAGGCAGATTGCCGAAGAGCTCAAGAAGGACAAGAGGGAGGCAACCGACATCTCCTGCCTCAAGGTAGGGCTCAAGTGCGGCGGCAGCGACGGGCTTTCGGGCATAACGGCAAATCCTCTCGTGGGGCGCTTCTCCGACTACATAGTGTCGGTGGGCGGCACTTCCGTGCTCTCCGAAGTTCCCGAAATGTTCGGCGCAGAGCAACTCCTTATGAACAGGTGTGTGGATAGGACTACGTTTGAAAAAACGGTAAGGCTCATCAACGACTTCAAGGATTATTTCCGCTCCAACGGTCAGCCCGTGGGCGAAAATCCTTCGCCCGGCAACAAGGCGGGCGGCATAACCACGCTGGAGGATAAGTCCTGCGGCTGCACGCAGAAGTCGGGTTCCGGTCCTGTAACCGACGTAGTATTCGACGACGGGCTGGTCACCAAGAAGGGGCTCAATCTCCTCAACGGTCCGGGCAACGATATGTGCGCCGTCACCAATCTCGGCGCGGCAGGCTGCCACCTCGTGCTGTTCACCACGGGCAGGGGAACGCCCTTCGGCGGCTTTATCCCCACGCTCAAGATTGCCACCAATTCGGACATTGCGGCAAAGAAACCCGCCTGGATAGACTTTAACGCGGGCGCCGTGCTCGAAAGCGACTTCGACACCCAGCTTGAAAAGCTCATCGACCTCGTCGTGGAGGTTGCGGGCGGAAAACTTGCAAAACACGAAATCAACAATACCAGGGAAATCGCTATATTTAAGACAGGAGTAACTTTATAATGAAGAAGTTTATGGATAAGGACTTTCTGCTTGAGACCGAAACGGCGAAAAAGCTGTATCACGAGCACGCAGAAAAAATGCCCATTATAGATTATCATTGCCATCTCCAGCCCAAGGAGATCTACGAGGACAAGAAGTTCCGCAACCTTGCGGAGGTATGGCTGGGCGCGGGCGACAGGTACGGCGACCACTACAAGTGGCGTTCGCTGCGTGCAAGGGGATATGAGGAGGACAGCATCTCCGGCCCTGACGACGACTATAAAAAGTATATGCAGTTCGTAGAGAGTATGCCCTACTTTGTCGGCAATCCCCTATATCACTGGTCTCACCTCGAAATGCAGAGGTACTTCGGCATAGACGACGTAATAAATGCCGCCAATGCCAAGAAGATTTGGGACAAGGCGAACAAAGTTCTCGAAACGCTGACCGCGAGGGAGATGATGTACAAGTTCAACGTCAGGACGGTCTGCACCACCGACGACCCTGTCGACAGCCTCGAATGGCACAAGAAGATGAACGCCGACCCTACGCTCAAGGTCACCGTTCGCCCCGCATTCAGACCCGACAAGGCAATAAATGTAGAGCTGTCGTGGTTTGCGGACTGGGTAAAGCAGCTTGCAGGCGTAGTAGGCAAGGAGATAAAGACCTTAGAGGACCTCTGCAACGCGCTTGCGGAGAGAATTAAGTACTTCGACGAGATGGGCTCCAAGCTGTCCGACCACGCGCTGGACGTTCTGCACTATGCTCCCGCAACCTACGAAGAGGCAAACGCAATCTTCCTGAAGGGTATGAAGGGGCAACCCGTAAGCGAAGAGGAGCAGGACAAGTACAAGGGCTATATCCTTCTCTTCCTCGGCAAGCAGTATGTCAAGTACGGCTGGGTACAGCAGTACCACATCGGCGCGCTCCGCAACAACTCCAAGAGTATGCTCAAGAAGATCGGTCCCGATACGGGCTTCGACGCAATCGAGGACGCGGTATATATGGAAAAGCTGTCCGCCCTCCTCGGCGAGCTCGACAGCCAGGACGCGCTTCCCAAGACAATACTCTATTGTCTCAATCCCAGGGATAACTATGCGCTTACCGTCCTTGCGGGCTGCTTCCAGAAGGAAGGTGTCAAGGGCAGGGTGCAGGTCGGCACGGCGTGGTGGTTCCTCGATCAGCAGGACGGTATGAAGCAGAACCTCGAAACGCTTATGCAGGTAGGGCTTGTGGCGCAGTCCGTCGGTATGCTCACCGACAGCCGCTCCTTCCTCGCATATCCCCGCCACGAGTATTACAGGAGAATACTGTGCAATATGCTCGGCAACCTCGTCGAGAGCGGACAGTATCCCGAAAGCGAGCTCGAAACGCTGGGCAAGATTGTAGAGGACGTATGCTACAACAACGCAAAGGAATACTTCGGCTTCTGAAAGTAGCCGAAAATTGCGTTGCGTAGAAATTTAAGCTGAATTTTGCGGCGGTCAACCCGGAATGGGCTGACCGCCGTTTCTTGCTTTTGGCGTATATTATATAGCTGTTGACAAAAATGGCAATGCGGTGGTAGAATATTACTACGATGTATGGGGTAATTATGCTATAAATGATACCTCAAACATAGGTCTTGGCGAGATAAATCCTTTCCGATACAGAGGATATTTCTACGATACCGACATGGGGCTTTACTATCTTAAGACAAGATATTATGATCCCGAAGTCGGCAGATTTATCAATATGGACAGCATATTTTATGCTGACGTCCAAGTTATAAACGGACTTAATCTTTATGCTTATTGTGGCAATAATCCCGTAGTTAATATTGATAAGGAAGGAACTTTTTTCCTAACTGCTTTATTGGTTGGAGCATTAGTAGGGATGGTAGTTGGGGGCGCTGTTGCTGGTGTTTCATCGGCTAATAATGGTGCAGAAGGTTTAGAATTGGTCGGAGATATTGCTGCGGGTGTTTTGGTAGGTGCGGCAATAGGGGCTACTATAGGTGCAGGAATTGGTTTAGTTGGTGCGGGTGTTGCTACGATTGGTGGGGGTGGTGCTGTTGGAGGCATAGCTGCATCTGGTGGCGTAGCTGCGGCTGTTGCTAGTACAAGTACTGTTGCTGGTATCGCAGCAACAATCACTACAGGTACGGTTTTAGTTGGTGCAGGTGTTGCTACTGCGGGGGTATTAGGTAAATATCTTTTTTCAAAGCATGATCCTGGGATGTCTTCAAGGTCTCCTGTTTCGTGGACTAGTTTTGATGAGGGGGTTCAGGCATTCAAAAATGCTCAAGGTGATGCAGGCAAAGCTGCAGAGCAATTAATGAATCAAAAGTACGGCTTAGGAAAATGGAGAAAAGGTGCAAGAACCGAATATAATGCATTAAAGAAATGGTTGGATAGAATCATTAGAGGTAGAATTTAAAAATGATCTGTACTATTTATCGTTTGGAGAAATATAAATTTTATCGATTCGACGCAATTGACGGTGAGCCCGTAGAGGACAGAGTGCAATTGGGTTATTTCAGTGACAAGCAACAGCTAAAGAATAGTGTTCTTTTGTGTCATAATAATGGGATTGCAAAAGATGATTTAAAGATAACAAAATTTGCGATTCATTTAAGAAAGAGGCAGAAATATATTTATGAACTTAATTATTCTTACACTATTTTTTTGGATAGTGAAAAAGAATATTATGTTGATTATGATTATGTTTTTGATCCAAAAAGTACACGCGGGGAATGCTTGGCTCTAAAGCAAAAGTTGCTAAAAGAAAAAAAATACAAGTATTCAACCGATAAAAATTATAGTACTGATTCTGATAAGGGTTTTACTATTGAAAAGTACAAATTAAATGAGTTCTATAATCAGTCGGTAGTGTTTAATGTTAAATAGGTCGTTCTTTGTGCCTGTTTGTAGTTAATAAGTGATAGGGATTATGATAAAAAATAACTGCGAAAATTTTTTGCGGTTATTTTTTATTTTAAAATAAAAGTTTAAGTTTGTAGCCAATATATTCTTACCCGTTTAATATTTTTATTGTATTCGGCGCAAATGAGGATATGTCATTTGCGTACGATGAAATAGGATTGTTGGGATTTACATATCGCAACGAAGATTATGTCTATAAGACGGAAGTTCATGGCAATATAATCGCCATACTTGACAAAAACGGCAATACTGTGGTAGAATATTACTACGATGCATGGGGTAATTATGCTATAAACGATACCTCAAACATAGGCCTTGGCGAGATAAATCCTTTCCGATACAGGGGATACTTCTACGATACCGATATGGGGCTTTACTATCTCCAAACGCGCTGCTATGACCCCGAATTCGGCAGATTTATCAATATGGACGGCATTGATAAGGTTAATGATTTTTGTAATAATCAAACGATAATCATAAAGAGATAATCTGCATTTAATCAATTTTACAATTTACTTAAGGAGGAGACTGAATTTTTCAGTCTCCTAATTTTAATTATGGCATTTCGTCCATTAAAATCGTGCGCAATGGCCGGTTTTTCTCTTTGAGTAATCGCAAAATTTTAGCGCAGATTGTTGTTAAATTGCCGTATTTGTGGTAAAATCAAGATAAATATGAAGATAATCGATATACTCAACGCAAAGCGTGCAACGCTGTCTTTCGAGGTATTCCCCCCTAAGACGAGCGACAAGTACGAAACAGTCAGGGCGGCGGTGGACGGCATAGCCGCGCTCAAGCCAGACTTTATGAGCGTCACCTACGGCGCGGGCGGCGGCACAAGCGACTATACCGTGTCCATCGCAAGGCACATAAAGGAGCAGTTCGGCGTAACCTCGCTCGCCCACCTTTCGTGCATATCCTCCAATAAGACGGACGTAAAGAGCAAGCTCAAGGAGCTCAAGTCGCTCGGCATAGAGAATATTCTCGCCCTGCGCGGCGACCTGCCCAAAGACTTTGCCGGCAACCTCGACTATTCGTATGCGAGCGAACTCGTCGCCGAAATACGCGAGGAGGGCGGCTTCTGCGTCGGGGGCGCTTGTTATCCCGAGGGGCACCCCGAAAGCCCCACGCTCTTTTCGGACATAGAGAACTTAAAGCGCAAGGTGGACGCGGGCTGCGACTTCCTCACCACGCAGATGTTCTTCGACAACGACGTGTTCTACAACTTTCTCTCCAAAGTCAGGGAGGCGGGCATATACGTGCCGATAATCGCGGGACTAATGCCCGTAACCAATGCCAAGTCGATTAAGCGCATAGTCGGGCTGTCGGGCGGCAGTCTGCCCACGCGCTTCAGGAGAATTGTAGAGCGCTTCGGCGACGACGACAGGGCGATGACGCAGGCGGGCATAGTCTACGCCAGCGAGCAGATAATCGACCTCTACGCCAACGGCGTCAGGGGCGTGCACGTCTACTCTATGAACAAGCCGGAGGTGGCTGCCGCCATCAAGGCAAATCTTTCGTACATAATATGATAAAATTATTGAACGGCAGGCTGGAGCGCATAGACAGGCTCGAGGCGCTGCACTATCTCGGTATGACCGCGAAGGATATCCCCGAGGAGCAGACTACAAAGCTTCTGGACGAGTGCGAGGCAGAGGCGCTTAAGGCACAGGATTTAAGGGCGGTCTATTCAATTTACGACTTCTCCGCGGAGGGGGACGAGCTCGACCTCGGCTTTGCAAGGGTTAAGAGCCATTCTCTTGCGCTCAATCTCGAGGGGTGCAGAAAGGTCGTGCTGTTCGCCTGCACCGCCGGCGTCGGCATAGACAGACTTATTGCGGCATATTCGCGCATCTCGCCGTCAAAGGCGGCGGCAATGCAGGCGCTGGGCGCGGCGCTCGTCGAGGGTTGGTGCGACAGAATTCACGATATGTGCATAGCCGAATACGGCGCAAACAAACGCCGTTTTTCCTGCGGGTACGGCGACCTGCCGCTCACCCTCCAGCGCGACATTTTTGCCGCCCTTTCGGTAACAAAACACATCGGCATAACCCTGTCGGACAACTGTTTTATGACGCCGACCAAGTCGGTCACGGCGATTATCGGCATAAAGTAAGGGCGGAATTTTCCCCGCGCTCCGGCAATTGGTGCCGCAATATGCTTGAACGAACGCAATTTTAAGGGCTTTACGGTAAAATTTTAATGACTTTTTTACAGCGATTGAAGGACAACATAATATATCTCGACGGCGCAATGGGCACTCAGCTTCAGAATATGGGGCTGGGCGTGGGCGAACTTCCCGAGGAATGGAATATCTCCCGTCCCGAGGCGGTTTGCGCCGTGCACCGCGCCTATCTCGAGGCGGGGAGCGATGTCATCTACGCCAACACTTTCGGCGCAAATGCGCTCAAGTTCGGCGACAGGACGGAGGAAGTCGTCTCCGCGGCGGTCCGCATTGCAAGGCGCGCCTCGGAGGGGTTTGAAGGTCGCTTCGTCGCGCTCGACATAGGTCCTACGGGCAAGCTCTTAAAGCCTCTCGGCGACCTCGACTTCGAGGATGCGGTCAATGTTTTCAAGCGCACGGTAAAGGCTGGCGCTGAAGCGGGCGCAGATCTCGTCGTCGTCGAGACTATGAACGACTGTTACGAGCTCAAGGCGGCGGTGCTTGCGGCAAAGGAAATCTGTTCCCTGCCCGTAATCGCCACGTTCGTGTTCGGCGCGGATGCAAAGACAATGACGGGCACCTCGCCGGAGGCGGCTGTCGCCATTGCGGAGGGGCTGGGCGTCGACGCGGTCGGCATAAACTGTTCGCTTGCCCCCGCGGAGATGCGCGGCGTGGTGGAGCGTATGCTTAAAGTTGCCTCCGTTCCCGTAGTCGTAAAGCCCAACGCCGGGCTCCCCGAGGACAGGGAGGGCGAGACGGTATATTCGCTGTCTGCGCCAGACTTCGCGCGCGATATGGCGGAGCTCGTCACTCTCGGCGCGAGGGTAGTCGGCGGCTGTTGCGGCACTTCGCCCGAATATATATCAAAGTTAAAGGCGGCGTGCGCGGACGTCAGTCCCGTACCCGTAAGCAATAAAAAGCTTACCGTAATCTCCTCATATACCCGCGCGGTATATTTCGGCGACGCCCCCGTGCTCATCGGCGAAAGGATAAACCCCACGGGCAAAAAGCGGCTGAAAGAGGCGCTGAAGGAGGGCGAGCTTTCCTATGTGCTGGGCGAGGCTGTAAAGCAGGCGGAGCGCGGGGCGCACGCGCTCGACGTCAACGTCGGGCTGCCCGAAATTGACGAGCCCGCCGTCCTCGAAAGGTGCGTCTCAGAAATTCAGGCGGTAACCGACCTGCCTTTGCAGATAGATACCTCTCACCCCGTCGCAATGGAGAGGGCGCTGCGGCGGTATAACGGTTGCCCGCTCATCAACTCCGTAAACGGCAAGAGGGAGAGTATGCGGGAGGTGTTTCCTCTCGCCGCAAAGTACGGCGGCGCGATAATCTGCCTCACCCTCGACGAGGACGGCATACCCGACAGCGCGGAGGGCAGGGTACGCATAGCGAGAAAGCTCATCCGCACGGCTGCAAAGTACGGCATAGAAAAAAACCGCCTCATCTTCGATACGCTCGCTACCGCCGTCTCCGCAGACGGCAACGCGGCAAACGTCACCCTGTCGTCGCTCTCAAAGATACGCCGCACCCTCGGCTGCAACACCTCTCTCGGCGTTTCAAACGTATCGTTCGGGTTGCCGCAGAGAGATTTCATAACCTCGTCCTACCTTGTAATGGCTTTTGCGTCAGGGCTGTCGGCGGCAATTTACAATCCCTATTCGGACGAGGTCGAAAAGGCGTACAGAACGTATATGGCGCTCAGCGGCAGGGATAAGGGCTGTGCGGAGTACATCGCATTTGCTTCCTCTGTGGAGGGCGGCGCACTCACCCGTATTGCGGCGAAGGCGGACGCTCCGTCGGAAGGCGGGCTCAAATATGCCGTAATAAAGGGGCTTAAGGATGTCGCCGCTTCAGAGGCAAAGAGATTGCTTGCGGAAATCAAACCGCTTGAGGTAATAGATAACTACGTCATTCCCGCCCTCGACGAGGTGGGAAAGGGCTTTGAAAACAAGACGATATTTCTGCCCCAGCTCCTGATGAGCGCGGAGGCGGCGTCGGCTGCGTTCGAAGAGGTGCGCGCAAGGCTCAATCCTTCGGACAACTCCAAGCGCGTAAAGGTGGTAATCGCCACTGTAAAGGGCGACATACACGACATCGGCAAGAACATAGTCGCAACTCTCCTTCGCAATTACGGCTTTACGGTCTATGACCTCGGCAGGGACGTTCCCCCCGAAAAGGTGCTTGCGGAAGTCAGGCGCACGGGCGCGGAAATCGTCGGGCTGAGCGCCCTTATGACCACAACCGTGCCCAATATGAAGGCGACTGTCGAGCTGATAAAGAGGGAGTGCCCCTCGGTAAAGACGGTCGTCGGCGGCGCGGTGCTCAACGAGGAATATGCCGCGATGATAGGCGCGGACAAATACTGCCGTGACGCTATGGAGACGGTGCGCTTTGCCGAAGAGGTCGAAAGAACGGTAAATTAAGTCAATACTATTGACTATAATGTCAAAAAAGGTATATAATATCAGTCAGGGAGAGGGGGAAAACTCTCCGCTTTACATAGGGCGGCTCGGCTTGCCGCCGTACGGAGTGTAAAATGGATAACAAACCGCGCGTCGTGTTTCCCTATACGGAGGCAGGGCTGGGACACATAATGCCGCTCAACAGCATAGCGGACGAATTTGAAAGGCTTTACGGCGACAGGGTAGAGGTCGTGCGCTCGCAATTTTTCAGCGAGACGGGCGACAAAAAGCTTATCGCCTACGAAAAGCACCTAACCCGAAGCGTGCTCAATTACAACATAAACCCTAAGCTTGGTCACTTTGCCACCTTCAATATGGACTTCTGGGGCACGGGCTTTTCCACTTGGGGCGCGGTGGTGTTCATAGGCTACGGCGCCGCCCGCCGCGGAATAAGGCATATGGCGGAACTTAAGCCCGACCTCGTCGTCAGCACGCACTGGGCTACCAACTACTACGCGATGAAGATGAAAGACCGTCCGCTCACGGTTATGTATTGCCCCGACTGCAAGATAAACACGCTTTTCCGCTATCCCTGCGACCTGACGCTGGTCAGCACGGGAATGGGGTATATGCGCGCCCTTGAAATGCACTCATCGCGCTACAACAAGTCCAATCTCAAAAAGGTGCCTTTTCTCATCAGGAAGGAGGCGTTCGACATCACGCAGAGCAAGCAGGAATTGCGCCAAAAGCTGGGTTTGGACGCGGACAGGTTCACCGTATTGCTCGCCGACGGCGGCTACGGCGTCGGCAGAATGCACGATATGTGCGAGGAGATTATCCGCCGCGACCTGCCCATAAATCTCATAACCGTATGCGGCAAAAATGAGCAGCTCTACAATCACCTCTCCCAAAAGAGGACGAAGGGCAGGTTGATTTTCAGACCGTTCGGAATGGTCGACAACATTATGGAAGTAATCGCCGCCTGCGATTTAAGCTGTGGCAAAAGCGGCGCAAGCCTTATGGCGGAGCCCTGTTTCTTCGGCGTGCCTCAGCTCATAACCCACTACGCCACCAACATAGAAAAGTGGATAGGCAAGTACTATATCGAGTGGGTGGGCAGCGCCATAAAGGAATTCGACGTTATGAAGGCGGTCGACCTCATAGAGGATTTTGCCGCTCATCCCGAAAAGCTGGAACCCTATCGTCAGGCGGCGCTCGCCCAGCGTGCAAACTACGGCGCGGAAAAGAGCGCGCGCTACATCTTCGGGCTGCTCTGCACGAAATTCCCTCAGCTTATGGACGGCACGGAGCTGTACGACTGAACCCCGTAAGGCAACAGATATATAAACGCAAATGGACATTCCCCGTTTCAGGTCTGAAGCGGGGCTTTTCTTTTGTCGCGCGCCGTCCTTTTTCAGTGCATTCAGGCATAAAAGCGGGCGGACGGTAATAGGTTAATTTAAGGTGCAGACAGGCAGTTCTTCACCTTAAAACGCATAACGGAGTACAGCTATGTTGAAATATGCCGATATACCCGAACAGCTCGCCCTTGCAAGGCTGGGTACGTCGTCGGACGGGCTATCCGAAGAGGAGGCGGCGTCCCGCCTCGAAAAGATGGGCAAAAATACGCTCGAAAGCGGCAAAAAGACGTCGGTATTCGCGCTTTTTTTATCGCAGTTCGGCGACGTGATGACGCTGCTTTTAATCGGCGCGGCGATAATCTCTGCGGTAATCGCCCTCTTTTCGGGCGAGAGCTCGGACGTCGTCGATACGGCGATAATCACCTGCATAATATTCCTCAACGCCGTCGTCGGCACGGTGCAGCATTATCGGGCGGACAGGGCGATAGAGGGGCTCAAAAGGCTGTCCGCACCCATGGTAAAGGTCAGGCGTGACGGGCAGATTGCCCGGACAGATGCATCCAACCTCGTCGTCGGCGACATCGTCTGCCTCGAGGAAGGCGACGTCGTGCCGGCGGATATGCGCATAATCTCGGCAAATTCCCTGCGGTGCGACCAGGCGACGCTCACGGGAGAGTCGCTGGGCGTAGAAAAACGGTGCGGTGTTGTGGCGGGTACGAGAATAACGCATACGTCGGCGTATAATCTGCTCTTCTCCTCGACGTACGTCGTCGGCGGAAGCTGCGAAGGCGTGGTCACCGCGACGGGAAAGGATACGGAAATCGGAGCCATTGCCGAAATGCTTACGGATGTCCGCAAGAGCGCAACCCCGCTTGAGCGCGCTCTCAACAGGCTCGGCAAGATAATCTCTGCATTTGTCATTGCCGTCGCGGCTATCATCTTTATAGTCGGCGCGGCGTTCCGCGGTACGGGGATAATCGAAAACTTTATGACGGCTGTCGCCGTAGCCGTAGCCGCCATACCTGAAGGGCTGCCCGCCGTAGAATCCGTAATAATGGCAATGGGCGTGCAGCATATGAGCAGGGAGAACGTCGTAATCCGCAAACTGAAGTGCGTGGAAACACTGGGCGGGTGCAGCACAATCTGCACCGACAAGACGGGTACTCTCACCCGCAACGAGCTCAATGTAGAAGAAGTCTACCCCCGTTCGTCGGGGCATATGTTGCGGTGTATGGCGGCTTGCAACAGGGTAAAGGAGAGGGACGGCTTCTATTTCGGCGACCCGACGGAGGTCGCGCTGAGACGCTATGCCGCGGGCTGCGGTGAGGATGTGAATGTCTTTTCAGTGACGGGCGAAATTGCCTTCACGTCCGAGAGGAAACTGATGTCCGTCCGCGCCGAATTTTGTGACGGGCAGTTCATACTCGTCAAGGGCGCGCCGGAGCGCGTGCTTGACCTCTGCACGCATTATGACTTCGGCGACGGCGAGCGCCGCATAACCGGGTCGGTCACAGAAGAGGTCAGGTCGCACATCAGCTCTATGGCGGCGGATGCCTTAAGGGTGCTGGCGTTTGCCTATAAGCGCGGCGGCGAGCTCACAGAAGACGGGCTGACCTTCCTCGGAGTATGCGGAATGAGCGACGGGCTGAAAGACGGCGTTGCCCGCGCCGTTGAGAAGTGCAGGCAGGCGGGAATAACTACGGTAATGATAACGGGCGACAGCCCCGAAACGGCGCTTGCCATAGCCCGAAAGGCGGGAATAGCAAAAAACAGGGACGAGGTAGTGACGGGCGATGAACTCGACGCGATGACCAAGCCTCAGCTCAAGGACGCCGTTCGGCGCGCAAGGGTGTTTGCAAGGGTTTCGCCCCGTCACAAGAACATAATAGTAAAGCTCAAAAAGGCGGCGGGAGAGGTCGTCGCAATGACGGGCGACGGCGTCAACGACGCGCCCTCCGTAAAGAGCGCGGATGTCGGCATAGCAATGGGCAAAAGCGGAACGGACGTCACTAAAAGCGTTGCCGATATGGTCATTGCCGACGACAATTTCACTACGATAGTCACCGCGGTAAGGGAGGGCAGGCGCATCTCCTCCAATATCAGAAAGACAATTCAGTTCTTTCTGTCCACCAACCTTGCGGAGGTGTTCGCCATACTCGCGGCGACGATATTCTTTTTTAAATATGACTTTCTGCCCTCCACGCTGCTGTTGTGGATAAACCTCGTGACGGACAGTTTCCCCGTGCTCGCGCTCGGCGCCGAGGGGGAGGATTTCGGCGCAATGCAGTCGCCGCCCGTGCGCGCGGAAAGGGCGCTGTTCTCGCGCGGTTCGCTCTTTACGATACTGTGTTCGTCGCTGTATATTATGGGGGTAACGGTGGCTGTCTACGCCGCAACGCTCTTCTCCTGCGGCAACGTGGCGGCGACGACTATGGCGTTTCTCACGCTGTCGGGAATGGAGCTCTTCCACGCTTTCAACGTCCGCGCGGAAAGGGGCTCTGCATTCGGCAGGGGGATGCTTTCCAACAGGGTGCTGCTCGTCACCTTCGCGGCAGGGGTTGCCGTCAACATATTGCTGTGCGCGACGCCCGTCGCCCCGCTCTTCGGGCTCGTAAATCCCACAATGGGTCAGTGGCTTATGGTGTTGGGCGCGTCGGCGTCGATCCTGCCCTTTGCCGAGGGGTATAAGCTGGTTCTTGCCGCATATTCCGCGCGCAGGCGGGCGAAAATGTCGGGCGGGGGCAAAGCCTTTGGCGGCGCTTCGCGCAAGCCCTCGGGCGGTCGCAGCGGAGCGCGCCGCCGTGCGCTGTAAGTCTGCGGAAACGGCGGGCAGTATTGTGCGCATACTGCGCAAAAACTTAAAAAGGCAATTGCTTTTTTGTGCCGACTGCGCTACAATGGTTGTGTAAATTCACGAAAGGGGAGGAATTGTCTTATGTCTAAGAAAATTCTCGTAATATGCTCAAGCTGCCGCAAGGGCGGAAATTCGGACGCGCTTGCCGAAAGTTTCATAGAGGGCACAAGGGAGTGCGGAAACGATGTCGAAAAGGTTTATCTTGCCGACGGGCAGATATCCTTCTGTCGCGGCTGCCTTGCCTGTCAGAAGGAGGGCGCGACGGAGTGCGTAATGCACGACTATGCCGCGCAGATAGTTAAAAAGATGGAGGGTGCGGATGTCATTGTCTTTGCAACCCCCGTCTACTTCTACGGAATGAGCGGCAACCTTAAAACTCTGCTCGACAGGACAAATCCGCTGTATGACGGCGACTACAAGTTCACCGAGATATATCTGCTCGCAACGGCTGCGGACGACGCCGAAAACGCCGTCGACGGGACGGTTAAGGGCATAACGGGCTGGACGGATTGCTTCGGGCGCAGCTCTCTATGCGGCGTCGTCTTTGCGGGCGGCGTCACCGAAAAGGGCGAAATTGCGGGTCACCCCGCCCTTTCCCGCGCGTACTCGCTCGGCAGGTCGGTATAGCCTTTTACCGTCACTGCCCGGGGCGCGTCGTTTTGGGCGTCTTTTCCGATGGAAAAAATTATAAAATCAAAGTCGCAGCGCGGCGCAGTTTTTAGTTAAAAACTGCGCCGCGCTGCATTTTTTTATTGCATAATTTTTTGCCTGCCGTATTGACGCCCGTCCTCCGTCGGACAGAAAAACGGTGGCGACATACCTTTTGTGAATTTTCAACAGTGCGCAGATATCAGCGGATAAATTCAATGCGATTTTTAAAAAGATCGGACTGTCTGCTGAAAAGATACGCTAAAAAACAAAGTAACCTAACCGCCGAGGTTAGGTTATAATGGCGCAGATGGCGAGATTTGAACTCGCGCTGCAGTTATCCCGCACTACTCCCTTAGCAGGGGAGCCCCTTGAGCCACTTGGGTACATCTGCTCAACATATGTTCGTCGGGAAAAGACGCCTCTGTCTTTCTCAACGCTAAAACAATATAGCATAAAAAAATAATTTTGTCAAAGCATTATTTAACTCTTTTGAAAATATTGATAAGAATTTTGACAGTACGCTTGCGTAATGCCGCCGAATGTGTTAAAATAGCTTTGATATTTGTGTGACAGAAGTCAAGCGCCGGCGGCGCCAAAGGGGGAAATTGTATGAAGATAGTATTTTTCGGTGATTCCATTACCGACTGCGACAGGGACAGGAGCGACGAAAGCTCGCTCGGCAACGGCTATGTAAAGGTGCTTGCCGACAAGCTCCGCCCCATATATCCCGATATGGATATAGAGCTCATAAATAAGGGCATTTCGGGCAACGAGGTGTGCGACCTGCTCGCAAGGGTTCAGCGCGACGTCATCGACCTTCAGCCCGACGCGGTCGTCATAATGATAGGCATAAACAACACCATACACCAGTTCAAGTATGGCAAGGAGCTCAACTTCAAGCAGTTTGAAAGGGATCTTGTAAGGCTGATAACGATGCTCAAGGAGGCGGGCATAGTCGTCATCTTCCTGGAGCCGTTCCTTCTTCCCGCGCCCGACAAGAAGCGTATGCGCAACCTGTTCAACAAGGAGCTGGAGATAATTCACCGCATCTGCGTGGAGATGTGCGACGAGTTTGTGGCATATGACGAGATGTTCAACGGTCTGTGCGAGAGCAATTCCTATACGCTCTATTCCGAGGACGGCGTACACCCGACGTTCAAGGGCTCCAATCTCATTGCAAACACCGCCATAAAAGCGATAAGAAAGCACCTTATGTAAAGATGTTGACGCCGCGTCCCGACCTTCCGTCGGGACGCGTTTTTGATTTTATTGCGGCATATTCGGCGGGCGGCAATATAATTTTTTCGGAAAAATTTTTAAAAATATTGTAACGTTTAAGGGGTAAAATCCTACTTGTATATTGAAAAGAGAAAAGACGGGGGGGGGATGAAAGCTATGTTCGACAGCCAGATAATAGAACTGTATTTCGCGCGCGACGAGCGGGCAATCGCCCATACGGACGCAAAGTACGGGCGCTATTGCCGTGCCGTGGCGGGGCGCATACTTTCCGACCGCCAGGATGCAGAGGAGTGCGTAAACGACGCATATGTCGGCGTATGGAACGCCATTCCGCCCAAGCGCCCTTCAAACTTCAAGCTCTTTTTGGGCGTCATCACGCGAAATATCGCGCTGGACAGGCTGGACTATAACAGGGCGAAAAGGCGTGGCGACGGGGCAGAGGCGGCGATAGACGAATTTATCGCCTGCATACCAGACGGCAAAAGACCTGCGGACGATATCATTGCGCTCAGGGAGGTCATAAACGGCTTCCTCGCTTCGCTTGACAGGCGTTCGCGCATAATCTTTATGCGCAGGTATTGGTATATGTGCTCGACAGAGGAGATTGCTGCGGGAATGAAGCTCACCGAGGCAAACGTCAGGGTCATTCTGCATCGCACAAGGCGCAAGTTCGCCGCCCGTCTCAAAAAGGAGGGTTTTATGCAATGAAAGAGAGAGATTATATAAGGCTTATGGACCTCGCGGACGACAAGTACATTCTGGAAGCCGACCCCGACGCAGAGCTTGCCGGGAGAATAGCTGTCCCCGGGCGCAGGACAGAACGAGAGACGGCGCACGCAAAGAAGGGCACGGGGAGCGCAAGTCGCAGGCGGGCGATAAAGTATTCGGCGATAGCGGCGGGCATAGCCGTTTGCATTACCGCAGGCGGGCTGGGGCTGTTTCTGCCGTATGAAGATGGCGTCTACGACATATCGGCATACGAGGGCAGCGAATACTATGCCCTCATAAGCAAGATGAACGAGTACGTCTACGGCGAGCCGAAGAGTACCAACAACTTCAACAAGATTATGGAGGCGATATCCGGTTCTGACAAGGATTACAGTGCCTCTCCCGACTTCGGCGGGGCGTCTGGCGGCGATGCTCCCGACGGCGGCGGAGAGGAAAGTCCGGACGGCTCGGGCGGCTCGCAGGGCGAAAGCTATGAGGAGGTAACCGACAACCAGACGGAGGGGGTAACCGAGGGCGACCTCATCAAGCGCAGCGACAGATATATCTACTATCTGGACGGCAACGAGCTCGAGGTGTTTGCCATAGACGGCGGGAATTCGCAGATGGTCGGCAGCTACGAGTTTGTTTCAATGGACGACGGGGCGAATTACCGCAACTATGCCGCCGATGAATTCTATCTGTCCGAGGACTGTTTGACTGTCACCGTCGTCGGCACCTACTACGACAACGCCTACGGCTATTTCACGTCGGTAATCTCGCTGGACGTCACCGACCCGCAGAATATAGAGGAAACGCACAGGGTTGCCGTCTCGGGGACGTACTCCTCTTCGAGGGTCAAGGACGGCAAGCTGTTGCTCGCCACGCAGTACAGCGCGTCATTCGGCAGGGCGGACTATTCCGACCCTTCGACTTTCGTGCCGCAGCAGGACACGGGCGAAGGGCTCGAGCCGCTGCCGTCGGAGGGCGTAGTCTCTCCCGATAAACTGACCTCCTCGCGCTTCACTGTAGTCACGCAGTACGACGTCGCCACGCTTGAAGCTAAGGGTGCGGCGGCATATCTGTGCTATGCGGGCGACTTCTACGCCTCTTCGGAAAGGCTGTACTTCACGCGCAGCTATACGGAGGTAAGGGAGGAGGGCGGCTGCTATGTGCGCAGCGCTATGACCGAAATTTCCTGCCTCAATTACGGCGGCGACGAGTTCGCGTTCGAGGGCTCGGCAACAATAGAGGGCAAGGTGCTCAACCGCTATTCTATGGACGAATACAAGGGCGTTCTCAGGGTTTTCACAACCACGAGGCGCATAGAATATTCGGGCGGCGCATACATCGGCATATCGGGCGGCGAAAAGTTAAACGCAAGCCTCTACTGCATAGATATTTCCGATTGGAGCGTCGTCGGCTCGGTCGAAAACTTCGCGCCCGAGGGTGAGAGCGTGCGCTCCGCCCGCTTCGACGGCGACACGGCATACGTATGCACCGCAGTCGAGATCACCGACCCGGTGTTCTTCTTCTATCTCTCCGACCCCGAAAATATCACATACAGGCAGACTGCGGTCATCTCCGGGTTCTCTACATCGCTCATAGATTTTGGCGACGGCTGCGCGGTGGGCATAGGCTCCGACGGCGAATATGCCCTCAAGATAGAGGCGTATGTGCCGGGCGATACGGGCATAGTGCCGCTGTGCGCGTACAGGGCGGACGTATATTATTCTTCGGATTATAAGGCGTACTATATCGACAGGGAGAACGGCTTTATAGGTCTGGGCATAACCGATTATAGCTATGGCGCTGAAGCGAGAAGCAGATATATCCTGCTGTACTTCGACGGCGAAAGCTTTACGGAGGTGATAAACACCCCGCTTGCGGGCGCGGCTGACTGCAAGAGGGGAGTGTATGTCGACGGATACTTCTATATGTTCGGCAGCGACGACTTCAAGGTTGCAAAGATAGGATAATCCCTATATGCGAATGGGGCGGACAGTGCGTTCGCGGCGGCATATTGCCGCCCGAATTCCAAAATGCTTCAAATCGGGCATATTGCCGCCTCAATTAAAAAAGGGCGCGGCATATGCCCCGATCAACCGCTCCGAACGGGCGCAAAAAAGGCGTAAAGAGAGCGCCGCCTGCGGAAAATTTCCGCAGGCGGCGCATATTTTTTTCGTTGAACGCCGCATATTGTGCGGGCAATCGCGCTTTCCGCGCTGCAGCAAATGCCGCAAAATGCGCGGTATTCGGCGCA
This sequence comes from uncultured Clostridia bacterium, assembly GCA_949286835.1. Taxonomy (GTDB): domain Bacteria; phylum Bacillota; class Clostridia; order Christensenellales; family Borkfalkiaceae; genus Coproplasma. Next base: position 21,076 of record CASEDP010000013.1, on the reverse strand, counting down.
TATGCGCGGGTCAACGGGGTTTTTCTTTACTTTGTCAGGCGCTCTATGGCGAGCTTATATATATTGAAGCACTTTTCAATTTTGTCAAAGGTGATGTACTCGTTCGCCTGGTGAATGGTGCTCTCTTCGCCCTCTTCCTCGGGACCGAACGCCGCGCCGTATTTGAGCGCCCGCGCATATGTGCCGCCGCCTATCGCAATGGGCTCGAGGTCGGTGCCGCACACCTCGTTGTACACGCCGAGCAGGGTGGAGATGAGTTTGCTTTGCCTGTCGTTGTAGAGGGGCGCCTGCGCGTGCACAACCTCATAGCTTACGCCGCTCTCCTTAATCGCGCTCTCTATGTGCTCCTGCGTATAGGTCGCGGGGTAGCGTATGTCGCAGGTCACAAAAATTCCATCTTCGGTCTGCTCAATTACGTCGGGGGAGAGGGTGAGTTTGCCCGTCTCGTCCTCAAGTCCCGCCAGCGCGAACTTGCCCCTGAACAGCAGGTCGGCGATGTCGTCAAGTCCGAGGTATTCAAGCATAGGCAAAATGGCGTTTCTGCCCTTGTCCGGGGTGGAGCCGTGCGCGCTCTTCCCGCGGGAAACTATTCTGCCGTCCTCGAAGGCGAGCCCCAGCGCCTTTGCCCTCTTCGCGTCATAGGGCGCCTTGACCTCGCAGTAGTCGCACACCATATTCACCCTGTCGCCGCCCTTGAGCCCGCTGAAACTTCCCTTTACGGGGAAGAACGCCTTTACGTGCAATATGCCCTTTTCGGCGTAGATTACGGGGAAGTCGGCGTCGGGGGAGATACCCTCTTCGGGCATATGCGCCACCTTGTTATAGTGGTCTATGCAAGCCCAGCCGGACTCCTCGTTGCAGCCGAGAATAAGCTTAATCTTTCTCGACGGGCGGAAGCCCTCGTCCTTGAGCGCCTTGAGGGCGTACAGCGCGATAATCGCGGGACCCTTGTCGTCCATAGCGCCTCTGCCCCAGATTTTCCTGTTTTCAACGTCAATCTCGCCTCCGAAGGGGTCGTGTGTCCAGCCGCTGCCTTCGGGCACTACGTCCAGATGGGCGAGCACGGCAAATTCTTCGCCGCTTCCGAAGGTCACTTCGCCGACGTAGTTGTCGTAGTTTGCCGTCTTAAAGCCGAGGAAGGAGGCGAGCGAAAGGTAGAATTCAAGGCACTTTGCCGCGCCCTCGCCGAAGGGCATACCCTCTTTTGCGGGCGCCTCCGAAGAGTTGAAGCGTATAATCTGGGATATATTCTTTACTATATCGTCAAAATAGGTTCTCATAATGGCTCCTTATTTCAAAATGAACTCAAAATCATTATACACTTTTTTAATTTTATGGTAAAATAAAATAGAGTAAAAATCTCCGATTATTTAAAAGGATATGCGCATATGCACGAAGGGCACCGCGCCCGCCTCATCTCCAAGATAAAGAGCGGCGCAGAAATGTACGGGCACGAATATCTGGAGGCGCTTCTCTTCTATGCCTGCCCCAGGCGGGACGTAAACGGCGTCGCGCACGCGCTCGTGGCGCGGTTCGGCAGCATAGAGGGAGTGCTCTCTGCCGGCGAGGAGGAACTCTGCGCGGTCGAGGGCGTGGGCGAAAACATCGCGCGCTATCTCGTCTGCATAGGCAGGTGTATGCGCGGCGGCAGCGGCTGCAACAGCTTCGCAACGCTCAAAAGCACCGCCGAATTCAGGAATTTTCTCGGCGCGAGGCGGGGCGACGGTCAGTGTTTCGAGGTGTTTATGCTCGACGCCGACGGCAGGGTGAGGAGGATATGCACCTATCCCTCCGTTTCGGAGAGCGGCGGCAGGTTTCCGTCGCGCAGGGTGATACGCGCGCTTTCGGCATTTAAGCCGTACGGCGTCTTTGCGGCAGATATCCGCAGCGATGGTGAAAGTCTGCCCTCGGCGGACGACGACGCTTTCGCGCGCGAACTGATGAGCATCTGCCGTCTCGGCGGAGTGCGCTTCTACGACTACTGCATACTTTCGCCCGAGGGCTTTTTCAGCTACTTTGTCGCCGACAGGCTGTTCGGCGAAAACTACGATTAAGGGGGATATATATGGAATACAGACAGATATTCGGAAATTCGTCCCGCCTCATCGTATGGGTAGGGCTGTCTATGAGCGTGCTCCTGGTCGTGCTCGAGATTATAATAGGCGTGCAGTACAGCGCAGTAGAGCCCGAAGTATGGCAGATCTGCCTGTTGGTCGTCTGCCTTGTAGCCATCGACATACTCTTTCTCGTGGAGTTGTTCTCGGTCAAAAAATACGCCACGCGCATAGTCTTTTACTGCATAGACTTCGCGCTGTTGCTCGTCGTCTGTTCGCTCACGGGAAGCACCTATCTTTCGGCAATCTACTGCGTCATACTCAGCCAGCTATATATCAACGTCTATAAGTTTACGACCAAGCTGACGGTGTTCATAGCAAGCTGCGTGGCGTTCATAGTCACAAGCATAATCGGCTGGATGATAACCCACGGAATGGCTCTCACCGGCGAGCAGATAATCGGCATAGTTTCGGGCTGCGTGGTCGGGCTCATAATACTTTCCGTACATTTCGTCGTGGCAAACTTTCTCATCTCCTACCACAGGAACAATTTGAAGCTCGTCGACGCCCTCAAGGAGGCGGAGGACAACAAGAACCGACTGGAGGAGGCATACCGCGAACTCTCGCAGACGGCAGTCTATGAGGAGAGGAACAGAATAGCGCGCGACATTCACGACAACGCGGGACATTCGATAACCGCCGTAATAATGCAGACGGAGGCGGCAAAACTTCTTATCGACAGCGACCCCAGGGAGGCAAAGGCGAAGATGATTTCCGCCAACATTCAGGCAAAGAACGCGCTCAACCAGATGAGGGAGAGCGTGCATCTGCTTGCGGGCAGGGACAGCTCCGTTACGCTCAAGGACGAGCTGCAGGAGACCATTGCGGGCACTATGGACGGCACGGATATAAAGATACGCTATGACATAGACGACGTATCCCTTCCGTACTCCAAGCGGCGCTTTCTGGGCAACTGCCTCAAGGAGCTGCTTGCAAACGGTATGCGCCACGGCGGCGCGACGGCGTTCTATGTCGAACTCAAGAGCGACGGGAGCACGGTAAGGCTGACCGTTTCGGACAACGGTTCGGGGCTTCCCGCAGACTTCAGGGAGGGCTTCGGGCTGAAGGGAATAAGGGAAAAGGCGACATATTTCGGCGGCGACGTGTTCTACGAAAGTCAGGAAGGCGAAGGCGTCGAAGTTACGGTAAACATAAATCTCAGCGGGGAGGAACAGTAAATGATAAGAGTAATGCTCGTCGACGACCAGATAATACTTGCGGAGGGCATAAGGAGCGTGCTGGAAACCAGCGGCGACATTCAGGTCTGCGGCATAGCGGCAGACGGCGCGCAGGCGGTCAATATGGCTGAAAAGGCAAAGCCGGACGTCATTTTGATGGACATAAGGATGCCGGGTATGAACGGCGTCGTCGCCACGAAGAAGATAAAGGAAGTGCTGCCCGACGTCAAGATAATAATACTCACCACTTTCGACGACAGCGACTATATTCTGTCTGCGATAAACGGCGGCGCGTGCGGATATCTGCTCAAGGACATCGGCTCCACCGCGCTCATCGACGCGATAAGGAACGCATATGCGGGCGATACGATATTGCCCTCCAAGATAGCCAAGAAGATCACCGACGCCGCGCTGATGGTCTCTGACGACAGGGAGGTGCGCTTAAAGCGCGCGTTCGGTCTGTCCGACAGGGAGGCGGGCATCGCCATAATGATTGCGGACGGCTTCACCAACCGTCAGATAGCCTCCGCGCTCAAGCTCTCCGACGGCACGGCGAGGAACTATATTAGCTCCATCTACCTCAAGCTGGAGGTCGAAAACCGCGCGGCGGCAATTGCTAAAATCAAGGGTTTCAACTGATAAATCATTACATTTTACACAATTTTCACAGAAAGACGCATAAAGTTTTTACATTCGGGTGTTATATTATACGTGCTTTCAGGGGGAGGTAAATCTCCCGAGCGATAATTTTCATCGGGCGAGGGAAATGCCCGTGAAAATTTTATACCCGACCACAGTTAGAGTTTTTTACGATCTCTGATTTTCCCTCCTTCAAATAAGAGCAGCCGCGGACTTGCGTCCGCGGCTGCTTGATTTTTTGCCGCAATAAATTATAAATTGTCGTCTTTTCGCGCCTTTTCGGGCGGTCAGAGGTCGAATGCTATCGCCGTCACGTCGTCGTGCAGCTCGCCGCAGAAGTTCTTCAGGTTATCCTCGAGGTTTCTTATGAACTCGTCGGCGGTGCGGGAGAGCGAGAGCGTCTTTATCGCCCCGTCCACGCCGAACATCTCGCCCAGGCGGTTCTTGCCCTCGGTCACGCCGTCGGTCAGCAGCACGAGTATATCCCCCTTTTTATAGGGTATGGTATCCTCGAAATATGCGGGGTTGGCAAACCAGTTGGAGACGGGAGGGGAGTTTAGCATAATGCGCGTAATGCCGCCGCCCGACTTGAGGAGTATGGGTACGTTGTGCCCCGCCATGGAATAGGTAATGCTGTCGCCGTCAATCCTCGCCGCGGCGACGGTTATGTAGTTGCGCTCGTCGAGGTTGAGTTCCGAAAATTTGTGCGCCAGCGCGGAGATTGCCTCCGCGGGGGAATATACGCTCTTGTCGTACGCCGCCTTGACGAACGCCGTGAGCATTCCCGCGGAAATGCCCTTGCCGGACACGTCCGCAATAACGCCGAAGGCGGAGTTTCCCACCGAATATACCTGCGGCAGGTCGCCGCCTATGTCGCGACAGGGAATGTACATATACGAATAGCGCTTGCCGCCCGCCCATTTGCCCGCGGGCAGAAGGCGCTGCTGAATGTTCTTCGCCGTCTGCAGCTCCCTTGCAATCTCCAGCTCCAGCGCGTCGTCGATAATTCCCATACACAGCCCGCCGCCAAGCGGCTTTACGGTTATGGAAAAGGCGACCTCGCGCGTTTCCTCGCCGTCGAGGTTTAAAATGACCCTGCGCGACACCTCCCGCTGCGAATAGTATGCGTCCTCGAATGCCGAAACGAGGGCGCAGTTCTTTGCGCAGTCGCACTGCCCGCAGTCGCCGCACTGGCTTTTAAGGCGCGAACAGCCGAACGCCTTGCCCAGCGTCGCCCGCCTGAAATTGCTCATAAACAGCGTCCTGAACGGGGTATTTGCAAATACTGCCTTTAAATTGCGGTCTGCAACGACCACGGCGGAGGGTATGTTGTCAATAATCCGCCTGTAATACTTTTCAATCATTTTCGGGTAGATAAAATTTGAGTTTGTTGCCGACTACTCTCGCCGAAAACTTTACGTTTTCATAGATTTCGCCCTCTGCCTGAATGGTACTCTCGCCGACCTCTGGCACGATTTCGGCGCGCTTGCATCTTATGTATGTCGCTTCCCTGACCTTGTGCACCCTGCCCGCGACTAGTTTGGAAAACGCCACGGCGGAGCGGAACCTTGAAAGGTAGTCCACGACGAGCAGGTCCATATATCCGTCGTCGAGCCTGGCTTCGGGGAAGAGCTTTATGCCGCCGCCTATGTATCTGCCGTTTCCAAGCGCGGCGATAAGCCCCGTGTGCGTGCTCTCTTTGCCGTCGCAGATGAGCTTGAAGGTGGTGCACTTGTAACTTATAAGGCTCTTCACGAATGCCGAAAAGTACTTGCCCTTGCCTTTTTTTCTGCCCGAATATACGCGGGTGAGCACGTCAACGTCTATGCCCGTGCCCACGGCGTTTATGCTCCTTAAACCGTTGTCGAGCTCTATATAGTCTATGTATGTGGGGGCGCGGAATGCTATCACCTCCGCCGCGGTCTTTGCCTCTTTGGGGATGCCCGCAGCCGACGCAAAGTCGTTGCCCGTGCCTATGGGAATTACTCCCAGAGTACAGTTTTCTACACTTTCCGCGCCGTTCAGCACTTCGTGCAGTGTGCCGTCGCCGCCCATTGCGATGAGACAGGCAAACCTGCCGCCCTTTGTAAGCGAATAGGCTATGTCCGCCGCGTGCCCCGCATACTGCGTGAAGTGCAGCGTGTAAGCCTTTCCCGCCCTGCGAAATACGCTTTCAACTTCTTCGAGCGCGCGCGGTCTGCTATTCAGATTTATACCGTTAATTATAACGTGGTACATTTCGTTATCTCCGTAAGGGCGCGCGTTTCGGACGTTGCCGTCCGCCCGGCGCCTTTTTTTATTATACAATATCTTCGCCGATATTGCAATAGTTTTGGAAACTTGCTATAATTATAGCTGAAAAAATTATGAAAGAGATTATCCCTTCAAAACTAAAGATGCTGGCGGAGGAGCTGGGCGGAAAGCTCTATGCGGTGGGCGGCGCGTGCCGCAACTATCTAGGCGGGTTCAATGGCGGTTCTACCGATTGGGACGTCTGCGCTCCCATCCCTCCGGAAGAGCTCGTCGCCGCGGCCGAGCGGTGCGGGATATCGGTAACGGCGGTATATGCCCGCACGAGCACGGTGCGCCTTGCGTGCGGCGGCGAAAGCTATGAATTTGCCTCCTTCCGCACGGACAGATACGTGCGCGGGCTGCATACTCCCGAAGAGGTGGAGCTGACGGACGACATCTGCCTCGACGCTCGACGCAGGGACTTCAAGTGCAATGCCGTCTACTACGACATCGCGGGCGAAAAGTTCTGCGACCCGCTCGGCGGCATCGACGACATACTCGCAGGCAGGCTGACCACCGTCGCCCCGCCCGACAAGGTGTTCGGCGAGGACGGGCTGCGCCTTATGCGGCTTGCGCGGTTCGCCGCCGAACTCGGGTTTACCCCGTCGGAGGAGTGCGCCGAGGGAGCAAGGCGGCACGCTGCGCTCATCGCTGACATCGCCCCCGAAAGGATATATTCCGAACTTACAGCCCTGCTTTCGGCAGATAAAAAATACGGCACGGAGTACGGGCACTACAAGGGGCTCTGCATATTGCGCGACACGGGCGTAATAGCCGTGCTCTTTCCCGAGCTTATGCTCGGCGACAAAATGGCGCAGAGGGCGGACTTTCACGACCACGACGTGCTCGAACACACGCTGCGCTGCGTAAAGTATGCGCCCGCGGGCATAAGGCTGGCGGCGCTTCTGCACGACGCAGGCAAGCCGCGGGTTATGCTTGACGGCGGATCTTTTGCGCGCCACGAAGAGGCGGGTGAAAAGATTGCCGCCGACATACTTTCAAGGCTGCGCGCTCCGTCGCGCGTCATTTCCCGCGTGTGCGCGCTCGTCAGGTGGCATATGTACGACTTTTCCTGCCAGGCGCGCCCCAACAAGATAAGAAAGTTCATCATAAATCACGGCGACATATGGGAAGATATTCTGGCGCTCAAACAGGCTGACTTTTCGGCGTGCAGGGACGATATGTCGGAGGCACCCTGCGTCGCCAAGTGGCGCGCAATATACGGTGAGATGATAAGGGAGGGCGCGCCTATGTCGTTGAGGCAGCTCAACGTGCGCGGCGACGAGCTCATTGCCGCGGGTATACCCCCGCGCGAAGTTGCTTCAACGCTTGCGCGACTTCTGGAAGAATGTGCCATAAATCCCGCCCTCAACGACAGGCAAAAGCTGACAGCGTTGGCGGTCGGCAAAAAATGTAAATAAAATCGACCTTTTTTATTGTTGCTTTTGCACTTCATATATTGTATAATTAAAACGGTTCATTACCTAAAAAAACAGTGTTCCGCACGTGTCGTGCGGTTTCGGGAGGTATAAAGGATGTCAAAGGGCGGCTCCAAGACGGTAACGGCGGTAATCGCCTTCCTCATCGGCTTTATCTTTGCGATTTTGGTGGAGGCGGCGGCGATATTCGGCGTCTGCTACTATGCAGCCACCACAGACCTTGACAAGCTCTTTGAGTTTGCGGGCGTTCAGAACAAGGATGACGACGGCGAATATATCTATGTCAATACGGATAAGGAAAACGGCGGCGTAAAGAACCTTATGGAGCTTTTCGGCGTTTTGTACGGCTATATCTATTCGGAGGGCTCATCTTCTCCCGACTTCCCCGTCGCGGGCAAGACCTTCGGCGACATCGAAAAGCTTCTGCCCGTCACAGGCGGCATAGTCGCAAAGATATCAGAAGTGGTCAACCCTTATATCGACGTGGATTGGGACGAATTCAAAAAGACGCCTTTCACCGACGTCGTTATGTTCTTCAACGACTGCGTTATGGAGACTGCGCCCAGCAAGCTTCTCACCGCGGTGGACGCGGGCGACCTCATCGGCGACGATGCAAACGTCGTTGTAAAGTCGCTCTTTGCGGGCGCCGAGATGCAGTATGCCCTCACCTCGGGCGGGCTCAGTCTTCCCGTGTTCTACGATACCTATACCTATGACGCGGGGCACGACAACTATTACAGGACGGGCATCATCGACCAGGACGAACTCTTCCCCGCAGACAGAATAAGTACCGACTACCTCGTAGAAACCTCCGAAAAGGACGGCGACGGAAACGTCATATACAGACTTTACTATGTTCCCTGCAATCTTTCGGGCGGCAGCGTTGCCGAACCTGCGATAAGGGAGGATTTTGTCGGCAACGGCTTCAACGACGCCGGCGAAAGGGTATACGAAACGATATATGCCGAGGGCACTTCGTATATCGTCGTTTCAGAGGATGAAGGCGGACGCTTCGCCCTGGACGACGCGGCTGTCGTATCCGATACGGCTTCCTACGAATATCCCGCAAAGTACGGCGAAAACTATACAAACCTCACGGGTAACTTCTATAAGACGGCAAACGGCACCGAGGTGCAGGTTAACAAGGTGACGTTCAACAGCCTCATAAACGATACGTTTGAACCGCTCTACTACGTTCCCGCCGAAGAACTTCTCGGCGAAAACGAGGTGACATTGGAAATATTCGGCGATATGTCCGTCGGTACGCTCATCAACAACGACATCGACCTCAAGGACGAGATACAGTCGCTGGCAATCGGCTCCGTAATAGACAACGTCGACGTAGAGAGCGACGTTATGATGTACATCGTCTACAAGGTAACCGATGTCTCCCTGACGGCTGACGGATATGTCGGCATTTACGACAGGGACGGCGAGAACATTCCCGTCAACATAGTCGTAAACGGGGACAATCAGGTCGAAAAGATAATCTCCTCCGCAGACGGCAAAGAGCTCAAGGGCGCAACCGTAAGCGAGATTTCGGAGATTGCCGATAATCTCTCGGTAACCGTTCTCATAGACGTCAAGCCCGACGACGCGATAATGTCCTATATCGGCTACGGCATAACCAACCTCCGCGAGGAGAGCGGCAGCATAGGCGGAAGGGAGTACGACCACGTCGGCAAGTATGCGGCGGAGGGCGGCGAAAGCGTCGTCTGCTACGTCGCTTCGGCTGCGGACGGCAAAATTTCCTCCGCGTGGTATATGCAGGGCGGCGTGGCTGCGGATATCTTTGCAACCACGGTCAACACGCTGTCCGACAGGGTGACGACGCTCACCGAAAACCTTACCATCGGCGGAGTTGCAGACATCACTGCCGACAATGCCATAATGGCATATATGGGCTACGGCGTGACTAACCTCGTCGCGGCGGAGGGCGAAGATTACAGCTATACGGGCAAGTACAAGACGGCGGATGGCGCAATTTTCGACTGTTTCGTCAGGACGGTGACCGATGAAAACGGCAAGGAAAAGATTGTCGCGGTATGGTACGAGGACGGCGGCGAGAGAGTATATCCCGACGGTACTCCCGTGAACGGAATTTCCGACAGAATAGACGGCATCAAAAAAGACCTTACGCTGGGCGAAATTATGGGCAGCTCACTTACCGAAGAGGACAAAATTCTCTGGGCTCTCCGTCACAGCACGGTGGAAAGCCTCGGCGACGATGTCGGTCAGCTCTATCTCAGCGACGTAATAGATATCGACGAAAACAGCTCCAACATCTTAAAACAGCTCAAAAATACGAAGATTGACGACCTCTCGACGGCGATAGACGAGATAACCATTCAGAGTATCTATGCCGAAGAGATTTACGCAAGTTACGTCGTATCCGAAGAATACGTCGCGCAGGCAAAGTACTATGTGCTCAACGACGAGGGCAAGTATGTTCCTGCAGGGGAGAACGGCAGGATAACCGAAGAGGAATGGCTGGCAAGCGTAAACGGCGGCTCTTCCGACCCCGACGCGGCGACCTATTATTCGTTCACTATCATTACGGCGAAAAGCTACAATGCTGAATATCTCTATTATGTTTCGGACGGCAACGGAGGATATTTGCTCGTAAACGGCACGGGTAAGCTCACCGACGAACAGATTGCTTCGTGGGGCACTGACGGCGTGACGTACTTTACCTACGGAAGCGCGCAGGGACTTTGGAAACTCATTCTCTATGTGGACGGCGCCGAGAGCGTATATACAATAAACAATTTCCACAATATGATAAGGCACGCGGCGAAGAACATCAACGGCGCAACGCTCTACGAACTTGTGGACGCCGACATTCTGGAGAGCAGCGAAGGATTTGACAAATATCTCTATGTCGGCGGTCAGCCCTATGAAAAGTGCCTCGGCGATATGACGCTTGCAGAACTTATAAAAGCGGTTGTTTCCATAGCGCAATAAGGCATAAAAATCTGTTGACAAATTGTCTTTAATAATGTATTATATTACGGCACGCAATGTGCGCAAACCTTGCATACCGAAAGTGGTATGCCGATTAAGTCCGGGAGGTGAAAGAAATGAAAACTTACGAAATGCTCTATGTTTTGGATGCGGCTCTTTCAGACGAGGCAAAGGAAAGCTTTGTTCAGAAGTTTGAAACTATCGTAAACGACAACGGCGGCAAGGTCGTCTCCACCGATAAGTGGGGCGTAAAGAAGTTGGCTTATCCCATCAACTATAAGTCCGACGGCTATTACGCAGTTATGACCTTTGAAGCAGAAGGCAGCGTAGTCAAGGAACTTGACAGAGTTGCCGGTCTTTCGGTAGAAGTTTTAAGAAGAATTATAACCGTTAAATAAGGTGCAAAGATGAACAAGGTATTTTTGATTGGCAATCTCACGCGCGACCCCGAGCTTACGGAAACGACAAGCGGCGTATCCATATGCCGTTTTGCAATTGCCGTAAACAGGAACTATTCGGGTGCCGACGGCGAGAGAAAGACCGACTTTTTCAACTGCACGGCTTGGCGCGGATTGGGCGAAACAATCGCACGCTACGCAAAGAAGGGCAAGAAGGTTGCAGTTATGGGCTCTATCGAGCTCCGCAATTATGAAGACAGCCAGGGCGTAAAGCGCACGGGCGTCGACATAATCTGCCAGGACGTGGAATTCCTGTCCCCCCGCGACGGCGGCGACAGCGGCTACGAAAGCGACTTTACTCCCTCCAATCAGGCACCTGCAGGCGGAAAGAAAAAGCCTACGCTTCAGTCGTTCGACGACGACAGCGATATCCCCTTCTGATTTTAAGGGTCAACATTCAAGGAGAATAAAATGGAAGAGAAAACCGTAGTTAAGAAGAGCTTTAAGAAGGCTCCCCGCAGAAAGACCTGCGTTTTCTGCCAGGAAAAGGTAGAGGTTATCGACTATAAGGACATAAACCGTCTCAAGAAGTTCGTTACCGAATCCGGTAAAATGCTCCCCAGGCGCATGAGCGGCAACTGCGCAAAGCACCAGAGAGAGCTTTCCACGGCAATCAAGCGCGCAAGGATCGCTGCCCTGCTTCCTTTCAAGGGCGAGTAATTTATAATCAAGTAAAGTCAAATCCCCCGACGGCGATGCGCCGTCGGGGGATTTTTTGTAAATTGCATATTGCGCACCGCGCGGCGGTCGGGGGGCGGGCAGCTTCGCCGGGGGACAATTTCCCCGAGCGGCGGCGATGGCGGTCAGCGTATTATTTCTGCGACGGACGGCAATAAATTGTGTAAACGGCGTGCAGATATACTTAAATTTAAGTAAAATCTGATGTTAAACTCAACTTTCCTATTTACAGGTCAGACTTTCGGTGTTATAATATAGTAAATAAATTTTGAGGAGAATTATTAAAAATGTCATTTGAACAGAAATTTTCGCTCAAGGGCAAAATCGCCCTCGTAACGGGCGCATCCTACGGCATAGGCTTTGCAATCGCATCGGCATATGCTCAGTCGGGCGCAACCATTGTATTCAACGATATCAACCGGGAACTCGTCGATAAGGGCATCAAGGCATATAAGGAAGCGGGCATCGAAGCCCACGGCTATGTCTGCGACGTCACCGACGAGGCGGCAGTCAACGCCTTTGTCGCAAAGGTAGAAAAGGAAGTCGGCGTAATCGACATTCTCGTCAACAACGCGGGCATCATCAGGCGCACGCCTATGACGGAGATGAGCGCGGCAGACTTCAGAAAAGTAATAGATGTCGACCTCAACGCGCCCTTCATCGTGTCTAAGGCTGTCATTCCCTCTATGATAAAGAAGGGGCACGGCAAGATAATCAACATCTGCTCTATGATGAGCGAGCTCGGCAGGGAGACTGTCTCCGCGTATGCTGCGGCAAAAGGCGGACTTAAAATGCTCACAAAGAATATCTGCTCTGAGTACGGCAAGTACAACATTCAGTGCAACGGCATAGGTCCCGGCTATATCGCAACTCCCCAGACTGCGCCCTTGAGAGAGCGCCAGCCCGACGGCAGCCGTCATCCTTTCGACAGCTTCATCGTCGCAAAGACCCCCGCAGAGCGCTGGGGCACGCCCGAAGACCTTATGGGGCCCGCGGTGTTCCTCGCATCTGACGCCTCCGACTTCGTCAACGGTCACATTCTCTATGTCGACGGCGGTATCCTCGCATACATCGGCAAGCAGCCGTAATTTAACTTGACATTATGAATGCCCGCCGCGTCCGCGGCGGGCATATTTGTTGCATAAAATCTCCTTAACTCGTCCATAATGGTAGTATGGCAAGGATAAACAGCAAAAAGGTCATCGAAGAGCTCGTCGACGGTGCGGTCAGCGCCACGGAATGTACGGGCGCGCTCCAGCACATTTCGCTCGACCCTGAAGAGGTCGCGCGCTTTCACGACGAATACATCGGCGATAATCTGAAAAAGAAGTAAAGAGAGGGGAGCGGAGATTATTTCTCCGCTCCCTTTCCGTATGCAAGTATTTCGTCCGCGTTCTTTAGGCGCTTTGTCGGCACCCCGTCCTTTACGAGTATGATTTCTCTGTCTTTCGGGTCGGTCAAATCAAAGCACCTCGCATTGCCCTTAAAGCCGCGTTCGCAGGCGGACTGCCAATAGGCGAGAATGTAGTCGTACAGCATATTCCCGCAGGCGGAGTAGACGGAGGGCGCGCCTCTGATTGCCTTGAGGTCGAAAGCTCGTTCGCCCCTTGCCGTGCTTATGCGCAGCGCGTCCTTTTCAAATACAACGCTCATCATCACGTCGTCGCCCTCGAAAAGTTTGCTGTGTGCGGACAGGTCGGCATACATAATGCGCCGTACTTCTCTTTTAAGCTTCGCCGCATTGGGCATATATATCGCCAGCGAGCAGGCAAAAAACGCCGCGACGGCAAACGCGTCAACCGCCAGCAGGACGAGGTAAGCCGTCACAAATCTCTCTTCGCCGCCAGCAAACATTGTGGCGGCTATTATTCCCGTTACAATAATCGCGGCGCATACGGGCAGGGCAATGCGCCGCATAAGCCTGTCGCGTGCCGTAAGTCTTTCAATTTCCGCGGTGTCGAATTGCGTCATCTATGTCACCTCTTTATTATCGCCAATGCCGCCCCGAAGTCCGCGCCCTTCATATGCGGCGTGAAGGGTGGCAGGCGAAGTAGATAATCTGTCTGCCGCGCGCAAGTTCCCTGAGCACCGCCGCGCAGTTTGCAAGGCAATTTTCGTCCAGATAGGCAAAGGGGTCGTCGAGCACTATAAAGGGCTTTTCGCTGCCGTACAGACAGTCGCACAGCGCAAGTCGGAAACAGAGCGAGCTTGCCGCCGCCTGACCGGAGCTCATATGCAGTCCGCCTCGCAGCGCCCCGCCGTCCTCGTACATTACGCCGAGTTCGGCGTCTATCGCCGCGCCCTCGCCGAGCGCGCGGTTTATGCGCGACGCATATGCCCTGTATGCGTTCTCGATGGGCGAAACCACCCTTTCCTTCAGCTCTCTGTCGGCGTTCTCTATGTGCCTTATTGCCGCCACAAGTATGCGGTAGTCGTCCTCGGCGCTCTCAACTCTTGCAAGTTCGGCTTTCAGCGCGTTTTCAAGGTCGGGCATCTTCCGGGCATATGCCTCACATTCCTCAATTCTCGCGTCGAGCGAACTCATCGCCGCGTTGAGCGAGGAGAGCCTTCTCACAAGCTCGCGCGTGTCGGGCGCAGAGCAGGGGGCGTCCCCGTCAAAGAACTCCTTTGCCCGTGCCTCAAGTCGGCTTGCCATCTTAATATGCTCTTCGTATGCGGCGCTGTCCGCGCATATGCGGCGCAGCTTCTCCTCGTCGTCGCCCTCAAGGTGCGGCGCGTATTGCCCGAGAAACGCCTGCAGCGGCGCACTCTCGTCAACCGCCTTGCCGCCCTGCGCTTTCAACCGCTCCAGCTCGTCTATGTCCCGCACAAAGCTCTGCGCACTGTCGTAGCCGTAGCGCGAATATATCCTCCGCGCGCGCCTTTCCTCCTCGCCGTCCGCGCCGACTTTGAACGACCTTATCTGCACCGCGCACAGCACTGCGAGCAGCAGGGCAAGCACTGTCGCAACCGCGCCGGCAAGGGGCACATTATAGATGAATGAGGCTATGCCCGCGCCCATAAGCCCCAGCGAGGCGCACAAAAGCGCCGCCGTCAGCCGCGAGCGCCGCGCCCGACTGTTCCGTTCGGCTTCGCCGTCGACGATCTTCAGTCCGTAAAATGAATTTGCCGCCCTTCGGCAGGCCTCAATTTCGCCGCTTTCGGGCATATCGGCAAAGCGGCTCTCAAGCTGCAGGCGCATTTTTTCGGCGTCCTCGGCATATGTCTGCCGCCGCGCCCCGGCATCCGCAGCAGTCTGCCGCGCGCGTTCGGTCTCTCCGGCGGAGGGCAACCCGTTGGGGTATGTCCGCGCAATGGCGGTGGCGGCGGCGCGTTCCCTCTCGGCGTCCTCCGAGTACTGTCGGTAGGTGTTTCTCCGCGCCTTTGCCTGTTCGTTCTGTCCCGCGCGGTCAAGTTCCGCCTGCACCGCAAGGCTCTTTTTCGTCAGCTCTTCCCGCTCGGCGTAAAGCCCGTCCAGCTTGTCGGCGCGCTGCCTCGCCGCAGATATATCCGCGCGTATGCGGTCGCATCCCGCGTTCAGGGTATTTATTATGCCGCTGTTGCCCCTGTCTTTTTTATACTTCTTGCGCTCTGCGTCCAGTCGCTTTACGGCGAGTTCCGCGCTGCCTTCGCCCCTGCTATAGGCGTTCAGCCTGGCGTTTATGTCGCCGGTGGAGGTGGTCTCTATGTCCTCGTGTCCCGCAAACAGCGTCCTCGAAAAGGATTGCTCGTCAATGCCGAGGATATTCTTGCCGAAGTCGCCGTCGGGTACATAAATCTCCCTGCCGTTGCAGAAAAATTCCGCCCTGTCGCGCGCTTCGCTCCTCGCGTCAAACGCGCGCTTTACGGTATATGTGTCGCCGCCGTACACGAACTGCAGGCTGCCGCCGAATGCGTTGCCGTCAAAGGGGCGGAAGTGCGCTCGCTCGCCCGCGTCTCTGGAGTTTGCCCTCTCGGATTTCAGTCCGTAGAACATTGCGCGTATGAAGGAGGCAAGCGTCGTCTTGCCCCAGCCGTTTTCAAAGCAGAAGGAGTTAAGTCCCTCCTTAAAGTCAAATTGCACCCCGCGCAATTTGCCGAATGCGTCGATGCGGCAGTTCAGAAGTCTCACAGCTCTGCCTCCCCGCCGCTCAGGGCGTTCAGTCCCGCCTCAATAACGCGCAGCTTGTCGCGCTCCGAAAGCTGTCCGTCCGCCATTACCGAGCGGTAAAACTGCCCCGTGAGAGAGGTGTTTTCCTTGAGCTCGTCGGTGCGGATTACGGGTCTTGTCTTGTCTTTGACGGTTACGTGATAATAGTCGTCGGCAAGGTATTGTCTCACTTCCTCGGCAAGGCGAGCGTCGGTGAAGGATATCCTGCCGCACAGGTTAAAACGCACTATGCCGTCGGCGTCGCGCCCGCAGTTTTGCCGTATGCGCTCATATGCCTCATACGCGCCCGTACAGCCGCTTATGTCGGCATCGTATTCGCATATTGTGCGGCGCGCAAAGGGCACAAACTGTATTTTGCGGGCGGCGGTGTCAATAAGGATAAATCCCTTTACGCCCGTCTCGTCAAAACCCCTTCCCTCTGGACAGCCGCAATAGGCATATCTGCCGCGCGCGTCCAGCTCCGCGCAGAAGTGGAAGTGTATGTGTCCAAGTGCAAGGTAGTCTATATATCTGTTCTTAAGTTTTGAAAGGCTGATTTCGGAATTTATGTCGCCGTGCAACACCACAATGTTAAAGCGGTCGCGGTTCAGCCTCAGTTCGTCATACATATCGCCGTCATACGGAAGTTCTGCGCCGAATATGTCGGCATCGTCATAGCGGTATCCCTGCCACTTTGAAGAAAAGGTTTTAAGATTTGGCAGAGAGCACTCATATCCGCCCGCAACGTCGTGGTTGCCGCGAAGGTACAAAAAGTCTATCGACGGGTGCGCCTTAATCGCGGCATAGAAGAATTTTTTATCCCGCATAAAGGGACGGGCGCTGTCGAATACATCGCCCGCAAGGATAATCGCGCGCACTCCGTTCGCCTCCGCAAAGGAGATAATCCTCTCAAAAGTGGCGCGCAGTTCACGTCTTCGCTCTTCGCTCTTAAGGGCGTCAAGGTCGGCAAAGGCGCTGCCGAGATGTATGTCGGCGCAGTGTATAATCTTCATAAATATTTCTCTCCGTTGCGGTTAGTTGCGGCATATGTCGGGGGTAATTGCATATTATTCGAAATGTCGAGCGGTCTTAATGATATAATGCTTTAACTCATTTCACGGATCGACTTTTCGGAAATATATGCTTTCAGCTTATCCTTTCGGGATACATTATATCGCAAAACAGTCAATACTTCAAGTTGTTTATGAGAAATGCGTAAATGAATATTCGTGTCGGAAATGTTGCAGAGCCCCGTATCGGGATGAGCAGGAAAGGAGAGGTCAAAATAAAAAATTATAATAAAATTAAAAAAGGGCGCAAAATTGCTTGTAATTTTTATAATGATTTTATATAATATCTAAGCAACTTGGGTTTACAGGTTGCATACAACAGAATATTGGGGTGTCGCCAAGCGGTAAGGCAACGGACTCTGACTCCGTCATTCGTTGGTTCAAATCCAGCTACCCCAGCCATAAGACACTATATATTGTAAATTTCACTAAGAAAAATCAATATATAGTGTTTTAATTTTTGTCTTTTTTTAAGCTCTTCCCCAAATTGGGGAAAGAATTGGGGAAAAACTGCGGACTATAAAACAGTAGACACCTACTGTTTTCCCGCAGTTTTTATGAGTGAGCGCATAGCGGATTGCGCGAACGGTGACCGATCAAGGCGGTTTCCTTGCGCCTTGCGAGACATTTACGGAGTAATTTTTGCTCGTTGCCCTAAATTTTAAGTGTTTTGCCTGCTTATTTGGGCTTTTTTATTTGATTTTGTTCTTTCAAAAATAGTCATTGGGGAAATTCCCGTCAGTAAATTACCTTCTCGGCTTCTTTAAGCTGAAATTCTTCCGAATAATGGGTGTATACAGTCGAGGTAATCGTACCACTTAAACTGTGTCCTGCCCATATGCTCACGACCTCTGATGCAACTCCGCATTCTTTGCAACGGCTGATAAAAGTATGCCTAAGTTCGTGCGGATGTCTTTCGGGGAGCAGTCTTTTCATTCTTGTAGAGATTGTGTTTAGGTTGGCTTTCTTTGCCTTTTCAAAGTCGATGCAAGGAAGAAATTTCTTAGCTTGAGGAGTAAATGGTATCTTTCGTAAAACGACGTTCTGCCCCAAACGCTCTTTACTGGTCTCACATTGTAGCCACTTGCCGTCTATAATCTCTATGCTGGCAAGTTCAGACTTTCTTAAACCGAAGAGTAACAGTACAAGCAGTGCATCTGTGCCTTCAACTTCTCTATGTGACTTGCAGTATTTTATAAGCCTTTCTTCCTCGTCCGAAGTGAGTGCCTGACCTTTCTTTGTCTGATAGTTAGGCAGTACGACTTTCTTCATCGGGGAGGGGATAGAAAAATCCTCTGCCGCCATATCGAATATGCAATTGAGCATGAGGGCGAGCTTTTCAGCTTTTCTGTGCTTATTTTCGCCGACTATGCCGAAGAGATAATTTTGCAGTTCATTTCTAGTAATTTCTGCAAGAACTCTGTTGCCGAAAGCAGGCTCTAAATCTACACGGAAGGAACGCTCGTATTCCTTATAGGTTGAAGGTTTTGTCGTTTGCTCCTTGATTTTCAGCCAGTCACGACCGTAATCTCCGAATAATACATTTTGAGCTGTAGGTATTTCTGGAGTAATCTCTTCAACCTTTGGCTGTACGGCAGGACGGTCATAAAAGGCGGTAAGTCTCTGGATAAAGCGAGTACGCATTGTCTCAAAATCTCGTCCCGAAGCCTCGATATACATTCCCTTACGGCGTATGCGAGCCTCGAAGTATCCGTTAGAAGTTATTCTGTAATTTACTATGTAATTGTTTGCTATAAATATTTTCCTGATATGTTCCGGCATGGCTTTAATCTCCTGTTTGGTAAATTTAAAGCCGCTTTTGCCATTTTCAGAAATGTTTTCTCTGGTCTTGACAATCTCGCCCATAGTCTTTCTTATGGCAGAGAGTTGTCCGTATAGTGCCGTCAACGCATTGTCTTCGGCACAATGTGCTAAGTTACCTGATGTCTTTCGATAGTTCAATTCTCCTTATTGTTTGATTTGTGCAGCTACAATGTTCTCTCACTGAATGGTTACTATGTTCTCTTACCATATAACACAAAAATCCTCCTTGTATTATATTTTCGGGCAAAAGCGTCGCTGTTCGTTCGGCTGTTGCCGCCAATTTGAGATATTCAGTTGTGTTTGCAAAACATTCCTGTTCGGAAAGTTAATACGATTATATCGGCCTAGACGAAAATGTCAAGGCCCTGACGAACAATTTTGAATTTTGTTCAAATCAAAACGGTACATCGTCGTAGGGCGGCGGTTCGTCGTATAGATCGCCGTCCATTCGCTGAAAACGTCTTGCCTGTTCAGCATTTGTGTTTTTCAGATACGACTTACTTTCTCCTCGCTCCGCTCCGTAATTGGAAGAAATTTTATTGTAAAAGTCTTCCTGCAAGTCAGAATAGGACGTCAGCCCGCCTCGAGCTTTCCAGAACTCCGAACTTGAAAGCCTCGGCGCGTCAATGTCTGCGTGTTTAGTGTACAGTGGGTCGCCGAACTCGTCATATCGTTGCAGCCTGTTGCCTTGCTCGCTCTTGTCATTGCTAATGACTTTGCTTGTCCACTTTTCGGTTATAGGCACATACCATACGAAGAGATTGCGTCGCGCCTTTTCGGTTATGATTGCCGCGCATACAATGTTCTCATGCGTTTTCAGAAAGCCGATTTTGTTCACGGCATAGGCGTAGCACTCGTAAAAATAGCGACGGATAGCTTCGGCCGGCTTCGACATTCTCTTTAAGTATTCCACCTTAAACCGTTGTTCGCAGTCCGAAAGGTAGTTATCTATGTGTGAAAGTTCACGCGCCCTGTGTTTGATTACAGAAATAGTGGAGTGCTTCGGCCGTGGTGCTGTCGGCTCGTCCTCGTCTGGGTAAGCATACCACGTCGGCTTATTTGTGTAAAATTTGATTTCTCTTTTCCTCCTTTAATTATTTGGCAAAATGCCAGGGCGCAACCTGTTCGGTTGCGTCCCTTCGACTTTAAATATATTAAGTTTTGGTAGATTGACCTGTTCGGTCGCACCCGCTCCTATATATAAGCCACGGGCACACCGAAAATATTAGTAAAATTCAAAAATTTTTTAAAATTATTTTTTCGGCAGACTCTTGCCCGTGTAGAGCTTATAGAACTGCCGTACGCCCTTCATGCGCTTTTCGGCAACGTGCGGCAAAAATCTTTTCTCTATAAAGTCGTCCGTCGTCATGTGAACTCGTTTGGCAATCTTGTCTGCCATATTTATAAATGTGGTGTATATGTTATCTCTCTCGTGCAGTCCGCGTTTTTTTCTCCTGGTGACCTCTTTTACAAAGCGGATATAAAGTGCGCCAATAATTACAGGCTGTTTTCCGTAATAATCTTCGTAGTGCTGCCTTTCTTCTTCGGAAACGGATGAAAGATATTCGTTTATCTCGTTTTCCATCTTGTCGTTTGCAAAAAGATAGGTCTTGGTCGCAAAGCGGATAAGGTCGCTTGCGCTGTAAAACCAAAGGAAGAATGGGACAAGGTCGCATACAAGTTGACTGAGTGCATATTCAATTTCAACGTCAACATAATTCGGCATGTGTCCCTTACGTACAAAGACTTTCCAATATCGCCAGGCAACGCCGTCAGGGGTTTTATCTCCGTCGTACTCGGCAATCCTTTCTTCGGCTTCGAGTACCATGGAAATGTAGCCCTGCGTTTTGCCGAGCTGTTTTGCAATGTCAGATTGTGTTAAGTCCTTGAAGTGGAATAGGGAGTAAACCTTGCGCTCCTGTTCATTGAGACGGCTCATTGCTCGATTTATGTCTATCTTGTCGTTGGATATTTCGTCAAATAGTCGCTTTTTGTCTATTCTCTTTTGCCGCTGTTTGGGTGTGAGTTCTTCTTCATCTTTGCTGTAAATAAGCGGCGTAAACTTCCGTGTATAGGCGTGGTTATCTTTATACTCTGTTTTGTCCAGAGAATATAAAATCTGCCATTCGCGCTCTGTAACTTCAATCTCGGCATAGGCCTTATCTTCCAGCCAGATGTCGGGATTGTCGTAAGGGTCACAGGGGTAAAAATAGCGATATGTTCCCGCCGTCTTGCCTTTAAGTTTCTTTTTGTTGTAATGATATGCCTGTTTATCCATGACATTATTATAA
>CASEDP010000012.1 GCA_949286835.1 uncultured Clostridia bacterium | reverse complement strand
ATGACGCTATATTAAAAGCGATGCCCGTTTACGGGTTGGCTGGTAATTTACCCTTTTAGGGTATGAGCAAACCACCAGTTGCACTGGTGGTTTTGACTTATACTATTCAGACTGACCGTCATTAAAGTTCCTGCGCTTTTTGCTGTCCCTCACATACTGCTTAAGGCGTGTAAACATCGCCTTTTCGCCCTGCTCGCCGAGCAAAGTTAAGTACTCCTCTAAAAGCTGCGCCGTCTGCGGGTGCATCCTCGCCTTGTCGCGCCTGCCGAGATAGTATTCGAGCGGCGAATAGTCGGTGTAGTCCTTGCCCTTGTACGTCTTGCTGGCGGCGACGCGGTCGCAGATCATCTCGGCAAAGTACTTCGGCGGCATAGGCACGGAGATGAACCCGCCCTGCGCGTCGGAGTCGCTCCAATACTCGAAATGGTGCTTATTCCTGCCCTTGTGGTGCAGCCACGCGGGGGAATAGCCGAAGAGCTCCCTCTCCCTCGCCTGCGGGCTTCTGTTGCCCTGATAGTACTTAGCGCCCGGCAGAAATTCCGACGGGGAAAATTTTGAAAGGTCGTGCGTGAGCCCTTGCCAATAGAGCCCCACCTTGAAACAGTGCTTTCTAACAAGCCGCCTGTGGTGCATAACCGTCCTTAAATGTCTGAAAAACTTCATATCAGATTTTAATTTCCATTCCGTCGTAAGCCGCCGTAACAGAATAGCCCCTCTCAATTGCCATAATTCTTTCGGGCGTAGGGTCGGAGTTATGAGAAAAGTGCGTGATTACCGACCTTGTGCCCGAATTTACCACGCCTGCCGCGCTCAGCCTGCGCTCTATGTCCTTGACCGTCGTAATGCACATATGCCGCGTGCCTTTTACTTCGGGCGCGTCGAGAAAGGTGCAGTCGAAGGAAACGACGTCTGCGCGTGCGCCCCTCGCGCCGAGAAAGGCAATCGCCTCATCCGAAATGTTTCCCGTATCATAAAGGTGCAGATAGCCCTTGCCGCCGCGTTCGATATAGTATAATAGCGCCTCCTCCTTCGTTCCGTGCATTGCGGGAATGGTGAGTATGCGGTATTCGCCGAGCGCAAATTCGCTGTAGGCGCTGACGACTTTGACCCTGACGTGGGTTGCTACCTCGCCCTTCATCTCCCTCGCGGTGCACTCCGAAAAGACCGCCGCAACCTCCGCATTGCCGTAGATTTCAAGTACGTCTGCGGCGAGCGTGGCGTACTTATATCCCCTTAAAATGAAGTCGTGCGCGTAGAAGTGATCCATATGCGAATGGGTTATGAGCGCATATCTCAGCGCCGAAAGATCGACGCCGTAGGATAGCGAATGGCTGAACGCCTCGGGCGGGAAGTCCACAGAAATTACGCCGTCGATTACCACCTGCGAGCGGGTGCGCGCAAGACGGGGATAGTTTGTTCTTAAGTTGTTACACACGGGGCAGGAGCAGAACATTGCGGGTACGCCTTCTGCCGCTGCCGTGCCGCAATAGAGTATTTTCATATAGCGTTACAGGGCGAACTTAAGTCGCCCTGCTTTCAGTTTTCCATTATTATAGTTACGGGTCCGTCGTTGAGCTGGCTTATCTTCATATCTGCGCCGAATACGCCCTTTCTGACGGTTATTCCCTCTTCGCCTAGCTTTTTTACGCAGTATTCGTACAGCTCGTTCGCCTTTTCTGGTTGCTCCGCGCCCGTAAAACTCGGGCGATTGCCGTGCGCGCAGTCCCCGTACAGCGTGAACTGCGAAACCATAAGCACTTCTCCGCCGACATCCTTTACGGAGCGGTTCATCTTGCCGTTTTCGTCCTCGAAAATCCTGAGGCGCGCAATCTTGTACGCCATCTTGTCGGCATTGACCTGACTGTCGCCGACGCCCACGCCGAGAAATACCGTAAGTCCGAAATCTATAGAGGATATGAGCTGCCCGTCAACCGAGAGCGAAGTATTCTTTACCCGTTGAATGACCGCTTTCATTACAGGAGAAAATTACTTGCCGACCCTCGACATATACTCGCCGCTGCGGGTATCGATGCGGATGACTTCGCCTTCTTCGACGAACATAGGCACCTGAATGGTTGCGCCCGTCTCTACGGTAGCGTTCTTGAGAGCGTTTGTCGCGGTGTTGCCCTTTACGCCGGGCTCGCACTCGACGACCTTGAGTTCGACAAAGTTTTCAGGCTCTACGGAGAATGCCGTGCCGTGGAGGAACTTGATTGTTACGGTGTCGTTCTCCTTGATATATTTAAGAGCATCCTCTACCTGGTCATAGTTGAGGGGAATAATTTCAAAGGTATCGGGGTCCATAAAGTTATAGAACTCGCCGTCGGTATAGGAATAAGTCATCTTCCTCGTTTCAACCTGAGCCGTTTCGAGCTTTGCGGTAGGATTGAACGTGATGTCCGAGAGAACCTGTCCCGTAACGACGTTCTTGAGCGTTGCCCTTACGAATGCTGCGCCCTTGCCGGGTTTTACGTGCTGGAATTCGGTAACGGTGTAAACGCCCTTGCCGTTGTACTCAAAAGTTACGCCCTTTCTGATGTCGCCTGCTAAAATAGATGCCATATATTTTTACTCCTTAATAATTTGCTTATGAATAAAGTTAAATAATCAACAATTTTTTATCGCTGTCGGTAAGGCTTACAACCTTTCCGCCTTTGAGCGTTACGGTGTCCTCTATCCTAATTCCGAGCTTGCCCGCAAGGTAGATGCCAGGCTCGTCCGAAAAGACCATACCGTCGCTGAAAGTCCTCTCCTCGTTGGGCGAGAGCGAGGGCGTTTCGTGTATGTTTACGCCGAGGCTGTGACCGAGCGAGTGGGTAAAATACTTATCGAGACCGAATTTTGCGAAATAGTCCCTGGCAATTGCGTCGCCCTGCCTGCCCGTCATACCGCAGGTGAACTGCTCCTTGACGAGCATATGCGCCGTGAGCACCTTTTCGTATATATCCTTGAATTCAGCGTGATTTCCGTCGTCGCCGAAGAGGAACGTCCTCGTGCAGTCGGAGCAATATCCGTTTACCTTACAGCCGAAATCTATGAGCACGGCGTCGCCGAACTTCAACTTAGTATTTCCCGTCTCGTGATGGGGAACGCTGCCGTTTGCGCCGAACGCGCATATCGTAGAAAAGCTTGTGCCGCTTGCGCCGTTCTTCCTCATAAGATATTCGAGGAGCGCCGCGACCTCGTTTTCGGTCATTCCCTCTTTTATTTTGCCGAGCAACTCAAGATAAGCCCTGTCAGTCGCCTTGCAGGCAAGCGAGATATCGGCTATCTCGTCGTCGCGCTTGACCGCCATAGCGCTTTCAAACGCGCCAAGACTGTCGACTATTTCAAAGCCGCTCTCCTTAAGCGAGAGATAATTAGATGCGGAAATTCTGCCGAGAGACATTCCCAGCGTCTTATATCCCTTGAGGAGTTCCCCAAGCTTTGCGCCGCGGGGATATTCCCTTACCTCTATGCCATCATCTTTGAGGCTCTTCTGTGCCGCCTCGAGATATCTGCTGTCGGTATAGAACACTATACCGTCGCCGTCCGCAACCACAATGCCGAACGAGCTTGAAAATCGCGTAAGATAGAAGCGAAGGTCGTCCTCCCTTGTGACGAGAGCGTCTGCCCCTACCTCGGCATATATCTTTCTTATAGTATCAATTACCATAATATTTTACCAAAAAAATAATTATATGTCAACAGTATTGTAGATTTGTTTCATTTTAGCGGCGTCCTCTGCCTGGGTGCCGTCCGATTCGCTGACTATATATGGCTCCAGCTTAAGCTCCTTTAAGGCGACGGCGAGCGGTTCAAATTCCGGACCGTAGACCATATCGTCAAATGTAAGATGCTTGATTTCGCCCTTGCCGCCGTACATAATCTTGGAAAAATGTATGTGGAAACCCTTTACCCTGTCATAGCCGAGCTCGGCTATAATATATTCAAGGCGGCTCTTATAGTCATCCACAGTCTTTAAACTGCCCTGTTCCCTTGCGTTTATATGCCCGAAATCGAAGCAGGGAACATAGATTTTATCAATTTTGCAGAACTCCACAATCTCCTCTACGGTGCCTATCTGCGCGAGCTTGCCCATAGTTTCGGGGCTGTATGTGACATCTTCGAGGTTGTTGAGGTAGATATAGTCGGTAAGGCGCTTGAGCCTTTCGAGAGTAAGCGCAACTGCGTCCTCCCTATTGAGTTTGCCCTGCGTTGACGGGTGAAAGACAAGCCGCCTGCCGCCCATAAGCTTTAAAAACTTTGCGCTGTTGAGCACGTAGTTATACGACTTCTGCGCCGCCTCGTCGTCGGGGTTGGCAAAGTTTATGAAGTAGGGCGCGTGTACGCTTATCTCCTTCTCCGCCGCGGCAAATGCAGAGCCTATCTCCTCTGCCTTGCCCTCCGAGAGGGTAATGCCCCTGCCGAACGAATATTCGAAGCAGTCAAGCCCGAATTTATTCAGATATTCGGGCGCCTGCGCGGTGTGCTTGTAGCCCATTTCATAGAAACTGTTGCTGTTTCCGCTCGGTCCGAACTTAATCAAGTTTATCTCCTTCTTCGCCTTCGGCTGCGCTCTCCTCCGCTGGGTCGTCAAAGCCGTCGTCCTCAACCTCTTCGGCAGGACATTCCTCGGGCACGCTTGCGGCGCAGCACTCGGGCTGTCCCTCCGAGAGCTCCTCTTCCGTCAGCTCTTCGGGCTGTTCTTCCTTAACTTCGGCAACCTCTTCAACAATTGCCGTTTCCGCAGGTGCGGGTTCTTCAACTATTACCGTTTCTGCAGGTGCAGTTTCTTCGACCGCAGTCGTTTCTTCGGGTGCGGGTTCTGCCGCCGCGTCGGGTATTTCCCCAGCGGCAATTTCCGAAACGTTCTCTCCGCTCCTTAAAAATTCTATATCGCGGTTGAGCTGAGCAGTGAGCTCCTCCACGCTTGCAAATGCAACGATATCCCTGATATACGAGAGGAAATATACAGTGACGGTCGCGCCGTAAAGATCGCCGGAGAAGCCGTCGAAATAGACCTCCAGCGCTATTCTGTCGTCGCCGAACGTCGGGCAGTTGCCGTAGTTGGCAATGCCGTAATACTTTACGCCGTCAATTATCGAATATACCTTGTACACGCCCGACTTTACGGGATACTTGTCTGCGGGATAGACAAGATTTATGGTGGGGAAACCAACCTTTCCGCTCCCCCTGCCTGCGCCGTGCACTACCTCGCCCGTGACGTTGAAGTCAGAGCCGAGGAGCTTATCAGCCTTTTCTATGTCGCCGCAGTCGAGGCAGGACTTTATGAGCGTCGTGCTGACCTTTTCGCCGCCGCACAGCACGTCCTTTACGGACATATACCATACGCCGTTCTCATCATCCTCCGCATAGTTCTTGAGCGTGGACGCCTTGCCCTTTGCCTTTGCACCGAAGCGGAAGTCCTTGCCGCTCATATACGCCTTGACATTGATGTTGTTCTCTATCGTGGCGAGGAAATCGAGGGGCGCGGTTGCCATAAACTCCTCGTTGAAGTCGATGGCGAGCACAAACTTCACCCCCAATCCCTCAAGAAGCTTTAAACGCTCTTCAAACGAGTAGACGAGCGCGCCGCCCTTGCCGTCGCGGAACATCATAACGCCGAGGTCGAGCCCGTTGATTTTGGCCTGTAATTTAGCCTTTTTTATGAGCTCCCTGTGTCCGAGGTGTATGGCATCGAAACAGCCGAGAACGAGCAGCGCAGGAAATGAGTATTCGTCTTTTCCGTATTCGATTACGTTCAACATAATTTTGTCCTTACCTTAATTTCGCCGTCTTTTGCCTCGCAGAGCCCGTAGAACGAGCCGTCGCTGAGGTACAGTTTATACGTTCCGTCGCCCTGCGTGCAGGTTGCCGAAAGTCCGTTCAAAAGCCGCTTTTCAGCCCTGCCCTCGGCAAAATAGCTGTCAAAGGGCAAAAGACTTTCGGTGGGTATTATATATTGCGAGAGGTTTTCCTCCGAAAGCTGCTCGCTTTTAACCGAATTTTCTATAAAAAACGGACCGCTGACCGTCCTTACCAGGGCGCTCATCGCCGCAACCGTGCCGAGCGCTGACGCCATATCGCGCGCAATCGAACGCACATATGTGCCGCCGCCGCACTCGATTTCAAACGCATAGTCGCTTGCGCCGTCGAAGGAAATAAGCCTGAGCGCATAGATATTCACGCGCTTGGGCGGCAGGGTGAAGTCCTGTCCGCTCCTTGCGAGCATATACCCCCTCTTGCCGTTGACGCACTTAGCGCTGTATTTGGGGGGCACCTGGTCAATCTCGCCGACGAGCGTTGGCAGAATTGCCTCAATCTCGCCCCGCTGCGGCACTCTTCCGCCCTCCGAAATTAGGTTTCCCGTTGTGTCGAGCGTGTCATAGTCGACGCCGAAGCGGAATGTCGCAAGATATTTCTTGCGCTTTGAAAGAAAGTAGTCAAAAAGTCGCGCGGCATTACCTATCGCAACGGGCAACACTCCGCTCGCCATAGGGTCGAGCGTGCCCATATGCCCGCAGGGAGTATGGCTGAGCCTCTTTACAATGGCGACTTCCCTCGCCGAGCTTACGCCCGCCGCCTTGTCTATATTTATAAATCCGTTCATAACTGCTGATATACTGCGTATGTCAGTCTGTCTATAACCTCTTCAAGCTCGCCGAAGAGCATACAACCGCTTGCAAGGACGTGACCTCCGCCGCCGAATGAAGATGCGACAGCATTTACGTTGGGGCGTTTACTCCTCAAGGAAGCCTTGTACTGGTTCTTCTTCACCTCTAAAAGCGAGACGGAAACTTCCACTTCGTCAATCGAAAGCGCGTAGTCGACAAAACCTTCGGTATGGCTCTTGTCCGTACCCGTATCGGAAAAATCTTTCTGCGTTATGTTAATGAACGCCAGCTTTCCGTCCAGCGCGAAGCGCAGTCTTGAAAGCGCCTTGCCGAAGAGTATTGCCCTGCCGCGCGTCTGACGGGTGAACATAAGATAGCCAATTCTGCTTATGTCTGCGCCCCTTTCCTTGAGCATAGCCGCAACGTTAAAGGTCTTTGCGCTGACGTCGTTGTGCGAAAAGTTGCCGCTGTCTGTAATAAGTCCGAGCGCGAGGAGATTTGCTATTTCCTCGGTTATTTCAAACTTTGCCGCATTGAAGATTTCAGGCAGAATTTCGCAGGTAGCTGTGCTGTCCGAGACGATATAGTTGTACTTAGCAAAGCCCTGATTGGAAATATGGTGGTCAATGTTGAGCGTTATGCCTTTGAACGACGCAAAGTCGGGGCAGAACACGCCGACGCGCGTTATATCGGCAGCGTCGACGGAGATGAAGAGGTCGAGTTCCGAAAAGTCGACAGAAGGCTTTGTCTGCACGAGCTCCATTGCAGGCAAAATACGCAGCCTTTCGGGGACTTCGTCCTCGCAGAGCATATACGCCTCCTTGCCCGCGTTTCTGAGTGCGACGCACAGCGCAAGGCCGCTACCGAGCGCATCGCCGTCGGGACGCACGTGACAGGTTATAGCCGCCTTTCTGCACTTATTCAGAATTTTTGCAATCTCTTCAAGACTTGAATTAGTCATTTTTTTCGCTCTTTTCTATCTTACTGAGGATATTGTCAATCTTTACGCCGTACTCCATACTGCCGTCTGCAATGAAGCGGAGCTCCGGTACGGTCCTGATGCGCAGCACCTGCGCGAGTTCGTGGCGGATGAAAGCCGCGTTCTCCTTTAAAATTTCAAAGCTGCGAGCCTTCTTGCCCTCGTCCGGGTCGTAGATGCTTGTATATACCTTTGCGCTCTTCAGGTCGGGCGCAACGTCGACTTCAGTAATGCTTATGATTGCGCTCAATTCGGGATGCCTGTTCCTGAGGTCTGTCGCAATCACCCGTGAAATTTCTTCCCTGAACTGGCTTGAAAGCCGTTCGCCTCTCAATCCTTTCACAAATTACCTCCAGATTTATGCTTTGGGCGCAATCTCCTCGATTGAATAGCACTCGATTATGTCGCCGACCTTGATGTCGTTGAAGCCCTCTATCGCACAGCCGCATTCATAGCCGTAATTGACTTCCTTGACGTCGTCCTTGAAGCGCTTGAGCTGCTGAACGTTGCCCTCTACGACGAGGACGTCGTCGCGGTAAATTCTCAGTTTGCCGCCCCTTATGATCTTGCCTTCGAGCACGTAGCAACCC
The DNA here is from genome assembly GCA_949286835.1 of uncultured Clostridia bacterium. GTDB lineage: Bacteria > Bacillota > Clostridia > Christensenellales > Borkfalkiaceae > Coproplasma. The sequence continues at coordinate 33,819 of CASEDP010000012.1, read as the reverse complement.
GCAATGTTGCCGACGCCCGTAATCTTGAATGTCTGGCGCACTTCGCACTTGCCGAGATAAACGTCCTGATATTTGGGCGTGAGCATACCCTTGAGAGCCGCCTCGATATCGTCGAGGAGGTCATAGATGATACGATATGTCCTTATGTCTACTTTGCTCCTCTCCGCAGTAGTCCTCGCCTTGGCGTCGGGACGGACGTTGAAGCCGAGAATTATCGCATTGGAGGAGTCGGCAAGCATTACGTCGGATTCGGTTATCGCGCCTGCACCGCTGTGAATTACCTTGACCTGGACTTCTTCGTTGGAGAGCTTGACGACAGACTGTTTCACTGCCTCGACAGAGCCCTGAACATCGCCCTTTATTATGAGGTTCAGCGTCTTGATGTTGCCCTCTGCAATCTTGCCGAACACATCGTCGAGAGATATTTTGGAGGCAGCCTTGACCATTGCTTCGCTCTGCTTTCTCTTTCTCTCTTCTATGACAGACTTCATAAGGTCCTGGGATACGGCGAATATGGAGTCGCCAGCATTTGGCACATCTTCCAGACCGAGAACAAACACGGGCGTGGAAGGTCCTGCCTCCTTTACCGTCCTGCCCCTGTCGTCTATCATCGCGCGGACACGTCCGGTTATTGTACCTGAAATTATATTGTCGCCCGTGCGGAGCGTGCCGTTCTGGACGAGCACGGTCGCAACGGGACCCTTGCCCTTGTCGAGCTGGGCTTCAATGATTGCGCCCCTTGCCTCTCTTTCGGGATTTGCGAGGAGTTCCTTCATCTCTGCGACAAGAAGTACGTTTTCAAGCAGTTCCTGAATGCCCTGACCCGTCTTGCAGGAGATGGGACATACAGGCGTGTCGCCGCCCCATTCTTCGGGAACGAGACCGTACCCCGTGAGGTCCTGCTTTATCTTTTCGGGATTTGCCCCGACCTTATCCATCTTGTTGACCGCGACGATTATGGAGACATTTGCCGCCTTTGCGTGGTTAATTGCCTCAATAGTCTGGGGCATTATGCCGTCATCTGCCGCAACGACGAGGATGACGATATCCGTCACCTGTGCGCCCCTCGCCCTCATCGCCGTGAACGCCTCGTGACCGGGGGTGTCTATGAAGGTTATAGATTTGCCGTTTACGTTTACCGAATATGCGCCGATATGCTGGGTTATGCCGCCCGCCTCGCCCGATGCTACCGCGGACTTCCTGATATAGTCCAGAAGCGAGGTCTTGCCGTGGTCGACGTGACCCATAACCGTGACGACGGGTGCGCGGGGAACGAGGCTCTCTATCTCCTCTACGGTGTCCGCCTGCTTTTCGCTCAATATCTCTTCCGCCGTCTTTTCGGGCTTATACTCGAGCTCGATGCCGATGCTCGCCGCGAGAAGCGCCGCCGTGTCGTAGTCAATGGACTCGTTGACGGTCTTCATTATGCCCTCTTTGAACAGCCACTTGGTTATTCCGACCGCCGACATTCCTATCTTTTCGGAGAGTACCTTGAGGGGAATTTCGTCCGTCGTCACCACTGCGTGCTCTATCTTTACGGCGGAGGCAGCCTCCTGCTTCTTATCCTTCTTTACGCGCAGCTTTCTGTAACCGCTCTTGTCCTCGTCGAAGTCCTCGACAGTGACGCCCTGCTGTTTGGCGAGCGCGCGCTTGGAGATTGCGTGTCTGTCCTTCTCCACATATGTCTTTTCAAAGCCCTTCTTCTTGTCGGGTCCGAAATTCTTGCCTGCGGGTTTTACGGGCTGGGGCGCCGCGGGAGCCACATATCTGGGCTGAGCCGCGGGACGGGCACCTGCCGCACCCTTGCCGCCTGCGCCGCCGTTTCTGTTGCCCGAACGGTTTGCATCGCTGTTGTTTACAAATGTCTTGGGAGGCAGAGAACTTGCTTTCGCAACGATGAACGAAGGTCTCTTGGGCTGCTGAGGCTGAGCTTTTGCCTCTTCCTTGCCCTTCTTTTCGGGTTCCTTTACTTCTTTTGCCTTTTCTTTCGCTTCAGTCCTGGGCTTTGCGGCTTCCTTGGGCTTTATCTCTTCCGCCTTGGGCTGAACGGCGGGGGCGCTTTCGGGCTCCTTAGCCTGTTCCTTAACCTGCTCCTTTGCAGGTTCCTTTACCTCGGCAGGCTTTTCCTTTGCAGGCTCGGCTTTTGCCTCTTCTGCAAGCGCCTTTTCGGATGCGGGCTCTGCTGGCTTTACGTCTGAAATTTCCGCCTGAACAGAAGCCTTTTCCTGCTCCTTTTCCTCTGCCTGCTTTGCCGCCATATCTGCCTGAAGCACGGATAGTTTTTTTATAACGTCGTAAGCCGACTTCTCTACCGACGAAATCTTCTTTGTAAGCTCGTTAAAGCTTCCGTCGGAGAGCATTTTGGATATATTTTCAATGTTTTCGTATTTTGCCATAATTATTGCCTCCCAGCATATAATTTGTAGTTGCCGCCAAGGTTATCGCATATAGCCCCGGCAAGATTTTCATCGCGCACAGCCGCAATTTTGCAACCAGCCTTATTTACGGAATTTTCCAGACCGCTGTAACAGACGACGAGCGGGCAGGAAAATCTGTTTTTATATTTAAGTGCCACCTTAAAGGTATTTTCCGAAGCCGTCGAGCAGACTATTATAAGATATACTCCCTTTTTGAGGAGATCTATAGTCCCGCTGCCCAGCGAAATTTTACGGGCTCTCAGACAAAAGCCGAGGTATGCGTCAACTTTTTCTGCCAACGTATTCCTCCTCAATCGCCGCATAGATGCCATCGTCTATCTTACACTCGAAAACCCTGTCCAGAAGGCGGTTCTTTTTGAGCTTGCAAATACATTCCGCCTTGTCGCAGATGTATGCGCCCCTGCCTGCCGCCTTGGACGAAAAATCGAGAAAGACCTTGCCTTCGGAATTTTTGACTATGCGCAGCATCTCGCGCTTTTCCTTAAGTTCTCTGCAGGCAATGCACTGCCTGAGCGGTATCTTCTTAATCTTGGGCATCTATTACTCTTCTTCCTTTCCCGTCTCTTCTTCGGAGCTGTCTTCAAGATCCTGAACGCTGAAGCCGAGTTTAGCGGCAGCGCTCTCGCTCTTGACGTCTATCTTCCAACCCGTAAGCCTGACCGCAAGACGGGCATTCTGACCGTCTTTGCCGATTGCAAGCGACAGCTTGTCGTCGGGAACGACAGCCATCGCTGACTTTTCGCCGTCAAGCTGCGTTACAGAGATGACCTTTGCGGGAGAGAGCGCCTTGGCGATAAACTCCAGCGGGTTCTCGCTCCAGAGGATGATGTCTATCTTCTCGCCGTGGAGTTCTTCCACAACGGCATTTACCCTTGCGCCCTTGTTGCCTACGCAGGCGCCGACGGCGTCAACCCTGGGGTCCTCGGAGGCGATTGCAATCTTCGTCCTTGCGCCGGCCTCGCGGCTGACTTCCTTTATGACGACGCTGCCCTGCTTGATTTCGGGAACTTCCTCTTCGAAGAGCTTGCGTACAAGTCCGCCCGAAGAACGGCTTACGAGCACCTGAGCGCCCTTATATCCGCTCTTGACTCTCTTGACGAATACCTTTATCTTGTCGTTGACGTTATATGTCTCCCCGGGAACCTGGTCTGAGGGCATCATAAGTCCTTCGACCTGACCCTTGCCGAGCTCTACATAGACGTTTCTTGCGTCAATCTTTCTGATTGTGCCGACTACAAGCTCGCCCTCCTTGTCGGAGAACTCGTTCATAGCGGCATCCCTTTCGGTTTCGTGCAGTTTCTGCAGAATTACCTGCTTTGCCGTCTGTGCGGCAATACGGGAGAAATCCTTAGGCTTGAAGTTTTCAACGATTTTGTCGCCGACCTTATAGCTCTTCTTGATTTCCTGCGCCTCTTCGAGAGAGATTTCGGTATCCCTGTTTTCGACCTCTTCGACGACGGTCCTGACGGAATAGAACTCAATAGTCCCCTTTTCAGGCGAGAGCTTGAGCTCTATTTCGCCTGCGCCGCCCTGCTTTTTGCGCGCAGAGATTAAAGCGTTCTGGAGCGCTTCGATAAATACTTCCTGAGGGATGCCCTTCTGACTTTCAAGATCTGCAAGTGCAGCAAAAAAATCCTTATTGACCATTTTGATTTCTCCTAATAATTATGTCTGTTTGCGCGGTTTCAAGAGCGCCTTTATGTTATTCAAATTTTATAGCCTTGTTTATCTTGGCTATTCTGTTGCGGGCGAGTTTTACTTCTTCGCCATTTATCGAAAGGGTTACGGAATTTTCGTCGAACTCCACCAGCACGCCTTCGAGGAACTTCTTACCCTTGATGGGCGCGTAGAGCTTTACCTCTACTTCCTTGCCGACGTTCCTTTCAAAATCCCTCTGCGTCTTGAAGGGTCTGTCGAGCCCCGGGCTTGATACATTGAGGGTGTACGGGTCGCCATAGCTGGGGTCAAGCCCGTCAATCGGGTCGGAAATGGCGTTGTGGAACTTCTCGCAGGTGTCGAGGTCGACGCCGCTCTCCGTCTCGATGAATATAGTCAGTTCGCCCTGCTTTTCGTTGAGCGCGATATCGACTATCTCTATGCCCATAGGAGCGGCTATGCCCTCCGCAAAGGCGCGTATTTCTTCAACCGTTTTGAACTTCATATTGCTCCATATACAAGAATTGAGCGCCTCTGTCAAGGCACTCAATCTTAAATCTAAGTATTAAGTCTAATACATTATAACATACCGCTTTTATTTTGGCAAGTTTTAGCACAGGTTTGGCAAAGATTTTTTTATTTTTATGAGTTCTTTAAAGATTTTTGCCGTGACAAGCGCATCGTCAGCCGCCCTGTGGTGGTTGAATGTTATGCCGAAATGGTTTGCGATTGTGTCCAGCTTATAGTTTGACAGCCTTAAAAGCTGCTGTGCCAACGGAATGGTGTCAAAAACCCTCCTTTCGAGCATATATCCGCACTGGGCGCAGTAATAGTCGACAAACTTGAAGTCGAAGTTTGCCGCATTGTGCCCGACAAGATACGCCCCGTCGCAGAACTTGAAAAAGTCGGGCATCACGTCTTCAAATTCCGGCGCGCAGTCGACGTCAGACTGTGAAATCCCCGTGAGCTTGACTATCTCTTCGGAGAGCTTTCTTCCCGGGTTGACGAATGTGGAGAACTTTTCGGCTATCTCTCCGCCGACCATCTTGAAGGCACCGATTTCGATTATTCTGTCCATATTTCCCGCAGAAGGCGAACTGTTCAGTCCCGTCGTCTCGAGGTCGAACACTACAAAGACATTGTCCTTAAGACAGTCAGGCACGCTCCTGTCGGAGAACATATCGTCCTGCGTGAATTCCTCGAAGGGCTGGGGGCGAATTGTCTCGTAATACTTCGGAACGGGCTTGGACATCCTCTTTTCGGGGACGAAGCCCTCTGGCACGCTGCCGTAGTCGATGAAGTTCGCCGTCGGTCTTATCATTCCGTTATAGGTATCCGTCTTGCAGGTCATGACAATGCTGTCGCCCACCTGCAATTTTTTTATCTTTTCTATGCTCTTTTTGCGGGCAAAGTAGCTGATTCGCATAGTCGCAGTTGTGTCGGTTATGGTAAAACTGTACATAATGCGCTCTCTGCCCGAACTGTTTTCAAAAGTGCGCTCTCTTATGTCCTCTATCTTGCCGCAGACGACGACGTTTTCGCTTATGAAGTTCAAATCGCTCAAATAAACAGCCGTCTTTTTGCTCTCCGTGCTCTCTATGAAGGAAAAATCTGCAATTTCAAAAGTTCTGACGGGTATGACGTACTCAATATTTTCGTGTTCTTCCTCAATCTCGATGTTCTCCGCCTTGGACGCGTCGGCTATGCACTTACCCGAAAACTGACCGCAGAAACACTTTTTGAGCTCTGCCGCGACGGTCGCAATGAAGTCGTTCGTGTAGGCATTGTTGCTTATTACCTTAATCGTGAAGAAAAAGCCGTTCTGCACCCTCTCGACAGTGACGTCGTCCTCGCCGATGAACGCCGAAAGCGGGCGGTTTACCCTGGGAATTATCTCCATTATCCTGCGCGCTACCATCCCTTCGTCTGGGGTGAGCTTGGAAATTTTTACCCTCGGCGTGAACAGTTCCGGCACATATCTCGAAACTATCTTCTTCACCTCGTTTTCATCGTCAGAAGTGAACGCCTTGTCCGTGACGAGGCTTACCTCCACGGCGTTTTCCGCCTTGACGAGCGTCACCGAGGTGAGTATCGCCTCATTCATATGGGCAATGCCCCGTATATCCTCAATAAATTTTTCAGCCATCTATAAGTCCTTCCAGTTCGGCGAAAAACGCCCTTTCCGCGTCGGCGGCTTCGACCTTCTTTACTATCTCGCCCCGCCTAAATATGACGCAGTAGTCCTTAGAACCCGCAATGCCTATGTCGCAGTCGCGCACTTCGCCCGGACCGTTTACAACGCAGCCCATTACGGCTACTTTAAGCGGTTTATTGACGTTTTCCACGCGCGCCGATACCTTTTCGGCGAGTTTTACGACGTCCCACTGCGTTCTGCCGCAGGTCGGGCAGGAGATGACGTCGACAAAATTTCTGTCAAGCCCGACGGCGCGGAGAAGGCGCTTTGCCGCAACTATTTCCCTTACGGGGTCGCCCGTTATGGAGATGCGGAGTGTGTCGCCTATCCCGTCTAAAAGTAGTGAGCCGAGCGCCGCGCTCGACTTAACAACAGCCATCTGCTCCGTTCCCGCCTCCGTCACGCCGATGTGCAGAGGATAGTCGCACCGCTCGTCGAGAAGGCGATATGCGCCCACCGTCAGCGCCGCATCGGACGCCTTGACGGAAATTACTATGTCGCTTACGCCGTGCTTTTCGAGAATGGAGGCATTGCAGAGCGCGCTCTCGACGAGCGCCTCCTTGCTGCGCGAATACTTTTCGAGAAACTGCTTTTCTATGCTGCCCGTATTGGCTCCCACCCTGACGGGAATTTTGTGCGCCTTAATGCAATCGGCGACAATGGCAATCTCCCGCTCGCCTCCGATGTTGCCCGGGTTAATTCTCACCTTATCGCAGCCGTTTTCGATTGCACGCACGGCGAGTTTGTACGAAAAATGAATGTCCGCGACGACGGGCAGCCCGCCTTTTTTGAGTTCGCCTATGGCGTCGGCGTCCTTTTCATCGAGCACCGATACCCTTACTATGTCGCAACCCGCCTCTTTGAGCGCCGCAATCTGCGCAAGCGTCGCACGGGTATCCGACGTCCTCGTCGTACACATCGACTGTATCTTTACACGCGCACCGCCGCCTATTACTACATTCCCGCAATTTACCTGCCGCCTGATCTTGTCTGTATTCTGCATATCCGACCTAAATAATAAAGGCAGTTTCTGACTGCCTTTAATGTGTTTATTTTCTGTTTTCCATCATCTTCTGCAGCTCTTTCATAAAGCTGTCGATGTCGGTGAACGAGCGGTAGACGCTGGCATATCTGACATATGCGACTTCGTCGAGGCTCTTCAGCTCCTCCATAACCATTTCGCCGATTTGCTTGGAGGAGATCTCCTGGTCCATAGTGTTATAGACCTTCTTGGTTATGTCATCGACCGCCTTATCTATCTTCTCCATCGAGACGGGGCGCTTTTCGCACGCCTTTATTATGCCGTTTTTTACCTTCTGAGCGTCGTACGCCTGCCTTGCGCCGCTCGCCTTGACGACGAGCACTGGGGTGTCCTCAATCGTCTCGTACGTCGTAAAGCGCTTGCCGCAGTTGACGCACTCCCTGCGCCTTCTTATCGTCCTTCCCTCGTCGGCGGAACGGCTGTCGATAACCTTGCTGTCCTCGCATCCGCAAAAAATGCACTTCATAAATACCCCATCCCCTGCTTATTTATGATATTATACCACAAAATATTGTGTTTGTAAAGGGCTATTCCGAATTTATGCGGCAAATGCTGACATAAATGCGAACTTTTGCAAGATTATTTGAGGCTTGAACGCATAACGTCCTCGAACTGGACGCCGTAGGGGTGATTGTCGCCCGTCGCCCTTATGCAGTCTGCGACGAACCTGCCCGCAACACGGCAGCTTTCGGCGTGACTTGCGCCGTTTAGCCAGTGAGCCGCATGGGTCGCGGTGAAGATGTCGCCCGTGCCGTGGAAGAAACGGGGCAGCTTTTCATCGAACACATATTCGATTGCGCAGCTCTCGGGACTTGCTATCGCTTCCCCTATCTTGCCGTTTTCCTCTACGCCCGTAATAATGATTGCACCCTTCGTGAGCGTCTTAAGTTTAGCGACGAGCTCTTCGACATAGGCTTTATCGCACTTTTCGGGAACAGGCATATCCGCGAGGAAGCACGCCTCCGTGATGTTCGGCACGATTACATCCGCAAGAGAGATGAACTCCCTGACCGCCCGGACATATTTTTCGTCAAAGCCGGGATAGAGCTTGCCGTTGTCGCCGAAAACGGGGTCGATTATGACCTTAGCGCCCTGTTCGGAGAACTCATTAAAAATCTTTTCGGACAGCTCCATATACCTCTTGCTGCCAAGATAGCCGAGGACATAGCCGTTGAACTTTATGTCGTTGACCCTCCACGCCTCGAACACGTTCTCAAATTCGGGCGCGAAGTCGAAATACGACCACTTTTTGTACATTGTGTGATTTGAAAGTATAGCCGTGGGCAGTATAGCCGTTTCCATTCCGAAGTGCGAGAGCACGGGAAGTACGGCGGTTATGGAGCACTGCCCCACGCAGGAGATATCCTGTATTGCAAGAACCTTTTTTCCGTTCATAATACTTTCCTTATAATTTCCTTAATAATTTATTAAAATTTTGTTTAACGCAAAATGCGCATTCAATACGCAGATATTCTGCGCATAATTTTACGAAATAATTCGACCCGTTTTTTACGGCGGGTCCTGACTTCTCTCTTTACTTGAAATACCTGACGCCGCTTTCAAATATCTTCATATCGAAATTGCCGTCGTAGTTCTTGTAGAGGTTGCCGCCAATCCTTTCGCTGTGACCCATCTTGCCGAACACCCTGCCGTCCGGCGAGGTGATGCCCTCTATCGCCCACATACTGCCGTTGGGATTATACGGGCTGACCATTGTCGGCCTGCCGTCGAGGTCGACATACTGCGTTGCAATCTGTCCGCCCTTTAGCATATTACCGAGTTCGTCCTCGTTTGCGACAATCTTGCCCTCGCCGTGAGATACGGGAACGGCATAGACGTCGCCCACCTTGCAGCCCGAAAGCCAGGGGCTTAAGTTGGACGCCACCCTGATGTTGACCATAGTCGAGACGTGTCTCGAGATGTTGTTATATGTCAGCGTAGGCGAATTTTCCGTGAGAGGGCTGACCTTGCCATATGGTACAAGCCCGAGTTTTATGAGTGCTTGGAAGCCGTTGCATATGCCGAGTGCCAGACCGTCCCTCTCGTTGAGGAGCTTCATAATCCTCTCCGCAACGGCGGGGTTTTTGAATGTGGTTGCAATGAATTTGCCAGAGCCGTCGGGTTCGTCGCCACCCGAGAAACCGCCGGGGAAGGCAACTATATTTGCCCTGTCGATTGCCTTGATTATCGCCTCCACGCTCTCCTCAATGTCCGCAGCCGAGCGGTTTTTGATGACGAGAATTTCGGGCTCTGCGCCGGCAAGGCGGAATGCCCTTGCGGTATCAAGCTCACAATTTGTGCCGGGGAATGCAGGTATGAACACCCTCGGTTTGGCAATTTTGGTTGCAATGTTTGTATATTTTGCGCCGCCCGTATAGTCGCAGTCGGGAATTTCCCCTTCTGCCTTAGCGGTGACGGGGAACACACCGTCGAGCTTACTCGTGTACAGCCGCTCCGCCTCTTTGACGCTCATCTCATCGCCGCCGCAGGTAAATGAACCGTCGACGGAAGTTCCGATATACATATTGTCGAAATTGCCGAGAAGGGAAATGTCGTCTGCAGCAACTATTATATCGCCGTAGCACTCTCTGAACAGCTTTTCCTCATCGAGAGCAAAGTTGAAACCGTAGCCGTTGCCGAGGCAGCTCTTGACGACTGCGGGTGCGATGCCGCCCTTTTCGACGACGGTTGCAAACTTTATGTTGCCGCTTAAAATATTTTCGTGCACGGCAGTATAGAGCTTTTTGATATATTCAAAATCGGGGATATTGCACTCGTCTTTCCTCGTGGGAAGGGCGTAAAGCTTAGTGCCCGTCGACGAGATGACGTTGGTTATGAGTGCCGAAGCCTTTGCAGGCGCAAGCGCGAACGAGATGAGCGTCGGAGGAACGTCGATATCCTCGAAAGTGCCGCTCATAGAGTCCTTGCCGCCTATCGCGCCCAGACCGAGCCCGAGCTGCGTATACAGCGCGCCGAGAAGAGCAGCCAGGGGAACGCCCCAGCGCTTGGGGTCCTCCCTCAAACGCATAAAGAACTCCTGCAGGGTAAGACGAGCGTCTTTATAGTCAGCACCCGCAGCAACGAGCTTGGCAACCGACGTCATAATGGCGTAAATTGCCCCCGTGAATGGCGACGACGAGGACAGTTCGGGGCTGTAGCCGTATGCCGAAACCGTGCAGTCGTCCGTCTCTCCGCCGATGAGCTTTGCAGCCATAGCAATGACTGGAGTAAGCTGGTATTTGCCGCCGAAAGGCATATATACCGACTTCGCGCCTATCGTGGAGTCAAACATCTCCGAAAGCCCCTTCTTTGAGCAGACGTTCAGTGACAAGAGCGCTCTTTCAAGTTTTGCCTTGAACCCGCCTTCCGCGTTGTCTGACCCGAAGAAAGGCGTTACATATTCGTTTATCTCCGCATCGGTCTGTTGCTTTACGCCGTTGGTGTCGAGGAAATCCCTCGAGATGTCGACGATTGCCCTGCCGCGGTGATACATCTTCATTCTTCTGTCGAAGGTGACTGTCGCAACGGGCGTCGCGGTGAGGTTTTCCTCTGCGGCGAGCGCTATGAAGCTCTCCACGTCCTCCTTTGCGACGACGACCGCCATTCTCTCCTGGGATTCGGAGATTGCGAGCTCTGTGCCCGAAAGTCCTTCATACTTTTTGGGGACTTTATCGAGCTCTATAACCAGTCCGTCTGCGAGTTCGCCGATTGCGACCGAGACGCCGCCCGCGCCGAAGTCGTTGCACTTTTTGATCTTTTCGGTGACTTTCTTGTTGAGGAAGAGCCTCTGGAGCTTTCTCTCCGTGAGGGCATTGCCCTTCTGCACCTCTGCGCCGCAGGTCTGGACGGACTTCTTGTCGTGAGCCTTTGAAGAGCCCGTTGCGCCGCCGCAGCCGTCCCTGCCCGTTTCTCCGCCGAGCAGAATGACTATGTCGCCCTCCTCGGGCTTTGCCCTGTATATCATATCCGACTTTGCGCCGCCGACGACGAAGCCCGTCTCCAGCCTCTTAGCCTTATAGCCGGGGTGATAGACCTCGTCTACCTGACCGGTCGCAAGTCCTATCTGGTTGCCGTACGAGGAGAAGCCCGCCGCTGCCGTCTTTGTGATTACCCTCTGCGGGAGTTTGCCGGGAATAGTGGCGCTTATGGGCTCCGTAGGATCTGCGCAGCCCGTTATTCTCATCGACTGCAGCACGTAAGTTCTGCCCGAAAGAGGGTCCCTTATCGCGCCGCCGAGACAGGTAGCCGCACCGCCGAAAGGTTCGATTTCGGTGGGGTGGTTGTGCGTCTCGTTCTTGAACATTACGGTGTAGTCCTGCTCCTTCCCGTCGAGCGTTGCCTTTATCTTTATCGAGCAGGCGTTTATCTCGTCAGAGATGTCGAGGTTGTCCAAAAGCCCGTCCTTTCTGAGCTTCTTTGCGCCGATTGTCGCTATGTCCATAAGGCAGGGATATTTGTCCGTTCTGCCCTTATAGAGTTCGTTGAAGAGCGTCCTGTACTGACCGAGCGCCCTGCTTACGTGCTTGTTATCGCCGTTTACGGTTATATCCTTTAGCTCGGTGGCAAACGTCGTGTGGCGGCAATGGTCCGACCAATAGGTGTCTATTACCCTTATTTCCGTCTCGGTCGGGTTGCGCTTTTCGGAGATGAAATAGTCCCTTACGAACATTAGGTCTGCAACCGACATTGCAAGCCCCATTTTTGCGTGATAAGCCGCAATCTCCTCGTCGGTCATCTCTATAAAACCTTCGACATCTCTTACGTCCTCCGCGCTGACGGCGACGTGCTTGAGCGACGCGGGCTTTTCAAGCGAGACTTCCTCGCTCTCCACGGGATTGATGACGTGCTTTTTTATGACCTCGAGCTGTTCGTCTGAAACGCCCTTGACCGCATAGACTGTGGCGCACTTTATGAGCGGGCGCTCCTTTTTGGTGAGGAGCTGGACGCACTGCGCCGCGCTGTCTGCGCGCTGGTCGTACTGACCCGTGAGGTAAGCGACGGCAAACACCTTGTATCCGGCGGGGAAGGTCACCTCTTCATAGTACACATTGTCGACGGGAGGTTCGGAGAACACGCCCGGGACTGCCGCCATAAATTCTTTCTTGGTTATGTTTTCGACGTCGTAGCGTATGAGTTGCCTAACATCTTCGACCTGCATCTTGAGCTGGTTTACTATATCGTCCGCCGTCTTTTTAGCCTGCAAATTATCCTTTTTTTCAACGAAAATTCTGTATATCATCTGTCATTACCCGAAAGCCCGATTATTTGTCACGGTATTTGATGCCGATGTCGGTGCGGTACTGCATACCTTCCCAGGAGATATTCTTCACTGCGGCGTATGCCTTCGCCCTTGCCTCTTCTGTGGTCGCGCCCTTGGCAACCACATCGAGCACTCTTCCGCCGTTGGTGACGAGCTTGCCGTCCTTTATCGCCGTGCCCGCGTGTATTATATCGCAGTCGCCGACATCGCCGATTTTAATCTCCTTGCCCTTGACATAGTGCAGGGGATAGCCGCCGCTCGCAAGCACTACGCAGACGCACGCGCCGTCCTCCCACTCGATGTCTATGCCCGAAAGTCTGCCGTCCGTAACCGCTTCGAATATATCGATGAGGTCGGTCTTGAGCATAGGCAGCACGACCTGTGTTTCGGGGTCGCCGAAGCGGGAATTGTATTCCACCACTTTCATTCCCTTGTCGGTGCGCATAAGTCCGAAGTAGAGACAGCCCTTGAAGGTCCTTCCCTCCGCATTCATCGCCCTTACAGTGGGCAACATTATCTTTTCGCGCACTTCCCTTTCGAGCTCTTCCGACCAGAACGGGCAGGGCGAGAATGTGCCCATACCGCCTGTATTGAGCCCTTTGTCGCCGTCGTTGGCGCGCTTGTGGTCGCAGGAAGTTATCATAGGCACTATCGTCTTGCCGTCGGTGAATGCAAGTACGGAAACTTCTTCGCCGGGGGTATATTTGAGCCCCTTCATATACTCTTCAACGACGACCTTGTTGCCCGCTGCGCCGAACGCCTTGTCGAGCATAATCTCCTTGAGCCCCTCTTCCGCCTGCTTGAGCGTTTCGCACAGCAACACTCCCTTGCCGAGCGCGAGCCCGTCCGCCTTGAGGACGATTGGCGCGCCCGCCTTTCTGACGTACTCGAGCGCGTCGCCGTAGCTGTCGAAAGTCTCCGACTGCGCCGTGGGAATGGAGTATTTTTTCATAAGCTCTTTGGCAAAAGCCTTGCTCGCCTCTATCTGGGCCGCCGCCTTGCGAGGACCGAAACAGCGCTTGCCTATGCCCTCTAACGCGTCGACGAGCCCTATGGCGAGAGGGTCGTCGGGGGTGACCACATAGTAGTCTATCTGCGGATGTTCGGCGGCGAACTTCAGTACCGCGTCGACGTTCATATAGTCGACGTCGACGTTTTCAGCGATCTCCGCCGTGCCCGCGTTGCCCTTCATACAGTAGAGCTTTTCAACGCGCCTGCTCTTTTTGAGCGCCTTAAGTATGGCGTGTTCCCTGCCGCCGTTACCTATTACGAGAATGTTCATAAATTTATCCCAAGTAAAATATCAGTGTTTGAAATGTCTGTCGCCGACGAATACCATTGCGATGCCCGCCGCGTTGCAGGCGTCTACCGACGCCTTATCCTGAATGGAGCCGCCCGGCTGAATGATTGCCGTTATGCCCGCCTTTACGCACTCCTCCACGCAGTCGGGGAAGGGGAAGAACGCATCGGACGCCATAACCGAGCCCTTTGCCTCTTCGCCTGCGTGCGCGATTGCCTGCTGTGCCGCCCAGATGCGGTTGGTCTGACCCATTCCTATGCCCGTCGTCCTGCCGACCTTGCCGATGACAATGGCGTTCGACTTGGTGTGTTTTACCACCTTCCAGTTGAACATTAGCGCTTCGATTTCCTCGTCAGTGGGAGCCCTGTCGGTGACGACGCCGCAGCCGTAGACAGTCTTTTCCTTGCCGGAAGGCGTAACTACGACCTCCGTCTTTGCCTTGTTCTTAAAGAGCGACATATCCTCATCCTTTATTAGGCACTCATCATATTGCTGAACGAGCAGTCCGCCGTAGACCTTCTTCATATCCTTTGCGGTGCGCTCTCTCCTTGCGGAGATGTCGTCAATCTGAAGGAGGCGGATATTCTTCTTCTGTTCGAGAATTTTAAGAGCCTCCTCGGAATAGGAAGGAGCCATAACTATCTCGATGAAAATCTTGTTGATTTCGGTTGCCGTCGCCGCGTCGACTTCGCCGTTTATGGCGAGTATTCCGCCGAATACGGATACAGGGTCAGAGTTATATGCCTTGAGATACGCCTCGCAGACGCTCTCGCCCGTGCCTACGCCGCAGGGGTTTGCGTGCTTGCAGGCGACGACTGCGGGCGTCGTGCCGAACTCCTTTAAGAGCTCCAACGCGCCGTTGGCGTCGTTTATGTTGTTATAGGAAAGCTCCTTGCCCCAGAGTTGCTTTGCAGAAGAGAGGCAACCCTTCCTCTCTATTTCTTCCTTATAGAATACCGCCGACTGCTGGGGATTTTCGCCGTATCTTAAATCCTGCGCCTTTTCGTAGGCGAAGGTTATGCTGTCGGGATATTCGATGCCTAGCTGCGAGGCAAGGTAGTTAGATATAAGGCTGTCATATACCGCCGTATGAGCGAACACCTTGTACTGAAGATACTTCTTGGTTTCGAGCGTGACGCCGCCTTCTTCGAGTTCTTTCAATACTCTGTCATAGTCCTTAGGGTCGACAATGACGGCTACGTCCTGGTAGTTTTTAGCCGCAGCCCTTATCATTGTGGGACCGCCGATGTCGATATTCTCTATGCACTCGGCAAAATCGGCGCCCTTTAAGAGAGTAGCCTTGAAGGGATACAGATTGACGCATACTATGTCGATGGTGTTGATGTTGAGCTTTTCGAGCTGCGCCATATGTTCGGGATTGGAGCGCATTGCAAGCAGTCCCGCGTGCACGTTGGGGTGCAGCGTCTTGACCCTGCCGTCCAGACATTCGGGGAAACCCGTGATTTCGGATATGCCGACGACTTTCAGTCCCGCGTCTTTGAGCGCCTTTGCCGTGCCGCCCGTTGAAATAATTTCAAAACCGTTCTTTACGAGCCCTTTGCAGAACTCTACAACTCCTGCCTTGTCGGATACGCTGACAAGTGCCCTTTTCTTCATTTCCATATTATACATCTGTCTCCAAATAAATTTTAATCGCTATGAAACGGTTACTTTTCTGCCGTCCTTTATTACCTTGCCCTCGCACAGCTTTCTGACGCAGAGGGGAAGAAGCTCGTGCTCGGCGACGAGTATTCTCTGTTGCAGGCTCTCTGGGGTGTCCCCGTCCTCCACCGCAACCGCGCGCTGCGCTATTATTGCGCCGCCGTCGGGCACTTCGTTGACGAAATGCACCGTACAACCCGAAATCTTTGCGCCGTATTCGAGCACCGCCCTGTGCACATTAAGCCCGTACATTCCAGCCCCGCAGAAAGATGGTATGAGCGACGGGTGAATGTTGATTATCCTGTCCTTGAAGGTCGCAACGAAGCTTGCGGGAATTATCTTGAGCCAGCCCGCGAGCACGATATAGTCGACCCTGTTGAGGTTGAGAAGATATGTAAGCTCCGCATAGAGTTTTTCAAGGTCGGGATAGTCCTTCTTTGCAAACACGGCGGTGTTTATGCCGTGTTTTTTTGCACGATCAATCGCCCCTATTCCCTCCCTGGAGGCAATGAGGTATACGATATCGCAGAACTTGTCCCTCTCGTTTGCGTCAATTATCGACTGAAAGTCGGTCCCTCCGCCGCTGGCGAATACTGCTATGCGTTTCAAAACAGAGTTACCCCGCTGCCCGCGACAGTTCTGCCGATTATCGCGCACTTTTCGCCCGTGCTCTCGAGCTGGGCAATCGTCGCGTCCACGTCCTTCTTGTCAACGCACACGACCATACCTATGCCCATATTGAAGGTATTGTAGATCTGCGCGTCGGTAATGCCCGCCTTTTCCTGCATAATTTTGAAGAGTTCGGGCACCTCATAGGACTTGGTGTCTATCTCGCAACCGATGCCTTCGGGGAAAATTCTGGGAATGTTCTCTATGAAGCCTCCGCCCGTGATGTGCGCAATGCCCTTGACGTTGACCTTTTTGATGAGCGCGAGAATGGACTTTACGTATATCTTCGTCGGCGTGAGGAGGGCGTCTATTACCTTGCAGCCCAGCCTTTCGTCGTACTTTTCAAGCTCTGCCTTGTCCTCTCCCCACAGCTTTCTGACTAAGGAATAGCCGTTGGAGTGAATGCCGCTCGACTTGATGCCGACGAGCACGTCGCCCGCCTTGATGTCCTTGCCGTTTATTACCTTTGCCCTGTCGACAACGCCGACGGCAAAGCCTGCAATGTCGTATTCTCCAGCAGAATAGAAACCGGGCATTTCAGCCGTTTCTCCGCCGATGAGAGCCGCACCGCTCTGGCGGCAGCCCTCTGCCACGCCCGAAACGACGGTTGCGACAACTTCGGGGGAAAGACTGCCCGTTGCAAAATAGTCGAGGAAAAAGAGAGGCTTTGCTCCCTGACATACTATGTCGTTGACGCACATTGCAACTGCGTCTATGCCTATAGTGTCGTGTTTATCGGCTATGAAAGCATATTTGAGCTTGGTGCCGACGCCGTCTGTACCCGCAACGAGCACGGGCTCCTTCATTCCTTCGGGCATCTTGAAAAATCCGCCGAACGAACCTATATCGCCGAGCACGCCCGAGGTATATGTCGACTGCACGTGTTCGCGCATAAGCTTTACCGCCTTATAGCCGCGCTCTACGTCTACTCCGCTGTCCTTATATGAAATTGCCATACTTACTTCTCCTTAGTTTTTTACAACTTCCGATGCGCCTGTCCGCGCCCCGAATATGTATTATTCTAACTTTAATTTGTCCGCCTCGTAGCCCTTGAGGGAATAGGGATATTCGCCGTTGAAGCAGCCCAGACAGAAGCCGACGTTTGCCGACTTGCAGGTAGAGACGAGTTGGTCTACGGTGAGATATCTGACGCTGTCCGCGCCGAGGCTCTCGCATATCTGCTCTTCGTTCTTGTATGCGCCGATGAGCTGCGAGTATGTCTGAATGTCTATGCCGAGATGGCAGGGATGCTTGATTATAGGCGAACAGATCCTTATGTGGACTTCCGCCGCGCCCGCATTCCTGAGCATCTTTATTATCTTGCGCATAGTCGTGCCGCGCACTATGCTGTCGTCGATTATTATCACCCTCTTGCCGTTTACGTTGGAGCGGAGGGCGTTCATCTTGACATTCAGGCTGTTCTCCCTCTGCCTCTGGTCGGGCTGAATGAAAGTTCTGCCGACATATCTGTTCTTGGCAAGCGCCTCCACGAAGGGTATTCCGCTCTCCTCGGCATAGCCCCTTGCCGCTACGTTTGCGGAGTCGGGCACGCCGGATACCAGGTCGGCTTCTACGGGACAATACCTTGCAAGCAGCTTTCCTGCCTCCTTCCTTGCCTCATAGACCGAACAGCCGTCTAAAATGGAATCGTGACGGGCAAAATACACATATTCAAATATGCACATCCTGCTCTTTTCGGGCACATCGTCCATCATATGGGAGTGCATACCCGCGCTGTCGAATACCACGATTTCGCCCGGCTTTACGTCGCGCAGATAATTTGCGCTGACCGCGTCGAGCGCGCAGGTCTCGCTTGCGACGACATAGTCGTCTACGACGGTGCCTATGCACAACGGTCTTATGCCGTAGGGATCCCTGACGGCAATCAGCTTGTCCGCCGTCATTATGACGAGCGCGTACGAGCCCTTGAATTTTGCGCAGGCGCGCTTAATTCCCGTGAGAATGTCTCCGTCCGAAAGGCTGTTTATCATTACCGCCATTACTTCAGAGTCAATGGTCGTCTGAAACACGGCGTTTTCGGCTATGAGTTCGTCGCGGAGCTGCTTTGTGTTGGTCAAATTTCCGTTATGGGCGAGCGCAATTCTCCCGCACTTGCCCGTAAAGACTACGGGCTGCGCGTTTAAAAGCTGGCTTGCGCCCGTGGTGGAATACCTGACGTGACCTATTGCAATATCGCCTTCGGGAAGGGTGTCGAGCTTGCCGCCAGAGAAAATATCGGGCACAAGACCCATACCCTTATAGTAGGTAATCTTGTCGGCATAGGCTACGGCAATGCCCGCGCTTTCCTGCCCTCTGTGCTGGAGAGCGTAAAGCCCGTAATAGACCGTATATGCCACGTTTCTGTTTTCCTGCGAATAGATGCCGAATACGCCGCACTCCTCGTGCATACTGTCAAACGGCAGTTTATCTGATCTCAAATACATCTCGTCAATCTCTGAAAAATTCTTACGCAAAGTTCAGTTAAGACCTATTCTCTTGAAGATTTCGGCATATGCGTCCTCTACGCCGCCGAGATCCCTGCGGAACCTGTCTTTATCGAGGCTGACGTGCTTGGTCGTATCCCAGCTTCCCGCTTCCCAGAAACGGCAGGTATCGGGGGAGATTTCGTCGGCGAGAACTATCTGACCCTTGTACCTTCCGAACTCGAGCTTGAAGTCGATGAGGTCGATGTTGAGCTCCTTGAAGAATGCCTTCATAGCTTCGTTTACGGCGAACGCCATATTGGTTATAGTATCGATCTCTTCCTTAGTTGCAAGCCTCAATGCGAGCGCGTGATAGGTGTTTAAAAGAGGGTCGCCGAGTTCGTCGTTCTTATAGGAAAATTCTATGGTAGGGTTAGCGAGAATTGTGCCCTCGGGAACGCCGTACTTCTTGGAGAAGCTGCCTGCGGCGACATTTCTTATGATTACCTCGAGGGGAACGATCTGAACCTTCTTTACGACGGTGTTTCTGTCGTCGAGCTCCTCTACGAAATGCGTGGGAACGCCCTTCTTTTCGAGCATCTTCATCATAAGGTTGCTCATCTTGTTGTTGATGACGCCCTTGCCTGCTATCGTGCCCTTCTTAAGTCCGTTGAACGCGGTTGCGTCGTCCTTATAGGATACGATTACATAGTCGGGATTTTCGGTTGCGAAAACCTTCTTTGCCTTGCCTTCATAGAGCTGTTCTTTCTTTTCCATAAAAATTTATCTCCTTAAAAGATGTTAATACTTATTTAACACAAAAACCCGCAATGACTTGCGGGTATTCTCGTCTTGCTTAAAACTCCGCCGCTTCGCCCTGAACGGCGAGGTCGTCGGAATTTATCTTCTTTTTCATATTTTCCTTATACTCTGCTATCTTTTCGGCGATTTCGGGGTACTTCACGCCCAAAATCTGCGCGGCAAGTATGCCGGCATTTTCGCCCGCATTGACGCCGACGGTCGCAACGGGTATGCCGGAGGGCATCTGAACTATCGAGAGCAGACTGTCGAGCCCGCCCATCATATCCGTCTTTATGGGCAGACCGATGACGGGCAGCGTGGTACTTGCGGCGAATACGCCGCCGAGGTGCGCAGCCTTGCCTGCGGCGCAGATTATCGCCTCGAACCCGTTTGCCTTTGCGGAGGACGCGAACTCGTGCGCCTGCTCCGGCGTTCTGTGCGCAGAAATTACGCGCACTTCGACTTCTATGCCGAAGCCCCTGAGTACGCTGACGGCGGGTTTTACTACGCTTAAATCTGACTTGGAGCCCATTATAACTGCAACTTTTGCCATATTCATACAACTCCCGTATTTTACTTTGATTTTTCAGCAAACTATACTGTGTATGTTGCTCTTATACATCATGTTCGCCGTCTACATTGCGGCGGTAAATGTCTATTCGGTAATGCTCGTACTGTCCCAGCGAAACGACTGTTTTTCCGATGAATATAAACCCACAGCCGGCGACGGAAAACTGTTGCTTGCCGCACTTCTCGGCGGGGCGATAGGCATCTATGTCACTATGTTCATTACTCGCTTCAAACTTAAGAACATAGTGCTTATGATATTGCTGCCGATAATCGCCGTATTTAACGTCTGGCTGACAATTATAGCCTTTCGTTCGGGAATGACGTTTATCGCCGTATGACACAATATCTTTTGATTTAACTTTATTATAACACGATATATAGACAAAAGAAAACTGTTTGAAAGAATATTTTTCTTTAATCGCGCGAAATTTTTTCAAAAACGTCAAAAAACTCGGGGCAGGACAATTTCGTCCAGCCCCGTTCATTCCTTTCAGTTATGCCTTTGCTCTTCTGCGTTGCCGCCGCCCTGACTTTTGAGGATATCCCTTATCTCCGCAAGCAACTCCTCCGAAGTGGGTTTGGGAGGTTCCGCCGCGCTCTCCGTCTGCGCTTCGACGACTTTCTCCTCGGCAATCTTTCTTGCCTCTTCGTCCGACAGCCCGTCCTTTTTAAACTTCTCTATGAGTTTATTCATCTGCTTTATGCGCTTTTCGTTTGCCTTCTCGGCGGCATTTTTAAGCCCGTAATAGATCTTTACTATGAGAAAGAGCACCACTGCGATGACGAGGAAGTCCACTATCTTCATTATGAACGTGCCCCAGTCAATATAGATGGAGTTGGTCATATCTATTATGCTGTTTCCCTCCGCATCGGTGGTATAAACCGCCCTGAGCATTGTAACCAGCCCCGCGCCGTCGTTGCCGCCGACTGCCCAGTTGATTATGGGCTTAATGATGTTGTTGGTCAGGCTCGTGACTATCGCATTGAACGCCGCGCCGATTATGACTGCGACTGCAAGGTCTACTATATTGCCTCTTGAGATGAATTTCTTGAATTCCGCCCAGAGTTCCTTTATTTTTTTCATCGCCTCACCGCCTTATTTGCAGAGCTCGTCGGCAAGTTTTTTAATTTCTTCGACGCTTTCGTCGTTAAGGGCGCACCTGACCTTTACGGTATTTTCAGCAAAGACGAGATTTTTGCACTCTTCAAGCCTGGCGCGCATCTGCCTTGCGCATACCGGCGCCCAGCTACCGTTTTCGATGAAGCCGACGGTGCGCCACTGGTAGTTGCGCTCTGCAAGACCGGTCAGAAAGTTTCTCGCCGCGGGGAAAATTTCGCCGTTATAGGTAGTTGCCGCCACCACGAGCTTGGGGAAACGGAACGCCTGGGCTATGCACTCCGCCCAGTCACATCTTATAAGGTCGATGACCTTTACCTTCTGTCCCCTGTTTTCAAGTTCTTCGGCAAGGCGGGCTGCCGCCTGCGCGGTATGACCGTATATCGACGAGCAGGCAATGAGCACGCCTTCCGCGTCGGGCGTGTATGCCGCCCATTTTTTATAATAGTGTATGGCGGACGACAGTTTCTTGCCCTCCAGCACCGGTCCGTGGAGAGGCGCAATTCTGTTTATTTCCAGACTGCCGACTTTAAGGAGAACAGCCTTGACCTGTGCGCCGTATTTGCCGACTATGCCGAAATAGTATCTCCTTGCCTCGTCCTCCCAGTTCTTTTCCTTCCTGGAGAGCGCGCCGAACTTGCCGAACGCATCTGCGGAGAAGAGAGTATTCGTCGCAATGTCGTAGGAGAACATTACTTCAGGCCAGTGCACCATAGGCGCCATAATGAAACGCAGACTGTGCTTGCCGAAGGAGAGCGTTTCAAACTCCTTTACGACGAGCTGATTTGCAGGGAACCCCTTGCCGAAATAGCCCTCGAGCATAACAAAAGTCTTCTGATTGCCGACGACCTGAGCAAGAGGATATCTGTCGGTGAATAACTTTATCGACGCGCTGTGGTCGGGCTCCATATGCTGGACGACGAGATAGTCCGGCGTTCTGCCGCCGAGTACTTCTTCGAGATTTTTAAGCCACTCTTCGCCGAATTTTGCGTCGACGGAATCGATAATTGCAATTTTTTCGTCGATAATTGCGTATGAATTATAGGAAACGCCGTCGGGAATGGCAAACTGCCCTTCAAAATAGTCGAGCTTAGTGTCATCTACGCCGACGTAAAAAATGTCTTCTGCTATCTGTTTCATATTTCCTCCGATTTATCGTTGAATTTTTATCCTAATACATTTTAACATCTGCAAAATAACTTG
This sequence comes from uncultured Clostridia bacterium, assembly GCA_949286835.1. Taxonomy (GTDB): domain Bacteria; phylum Bacillota; class Clostridia; order Christensenellales; family Borkfalkiaceae; genus Coproplasma. The sequence goes on along the minus strand of CASEDP010000012.1, from coordinate 11,484 downwards.
TCAATAAACGTGGCTCGCGCGCAGAAAGAATATTTCTTATGCGGAAAAATATCGGCGTCCGACAAAAAATTAAGGACAGATTATGTAAAATCTGCCCCGCCGATACGGCTATCTTATGTTTCCGTTGCCGCGGACGACATATTTATATGTCGTCAGCTCTTTAAGTCCCATAGGTCCCCTTGCGTGGAGTTTCTGCGTGGAGATGCCCATCTCGCAGCCCAGCCCGAATTCGCCGCCGTCGGTGAAGCGCGTAGAGACGTTTACATATACCGCCGCGCTGTCGATTGCCGAAACGAACGCCGACGCCGCGCCCTCGTCCTCGGTTATGATGCAGTCGCTGTGTCCCGTAGAATGGGCGGAAATATGCGCGATTGCGTCGTTCAGACTGTCGACAACTTTGACCGCGAGCTTATAGTCGAGAAATTCCCTGTCGAAGTCGCCTTCTCCTGCCTTGACACACCCATCGTTTCCGCCAAGCACAGCAAAGGCGCGCGCATCGAGATAAAATTCGACGGGGTGCGCGCCGCCGCGCAGCCTTTCGTATATGAGCGGCAGGAATTTTTCCGCTATGTCGGCGTGCACTACCATTGCTTCCATTGCGTTGCACACCGAGGGACGGCTGCATTTGGCGTTCTCTATTATCCTCAGCGCCTTGTCAAAGTCAGCGCATTTGTCGACGTAGATATGGCATATGCCCGTACCCGTCTCAATGCATGGCACCTCGGCATTTTCGACGCAAGCCCTGATGAGCCCGGCACCGCCGCGGGGAATTAACAGGTCGACATACCCTTTCGCGGTCATAAGCTCCGTCGCGCTACGGCGGGACGTATCCTCGATAAAGCCGATGACGTCTGGACTTACAATCTCCTTTATGCCGTCGCGCATAGCGTCGACTATCGCCTGCGCCGAGCGGTGCGCTTCCTTGCCCGTCCTGAGTACGCAGGCATTGCCGCTCTTCAATGCGAGCGCGGCGGCGTCCGAAGTGACGTTGGGGCGGCTTTCGTATATGATTGCCACCACCCCCATAGGCACGCTGACCTTGCGTATATTTAGTCCGTCCGCACGAGTAACCTCGTCGAGCACGTTCCCGACGGGGTCGGGAAGCGCCGCAACCTGCCTTACGCCCTCCGCCATACCCTTAATTCGCGCCTCGGTCAGGGCGAGCCTGTCGAGCATTACGTCGGAGATTGTGCCCTTTGCAGCCTGCATATCCAGCGCGTTTGCCGTAAGTATGTCCGCCGAATGTGCTTCGAGACCGTCCGCAAGGCGGCAGAGAAGTTCGTTTTTCTGCACCGAACCGAGCGCGGCAAGCTGCGACTTAGCCCTCCGTGTTTTTTCAAGTATCTCTTTCGTCGTCATTGTCTTTTACCTATAAACTTTGTTCCCACGCGCTTTCCGTCCATAATGTCATATAGCACATAGGGGTTAGCGCCGTTTGCAATTACCATATCCGTGCCGCTTTCCACGCACATCTTAGCCGCCTTGACCTTGGTAGCCATTCCGCCCGTGCCCAGCCCGCTGACAGAGCCGCCCGCAAAGGCGTCGATATCCTCCGTTATCTCCTCTACGACGGGTATGAGGCGCGCCGTGGGGTCAATGTGCGGGTCAGCCGAATACAGCCCGTCGATGTCCGAGAGCAAAATAAGAAGATCCGCCCTGACCGTGACCGCCACTATTGCCGAGAGAGTATCGTTGTCGCTGACGGTGAGTTCGTCCGTGGCAACGGTATCGTTTTCGTTGATGACGGGAATTGCGCCGAGCTCGAGCAGCCGCTCCATAGTGTTGCCGAAGTGTCTTGCTCTTCGGCTGTTTCTGAGGTCGTCGGCTATTATGAGTACCTGAGCGACCGTCTGGCGATAGTCGGAAAAGAGCTTGTCGTAGAAGTACATAAGCTCGCACTGACCGACGGCTGCCGCAGCCTGCTTGGTGGGGATATCCTTAGGTCTCGCGGCAAGAGCGAGCTTGCTCACACCCATTGCAATCGCGCCGGAAGAGACCATTATCACTTCGTGCCCGGCATTCTTTATGTCGCTTATAATCTTGCAAAGCTCCTCCACGAGGCGGATGTTGAGGTTGCCCGTAGAATGGGTGAGCGTGGAAGTGCCTATCTTTATTACAACTCTCATCGTTAATTCCCTGTCAATCGAGATATTTTAACCATTGTAATTGCTTTGCCCGTTTTTGTCAACAACACGAGCGCAAAAGTGAATAATTATGCGTAATTTTATTATAAAATAAAAGAGCTGCCCTGAAAAATTTAAGACAACTCTTTGAAAATCAACCGCGTCGCCGCGCCGCACTTTTGCAGTGCGACGGCACGATTTTATCATTGTTTCCGACCGCTATCAGACCACGCCGTGAGCCATCATTGCATCTGCAACCTTTATGAAGCCCGCAATGTTTGCACCCATGACATAGTTGCCCTCATAGCCGTAGTCCTTTGCCGCGTTTTCGATGTTGTGGTAGATGTTTACCATAATGTTCTTGAGCTTTGCGTCCACCTCTTCAAACGACCAGAACATTCTGCCCGAGGACTGAGCCATTTCGAGCGCGGAAGTTGCAACGCCGCCCGCGTTTGCCGCTTTTGCGGGAAGGAACACGACGCCGTTCTTCTGGAACACTTCGATAGCTTCGAGCGTGGAGGGCATATTCGCACCCTCGGCAACGTACTTGACGCCGTTCTTTACGAGAATTTCCGCCGACTGCTTGTCGATTTCGTTCTGCGTTGCGCAGGGAAGAGCTATGTCGCAGGGAATGGTCCAGATGCCCTTGCATCCCTCTACGTACTTAGCGCCCTTAACTCTTTCGGCATACTCCTTAATTCTGCCTCTCTTGACTTCCTTGATGTCCTTGACGACGTCGAGCTTGATGCCCTCCGCATCGTAGATGTAGCCGTTGCTGTCGTACAGCGCAACGACCTTTGCACCGAGGGACTGCGCCTTCTGGCAGGCGTAAATTGCTACGTTGCCCGAACCGGAAATGACGACCGTCTTGCCCTTGAAGCTGTCGCCCCTTACCTTAAGCGCCTCCTCTGTGATATATACAAGGCCGTAGCCCGTTGCCTCCGTCCTGACGAGCGAACCGCCGTAGCTAAGTCCCCTGCCGGTAAGGACGCCTACGTGCTCGTCGCGTATTCTCTTATACTGACCGAACAAGAAGCCGATTTCCCTGCCGCCTACGCCTATATCGCCTGCGGGCACGTCGGTGTCGGGTCCGATATGTCTGTAGAGCTCTGTCATAAAGCTCTGGCAGAATGCCATAACCTCTCTGTCGCTCTTGCCCTTGGGGTCGAAGTCCGAACCGCCCTTGCCGCCGCCGATGGGAAGCCCCGTAAGGCTGTTCTTCAAAATCTGCTCGAGACCGAGGAACTTGATTATGGAGAGATTTACAGAGGGATGAAAACGCAGACCGCCCTTATAGGGACCGATTGCGCTGTTGAACTGTACGCGGTAGCCCTTGTTTACCCTGACCTTGCCGCTGTCGTCAACCCAGGGAACCCTGAACATTATAACTCTTTCGGGCTCGACAAAGCGCTCTAAAAGTCCCGCCTTCTCATACTCGGGATGTGCCTCGACTACGGGTGCAAGCGTAGTGAGTATTTCAGTTGCCGCCTGATGGAACTCGGGCTCGTTGGGGTTGTTCTTCTTTAAGTTAGCCAATACCTGCTCTACATAAGACATAGTTATATTTTCTCCTTTATTTCCATTTGATGGGATTGACTGAATTATAGCATAAAACTCAGCAATATACAAATTTTATGCACATCTTTTGCACTTATTATTATTTATAGACGGTATAAGCAGTGCTTATATTAAATACAAGGCAATCAACCGCCGAAGTAGATCTTACGCGCGGTGTCCGCAAAAATGCCTTTAAGCTCGGCGGCAGTAAATACGCCGCTCTCAGAAATGTAATTCACGAGATTAGCATAGCTCTGCGCGCACAGACATCCCGGCATATCGGAGCCGAACATAAGCTTTTCTGCGCCGACTGCGCTCTTTGCGACGGCAAGGTGCGCCGCCGCGGACGGGAAGGGATATTCCTCGCGCTGATTGTGGGCGAGTGCGCTCAAATCGAAGTACACGTTGTCCGCAGCAAGTTGCGAGAGAGCCTTGCCGAGGAGCTCCCCGTCCCCCCTCTGCGGCGAGAGCAGGTGACAGAGCACGAATGTGACGGAGGGATACTTTTTTACCGCCGACGCGAGGTTTTGCGGCTGCCAACAGCAGTTGCGCGGTCTGCCGATATCTATTACGACGACAAGCCCCCTGTCAGCGGCAAATCTGTATTCGGCGTTCATAACTTCGCCGTCGAGGTCAATGGGGTTATGGTACGCCATAAGCCCCGAACCGTTAGACATTTCGAACTTGACGGCTTTATAACCGAGTTCATCGAAGAGGTGCCGCTTTACGTCGCCTATCTTGTAGCAGAATGGGTCGTAGGAGGCGGCGCCGACAAAGCGGTCGGGGTATTTTCTGACCGCCTCGAAGGTGTATTCGTTCTGAAAGCCGAAGAACTGCCCCTGCAGCAGCACCGCCTTGGAGACGCCGTTTTCATCCATCACCTTAAGAAGTGCCTCGGGAGTGACGGAATACTCCCCCATTCCCTTAGGTATCATTCTGGGTGAAACCTGCAATGCACTGCACTACGTGCGCGTGCGCGTCAATAATATTCATTATTATCTCCGTAAAGCATATTATCTATAACAAAAATCCGCAGCGTGAAAATCTGCGGAAATATGCGCCTCAGAGAGGCAGAACTTTTTTGTTTTTATAGGTACAGAAGTTGACTTTATAGCCGTTCGTCTCGACATCGTCGGAGCGATAGACGAGCTCGAAATTCTCGTTTTCGTCGAGGTTTTCAAAATACGCGTCCGCTCCCCCTACCGCATCTACCTTGGTGACAAGCACCTCGTCGCAATAGGGCAGAAGAGTTTTGTACATCATTGCGCCTCCGATTACGTATACGCTGTCTCCGTCATACTTTTTTATCTCTTCAAACAGCTCTTCGAGGCTTGAGACGACCGTGCAGTCGTCGCGCTTTTCTCCGCCGGGGTAGAGGACGATATTTGTCCTGTTCTTGAGCGGTCTGCCACCGGGGAAGGACTTTAAGGTGTTGCTGCCCATAACTACGACGTTGCCCGTCGTAGTCTCCCTGAAAAACTTCATATCTGCGGGAATGGAGAACATAAGTCCGTTGCTCTTGCCTATGCCCCACTCTCTGTCTGCGTGTAAAATCGCCCTCATAACCTCTCCTCACTCCGCGACGGGAATGTCATATTTCTTGTCGTTGTACTTATAGTCGACTAGTCTGAAACTGTCGACGGTGAAGTCGTAAAAATTTCTGACGTCGGGGTCAACTTCTAATCTTGGCGCCTCGTACTGCGGATTGGCTATGATCTCCTTAACCATAGGCACGTGCCTGTCGTAGATATGCGCATCGGCAATGACGTGCACGAGTTCGCCCGCCTTAAGCCCTGAGACCTGTGCGAACATTATCAGCAGTACGGCGTACTGCACCACGTTCCAGTTGTTGGCCGTGAGCATATCGTTGGAGCGCTGGTTGAGTATTCCGTTGAGCGTATCGCCCGAAACGTTGAATGTCATTGAATATGCGCAGGGGTACAAGTTCATCTCGTGAAGGTCGGCAAAGTTGTAGATGTTGGTGAGAATACGCCTGCTTGCAGGATTGTGCTTTAAGTCGTACAATACCCTGTCAACCTGGTCAAATTCGCCCTCCTTATACTTGTGCTTTACGCCGAGCTGATAGCCGTATGCCTTGCCTATGCTTCCGTCAGCATCCGCCCACTGGTTCCAGATTTTGGAATGGAGATCCTTTATGTTGTTGCTCTTCTTCTGCCATATCCAAAGAAGCTCGTCCACGGCGGACTTGAAGAAAGTACGCCTTATCGTCAATATGGGGAACTCCTTAGAAAGGTCATAGCGGTTGACAATGCCGAATTTCTTCACGGTGTGCGCAGGCGTGCCGTCGCTCCACTTAGGGCGCACCTCGAGATCGGTATCCCACACGCCGTTTTCAAGTATGTCGTTCATATTGTCTATAAAAATCCTATCGGCAACGCTCATAATTGTCCTCCCGAAATTTCAAATATTTTAGCACAACGACAGCGATTAGTCAATCAAAATGCGTCCTTTCGGGTATGCGCCCACTTGCGGGCGATAACCCTCAGCCTCAGCCCTTCGGGAAGCATCCCCGAGAGCGCGAGGACGAGCCTGTTTGCCCAACCTATCACCGCGCAGGACTTACCCCTTTCCGTCGCCTTAAGCGACTTCCTGACGACGAAGTCGGGCTGTTTTGCGGCAAATTTCGCCCACGCGCCGAGGGAGCTTATATACTCCTTTACGTCGTCGCGGGTATAAACCGAACCCGGCAGCACGACCGTGACGGTAACGCCGCTGCCGCGGTATTCGGCGGCTATCGCCTTTGAAAAGGAGGTGAGCGCGCCCTTCGCGGCAGAATAGACGGCAAAGTTGGGCATAGGGCACTCTCCGCATACGCTGGAGATGTTAAGTATGCGCAGGCGGTCTGCCCGCTGCGAGAGTGCAAATGCCGTACAGCTTACAGCCGCCTCGAAATTGACCCTCGTCTGAAAGGTAAGCTTTTGCTGGGTATATTCAGAAAAGGGCTTCTGTATATCTGCGCCCGCAACGTTTATGAGGCAGGATATCTCAAGCCCTCCGAATGCGGCATACATATTCTCCCTCTGCGCCTCGTCGGCAAGGTCAGCGGCAAATACCCTTATGTCTCCCCCGCCTGAGACAGACAGCCTCTCTTTAAGCGTTTCAAGTTTTTCGGCGCTCCTGCCCGTGAGGAGCAGGTTGTCGCCGCGGGCATAGCATTGCCGTGCAAACTCTCTGCCGAGGACGCCCGTCGCACCAGTTATCATAGTGTAAGTCAATTGACTGCACCCCTCAATAGATTTCAGTATTTATTATAGCGTCGCAGACGGCAATCTGCAAGCGTCTTACATCGCGCGAGAGGATATATCCGTAATTTACGTCCTCACATTCGGCGACGAGCGCCGCCGTCGCCTCTGCAAAACAGCCCGAACGGTTATCCCGCTCAAGCCCTTCGAGCGTCGTCTGCACATCGCCGAGCACCGCCTTTGCCTGAAGCTGGTCGCACCCGAGGCTGTCGACGGCGTTTGCGAGGTCATATAATATATATGAAGTCTGCAAGAGCAGATTGAGCACCGAAAGATGCCTCTCCGCATATCTCCGCCTGGCGGAGGAAAGAGTAAAGCTCTCCCTTTCCGCGCTTATAACCTTACAGTCGAGCTGTTTTTTTGCGAGAGTTGAGGCGACGGACTGCGCGTCCTTTTCGTCATAGTAGCAGGCGACGGTGACGTAGTACTCCCCGTCTTCACAGATTATATATCCCGCGCCGCCGTAACTTTCGACGAGCGAGGATATAGAGCTTGCCGACACAGCGTCGGTCGGGCAATCGTAACATACATAATAGAAGGCGAAGCCGCAATCCACCCTGTAAGCGCACGACGTCAGAGGAATTACTATCGCCGCGACAATTGCGCACACTATAGCGGCGATGAGGAACGCCGCCTTCCTGAATTTGATGGCATACACATAATATTTTACTCAGCGCCAGGACGCGCTATGACTTGCCTTGCGCTTTACGTCGGCATTTTATTTTGCATACGCGAAATTTTGTGTTTAAATTTGTTTGTAGCATATAAAATATGTGCTATAATGCTAAGCGGTCGATTTACCGATGCGGAGAAAGATTGTATGATTGCCACCATAATCATTGCCGCAGCCACCTGCCTCGGGCTTGTGCTCTGCGTGCTGATAAAGCCTGAAATAGGCATAAAAAAATTTACGTTGCCGCTATACCCCTTCATTGCACTGATAGGCGCAATCGCGGCGATTGCTTTTACGCCGCTCACCATAAAGGACTGTCTGGACGGCATACTCGGAGCGGGGGCTGTAAACCCGCTGAAGATACTGACGCTGTTCATATCGGTCACGGCAATTTCGATATTTCTCGACGAGGGCGGCTTTTTTGAATATCTTGCCTGCAAAGTGCTGAAAAAGAGCGGCAAGAGCAAGGTAAAGCTCTTCATCCTTCTTTATATCACCGTATCTATACTCACTGTATTTACTTCCAACGACGTAATTATTCTGACATTCACGCCCATAATCCTGTATTTCTGCAAGAGCGGAAAGATTAAACCCGCGCCCTACCTCGTGGCGGAATTTGCCGCGGCAAACACCTGGAGTATGGCGCTGATTATCGGCAACCCCACCAACGTCTACATTGCGACGGCGGCGGGCATCGACTTTCTGGGCTACCTCAAGGTGATGATTTTGCCGACGCTTGCCGCAGGGGTAATATCTCTAATTGTACTGCTTGCGCTGTTCAGAAAGTCATTGAGAGAACCGGTACTGCTCCCCGACGAGAACATATCCGCGCCGATGAAGGATAAACCCCTCTGCATACTCGGCCTCACAGTGCTCATCGTCTGCACCGCAGGTCTCGCCGTGAGCGGATACATAGGAATTGAGATGTGGCAGGAATGTGCGATATGCGCCGCAGTGCTCATTATCTCCGCCCTGCTGCTCTGCCTTTTCAGGCGCAAGAAGCCTATTATTGTCGGACACGCGCTTGCAAGGGTACCCTATCAGCTAATACCTTTCGTCATCTCTATGTTCATCATAGTGCTCGCACTCGACAAGATGGAGATTACGAAGTTCATTGCCTCCGCATTCTCCTTCAACGAACTCATTGAATACGGGGTGGGCTCCTACCTTGCCTCCAACCTCGTCAACAACATTCCGATGAGCGTGCTCTTTTCCTCCGTCATAGTTGCGGGGAACGCCGGCCGCTATGCCGTGTTTGCGACGGTAATAGGCTCTAACCTCGGCGCACTGCTCTCGCCCGTAGGAGCGCTTGCGGGCATAATGTTTTCCTCCATAACCAAGAAGGCGGGCGAAAAGTTCTCTAACCTCGACTTCATAATGTACGGTTCCTGCGTGTCGGTATGTTCGCTTGCCGCCTCGCTCGGGTGTCTTGCGCTGACGCTTATGTTCTGATTTACCCCGAAATAATATCTATGCCCCCGCAAATGCGGAGGCATTTTTTCATTAGTTTTTTACATAAACGGAGCGACAATCTGAAGAAGCCCCGCGTACAGTCTGTGAAAGATATTTTTGCGCATACGGTTACCCTCTTCGATCAGTTCGCAATTTTCAAACGTCCTTGAAAAATCGTTTGCGACGGCGTTCGTTACGCCCTTGTCGTCGGTATATACGGCGCACTCGAACTGTTGATAAAAACTCCTTAAGTCCTGATTTATGGACCCGACGACAGCGCAGTTTTCGGAGAGCATTACTTTGGAATGTACGAAGCTGTTCTTCATACAGTACACCTTTACGCCGAAGTCGATAAGTCTTTCGGCATAGTTTCTCGTCACGCTGTAGACGAAGGACTTGTCGGGTATGCCCGGAAGAACCAGCCTTACGTCCACGCCCGAAAGCGCCTTATTTGCGAGAAGCTGCAAAAGGGTATCGTCCGGGATGAAGTAGGGCGTCATAATATACAGCCTTTCATTTGCGCCAGAGATTATGTTTTCGTATACGTTTTTGCCTATGTGATAGGCATAGTCAAGTCCGTCGGCATAGGGAATTACAAGACTTGCGGACGAAACTTCTTCCGCCGCGGAAAGGTACGGCGAATAGTCCTCCTCTTTGCCCGTAAGGAACTGCCACTGCCTTAAGAAAAACAGCGTGAACGCCTCAACCGCGCTGCCCTCCGCCCTCAGCCCCGCATCCTTCCAATAGCCGAACATCCTCTTTTCATTGATATATTCGTCGGCAAGATTTGCCCCGCCCGTGAATACAGTCTTGCCGTCGACTATTATCATTTTGCGGTGGTCGCGGAAGTTGAGCGCCACAGAAAACCGCGAAGTAAGGCGGTTGAAGGGCATAATCTTTATTCCTGCGCCTTTTATCCGCTTCTGCGACGCAGCCGAAAGCGTCTTGTGGCAACCTATGAAATCGTAGATTATACGTATATCAACCCCGCACTTTGCCTTCTCTTCAAGAAGGTCGAGCACCCTGTTCAGCAGTACGCCGTCAGAGATGATATACAGTTCTATGAAAATGAACTTTTCCGCAACGGCGAGCTCTTCAAGCACGCCGTCGAAGAGCTGCGCGCCCGAGGGATAATATCTGAGCGCCGTACCCGTATACGGCACAAATCCGCCCGTGTTGACGAGATATCTCGCATCGCACCCGACAGCAGGAGAACATTCGGGAAGCTCTCTGTTTACAATATACTTATCTGCAGCGGCAAAAATCTTTTTGTACTTCTTTTTCGATTTGCCGAAAAAGATGCGCTCGTCGGAGAGAAAGTAGATTATATAGCCAAACCCGAAGGACATAAGTATGAAGATAATCCATACCGCCTTTGAAAGGCTGTTCTTCGTGGTCGAAAGCACGTAGATGCAGGTGAGAAGGCTGAGAACGTATGACAGAACGAGATACCACTTGAAGAGATACCCTAAAAACAGATAGACAATGACAAGTATCGAGAACTGTATTGCCAATACGCCCATTACAACCAGCGACTTTACCGCGCCCCAGCCGTTTGTTTCGGTGCGTATCCTTACGACCTTATAGTCCGTATAGACCGCCTTTCTTATGTTGTTTTTTCCGAGCGGACTATTGAGATATTTTTTCTTCATATATTCCCCCAGAAAGTTCTTCTGCCCTTGAACACGCCGACGCGATTTCTGAATTCAGCCTGAGCGTAAGCTTGTTGAACTTATCCTCCTCACACTCCCTTCGCTTAACGTTCTTGATTATGCCCACGATGAGCGTTATCAGAGCCAGCACCCCGAAAGTAATACCGAATACCAGATGAAATACTGAATACATAAGCGCGGGGACTATAGTTCCGATAATCAAAAACAGCGAGGTAATAGCCAATATCACCGACCCGCAAATCATTGACTTGAGATTTTTATATCTTTCCGCCTTTGAAAGCGCGTTAATCGCCGTTTCCATATTTACCTGGAGAAGCTGAAGTTCGTCTTTGTGCTCTATTTGGTGCGGTCTGTAAAAGGAGATGTGCACAAGGTTATCATAGATTGCGTCACCCGAACTCTCGTACTGTATCCAGCCGAACTTCTTATATTTCTCCCTGAGATCCCACTCCTTATCCGTCCTGACGGTTATTTCAAGCGTATCATAGTTCTTATAGTCAATTTTATTTCCGTCCATACGGTTGCTCCTCTGTACGCTAAATTATAGCATAGCCGCACAACAAATACAAGAGATGTGCCTAAGTTTTCACTTTACGGCAAAAGAGCGCCGCGGGCTTGAATTGCCCGCGGCGCATATTTTATGTAGGTGAATTACAATATTAAGTGCAACACCTGTGGGCAAAAAAAGGCTCATACAGAGATCTTGTGGTATAATCAAAATTGACGAAATCAAAAATACTGTC
>CASEDP010000011.1:15749-86185 GCA_949286835.1 uncultured Clostridia bacterium | reverse complement strand
CCAAACCTTCACTAATTATAACACGGAGGTTTTTATTTACTAAAGTGTTTTTATCGTCCCCCAGTAGAACTGGGGGATTTATCAAGCTAAAGCGCCATTTTAAAGCCGACGGGCGCGTCTGCGCCGTCGGCTGTTTGAGGTTCGGTAAATTTTACTTCTTCTTGGGCGCGATGCACTCCTTGCCGCCCATATATTTTCTGAGCACTTCCGGAATGAACACGCTGCCGTCTGCCTGAAGGTGATTTTCGAGGAAGGCTATGAGCATTCTGGGAGGAGCGACAACGGTGTTGTTGAGCGTGTGCGCGTACACGTTCTTGCCCGTCTTTGCGTCCTTGTACTTAATTCCCAGCCTTCTTGCCTGCGCGTCGGTGAGGTTGGAACAGCTTCCCACCTCGAAATATTTCTTCTGACGGGGGCTCCACGCCTCGACGTCGAGGCTCTTGTACTTGAGGTCTGCAAGGTCGCCCGAACAGCACACGAGCGTGCGGACGGGAATTCCCATTGACACGAACAGCTCTACGGTGTATGACCAAAGTTTTTCATACCAATATTCGCTCTCCTCGGGCTTGCAGATGACAATCATCTCCTGCTTTTCAAACTGGTGAATGCGGTAGATGCCCCTCTCCTCTATGCCGTGGGCGCCCTTTTCCTTTCTGAAACAGGGCGAATAGGAGGTCAGCGTCTGGGGAAGCTGCGCTTCGTCCAGGGTGGTGTTCATAAACCTGCCTATCATAGAGTGTTCGCTGGTGCCGATGAGATAGAGATCCTCGCCCTCAATCTTGTACATCATTCCGTCCATCTCTTCAAAGCTCATTACGCCGGAGACGACGCTGCTCCTTATCATAAACGGGGGAATACAGTAGGTGAAGCCCTTGTCTATCATAAAATCTCTCGCATAGGTGAGAACTGCCGAGTGCAGCCTTGCTATGTCGCCCGTGAGATAGTAAAAGCCGTTGCCGCTGGTGCGCCTTGCGCTGTCGAGGTCGATGCCGTCCAGACTTTCGAGAATATCGAGGTGATAGGGGACGTCGAAGGGCTTTTCCTTAGCCTCCAGATAGGTGTTCCACTGCACGTTCTGGCTGTCGTCCCTGCCGATGGGCACGTCGTCCGCGATGATGTTGGGTATCATCATCATATCCTTTTTAAGCTGTTCGGCGACTTCCTGCGTCTTTGCCTCTATTTGCGCAACGGCGTCGTTGTTCTGCTTGGAGAGCGCCTTGACTTCCTCCGCTTCCGCCTTCTTTCCCTCGCGCATAAGCGCGCCTATCTGCTTTGCGTATTCGTTGCGCTTTGCCCTCCTCTCGTCGCCTTCGCGCCGGAGAGCCCTGTTGCGTTCGTCGAGCTCGAGAATTTCATCTACGAGCGGCAATTTCTTGTCCTGAAACTTCTTTCTTATGTTCTCTCTGACGAGTTCGGGATTTGTCCTCAAGAGATTGATGTCTATCATATTGCAGTTCTTCTCCCTCTGCCTTAGAATTTACAGATATTATACGGCAAATATTGTCCAAAAGCAATTAAATTGACCTTTATTCTATTGAAAAAATAGCGCAAACGTGATATAATTGACTTAAGCCAACTGCTCGGCGGTACGCCGCCGCAAGGAGAATTATGAGCAAGATCTATTACAAGGGGAAAACGCTTAACCTGCCCGACGAGGAACAGGTCGCAGGCGCAAAAAGCGCCTCGCCTAAAACGGCAGACGGCGAACCAAAGACAGACCCCCCGATTAAAAAGGAGACCGCGACTGCGCCCGAAAAGGTGAAGGAAACACCGACCGAGGAAGAGACCGCGGCAACTTCCATTCCAGACGGCGCGGAGGACTATGAGCCGCCTAAGGTTGAAAACTTCAACAAGGAAAAGATCATTAAATATTTCAAACGTCACCCCCAGATGAAGACCGATGCGAAGGTAAAGCGGTTTTACCCGCCCATCTCGCGCGGACTTACGACCAACCAGGTTGAGACAAGGTTTACGCAGTTCCTCTTCAACGACACGAACAAGAAGTATTCAAAGTCGTACGCAAGCATATTTATGAGCAACGTATTCACTTTCTTCAACCTGCTGTGTCTGATTGCGTTCATCATACTGCTCATTGCCGGCACAAAAGGTGTAACAAACTACCTCGTAATCTTCATTACGACGGCAAACATAGCGATAGGCGTATTTCAGGAAATACGCTCCAAACACGCGATAGACAAACTTGCGATACTTGCCTCATCTTCGGTCAAGGCGCTTCGAGACGGCGAAGTCTGTGAAATACCTACGACAGAAATAGTGCTCGACGACGTTATAATACTCGAACTCGGCAACCAGGTGCCTGCAGACTGCATACTTGCCGAAGGCTCTGTAGAAGTAAACGAGAGTTTGCTTACGGGCGAATCCATAGCAATAAAGAAGCAGCCTGGCGACATACTGTATGCGGGCAGCTTCATTGCAAGCGGCAGCGCCAAGTGCAGGGTTGACAAAGTCGGCAAAGAGACATACCTTGAAAAGCTGACCGCAAAGGCTAAGAAATACCGCCGCCCCAACTCCGAACTGATGAACTCCATAAAGCACATCATCAAGGCGGTAAGTATTCTGATTATTCCCATTGCGATAGGAATTTTCTTTGTCTCAAAGAACAATATACCGGCAAACAACACGGTTACGGACTATATCTTCTTTAAAGCTGAAATCAACTATGCGCTTCAGCGAATGTGTACCGTGGTCATAGGTATGATACCTTCCGGAATGTTGCTTTTGACCTCCACCGCCCTTGCAGTCGGCGTATTCAGACTTGCGAAGAACAATACGCTTGTGCAGGACCTGTATTCGCTTGAGATGCTGGCAAGGGTAAACGTGCTTTGTCTGGACAAGACGGGCACGATTACCGACGGCAGAATGAAGGTCAGCGATACCGTAATACTCAATACCGTAGGCGAATATTCGCTGAATGACATTATGGGAAGTATGCTCGCCTCGCTCGACGACAACAACCAGACTTCGATTGCGCTGTATAATCACTTCGGACACAGCGACGTGCTGTCGCCTACGGCGAAGATACCCTTCTCCTCAAAGCGAAAGTTGTCGGCAGTCAGCTTCGAGGATGTGGGTACGTTCGTTATGGGCGCACCCGAATTCGTACTTAAACCGCTGCCCGTAAAGGTCGACAAGATCGTAAAGCAGTACGCGCAGATGGGACTGAGAGTCATCGTGCTTGCACACTCCTCCACCCCCATAGTAGGAGACAAACTGCCAGCAATCTTAAAGCCCGTTGCGATTATTTCCATTGCGGACAACATACGCGAGGACGCAATCGAAACCATTCGCTGGTTCAAGGAAAACGACGTTCAGGTCAAGGTAATTTCGGGCGATAACCCCATAACCGTCTCCGAAGTTGCAAAGAGAGCGGGCATTATCAATGCCGAAAAGTTCATCTCCCTTGAAGGGCTGAACGAAAAGGAAGTTGAAAACGTAGCCGATAAATACACCGTGTTCGGCAGAGTTACGCCCGAACAGAAGGCAATACTCGTCAAAGCTATCAAGAACGAGGGCAACACCGTTGCAATGACGGGCGACGGCGTAAACGACATATTGGCACTCAAGGAGGCGGACTGCGCAATCTCCGTCGCGTCGGGCAGCGAAGCGGCGAGAAACGTCAGCCACCTGGTGCTGACGGACAACAACTTCGCCTCTATGCCGAAAGTCGTCGGCGAGGGCAGAAGGGTAATTAACAACATCAAAAATTCAGCGTCGCTTTACCTTATGAAGACGCTGTTCACGGCAATGCTCGCGGCGATATGTATACTTATGTCCACGCCGTACCTCTTCTTGCCGAGCAATATGCTGCTGCTTGAAGTCTGCATAATCGGAATACCTTCCGTATTCCTTTCCCTGCAGCCAAACAACGCGAGGGTCGAGGGCAAATTCATAACCCACGTAATGAGCCGAAGCATTTCGGGTGCGATAATAATGATGTTGTGCGTTATGTCAATGTATTTAACCTACGTTATCGACTCTGCAACTTTCAGTAACCACTACACCGCAATGTGTATGATGGCGATGACCTTCTCCGGACTTGTAATGCTGTTCAGGGTATGCCAGCCCTTCAACGGTTACAGACTTGTACTATTCCTTGCCAATGTAGGCATATGCGCGATTGCGCTCTCCGTGCCCGTACTTGCCGAACTGCTGTATTCGGGGTGGATTACTCTGGAATGGGATTATTCAAAGTTGCTGATAATCGCCGTAGTCATAGAGGCGGCGTTCCCGCTTTCCAAGTCGCTCATCAAGATTATGGAGATAATAATGCCGTCCTCCACCTCGCACAAACGGACAGCCGAAGAACGCGCATAGCACAATTTACACAACATATAGACAGCCGCGGAAGCTATTAACTTCCGCGGCTGTAATTTTTTTGCCGTATGAAATTATTTTTTATGCCGACATCGTCATTGCTCTGTGCCCTCATCGTCAACAGACGGGCTGCCACCGATTTCCCTTTGGTTCAATAACTTCTTTACCGTCTGCGTCAGATCGATTTAATAATACAACGCAACGCTCATCAAAGTGAAGAAACATTGCAGGATAAGCCCGACAACCCAATAGTCACCGAAATAGCCGCCGTTACATAGCAGCGTTATCAGCCAAGATAAGAAAAATACGATATTTGCACATAACAACAAATTAAGCTTAATGTTCTTTTTTCCTTTCATTACAGACGCCCTCAATAGATAATTCCCGGCACATCAATTTCAATTTGCCATTGCTTTTCTGTATCGGACAGAGCAATGCCGAAAGCCGTTACTCCTCGTCCGAGGGCTCGTCTACGACGTCTGCCGCATTTTCTACGGGCGCCTGAGTTTCCGCTTCGTCGTCCCTTTCGGTGAGCGCGACGGTTGCAACCTTGCCCTCCTTGAGCCTCATCAGGCGGACGCCCCTCGACGCCCTGCCGAACTTTGAGATATCCGAACAGTGCATTCTAATAATCGTGCCGCCGTCGGAGATTATCATTGCGTCGTCCTCGTCGGACACCTGCTTAAGGCATACGAGTTTGCCGGTAATCTCGTTAAACGTGCCAGCCTTTATGCCCTTGCCTGCTCTGCCCTGCACGCGGTATGCGGTTATGTCCGTGCGCTTGCCGTAGCCGTTCGCGCTGACCGTCAATACGTCCTTTGACTTGTCTACAACGAGCATATCGACGAGCTCGTCGCCCTCGGCAAGCTTCATTGCCTTTACGCCCGAGGTGTTTCTGCCCATCGAACGGGCGTCTGCCTGGTCGAAGGTTATGCACTTGCCCTCGCTGCTTGCGACCATAACCTCGTCGCCCTCCGAACAGTACTGCACGGAGATGAGCCCGTCGCCCTCGTGAAGGCTGATTGCAATCTTGCCGTTTCTGTTTATGTTCTCAAACTCCGAAAGAGGCGTCTTTTTGATCATTCCCTCGCGCGTTGCGAACACTATATGGCTCTTTTCTGCATTATAGGGGATAATCGCCGAAATCTTTTCTTCCTGCGCGAGCTGGACGATGTTGACGATTGCCCTGCCCCTTGCGTTTCTCGCCGCCTCGGGGATGTGATAGCCCTTGATTGAATATACCTTGCCGAGGTTGGAGAAGAGCAATATGTCGTCGTGCGTCGAGCAGACGAACATATTCTCGACGAAGTCCTCCTCTTTGGGCTTGTGCGCCGTTATGCCCATTCCGCCGCGGTGCTGAGCCTTATACTCGCTGACGGGCAGCCGCTTTACGTAGCCCGTATGGGTGAGCGAGATTACAACCTGCTCCTCGGGAATGAGGTCGGCGTCCTCTATGTCGCCGAAGTCGACGGCGATCTCCGTCTTTCTTTCGGAAGGGTACTTGCGCTTTATTTCCAGAAGATCGGTCTTAATTATTTCGTAGACCCTGCTCTCGTTGGCGAGAATGTCCTTGAAGTCCGCTATCTGCCTTTCGAGGTCCTCGAGTTCGCTTGTGAGCTTGTCGACTTCGAGGTGGGAAAGTCTGTACAGTCTGAGCTCCGCAACCGCCGTAGCCTGACGCTCGTCAAGCACGAAACGCTGCGTGAGCTTTGTGACGCAGTCGCTCTTGTCGACTGCATTGCGGCAGACCTCTACGACCTCGTCAATCGACGCCTGAGCGATAACTAAACCCTTCAATATATGCGCGCGCTCCTCCGTCTTTGCAAGGTCAAAACGCGTTCTTCTCTTGATTACGTCTTTCTGATGTTCGAGATAGTAATAGATGAAGTCCTTGAGATTGCACATCCGGGGCGTGCCGTCGACGAGCGCGAGCATTATCAGTCCGTCGGATATCTGCAAGTTGGTATGCTTGTAGAGCATATTAAGTACAACCTGCGCGTTGGCATCCTTTTTGACCTCTATGACTATTCTCATACCGTCCCTGTCGGACTCCTCGCGGATGTCGGATATGCCCTCTATGCGCTTATCCTTGACGAGGTTTGCCATAGTCTCTATGAGCTTTGCCTTGTTGACCTGATAGGGAATTTCGGTGACGATTATGCGCTGGCGGGTCTGGTTGCCGCTCTGATAGTCCTCTATCTCGCAGCGGGAGCGGATGACTATGTTGCCCCTGCCCGTCTTGTATGCCTTTCTTATGCCGCCCCTGCCCATTATGAGCGCACCCGTGGGGAAGTCGGGGGCGGGAATGTACTGCATAAGCTCGTCTATGTCTATGTCGGGGTTGTCTATCATCGCGCAGACGCCGTCTATAACCTCGCCGAGATTATGGGGCGGGATATTGGTCGCCATACCGACGGCTATACCGTCAGAGCCGTTGACGAGCATATTGGGGAAGCGCGAAGGAAGCACCGTCGGCTGCATACCCGTATCGTCGAACGTCGGGTAGAAGTCAACCGTTTCCTTGTCGAGGTCGCGCAACATTTCGGCGGATATCTTGGAGAGCCTTGCCTCCGTGTACCTCATCGCCGCGGCGGGGTCGCCGTCGACAGAGCCGAAGTTGCCGTGCCCTTCTACGAGAGGCATATTTATTGTGAAATCCTGTGCCAGCCTTACGAGCGCGTCATAGACCGAGCTGTCGCCGTGGGGGTGATATTTACCGAGGCAATCGCCGACAATTCTCGCGCACTTTCTGAACGCCTTGTCGTTGTAAAGTCCGAGATCGTGCATAGAGTAGAGAATACGCCTGTGGACGGGCTTAAGACCGTCCCTGATGTCGGGTATTGCCCTGGATACGTTTACCGCCATAGCATACGCTATGAAGGATTTTTTGAGCTCTTCGTCGACCTCGACTTCGAGCATTTTTGTCATTGCGAGAGTTTTAACAAACTCTTCGGTGAGCTCGGGGCTGGTTTGTTTCTTTGCCATATCTGTATTGTCCCCCTATTATACGTCCAACTCTTCGACGAGTTTTGCGTTGTCTTCGATGAACTGACGCCTCAGTTCCGGCTGTTCGCCCATAAGGAGAGCGAACATCTTATCCGCCTCTACGGCGTCCTCTACGTTTATTCTCACCAGGGTGCGCTTTGCGGGATCCATAGTCGTTTCCCAAAGCTGTTCCTTGTTCATCTCGCCGAGACCCTTATACCTCTGCAGCTCGAACTTGCCGTCGGGGTGCTCCGCGCGGAAGTTTTCAAGCGCTTTGTCGTCGTAGAGATAGGTGTCCTCTATGCCCTTGCCCGAAACCTTATAGAGGGGAGGCTGTGCGGCATATACGTGCCCGTTTTCGACGAGCGGACGCATATAGCGGAAGAAGAACGTGAGAAGAAGTATTCTTATATGAGAGCCGTCGACATCGGCATCGGTCATTATGATTATGCGGTCATAGCGGAGCTTGCTCTCGTCAAAGTTTTCCTGTATGCCGCAGCCGAACGCCGTAATCATCGCCTTGATCTCTTCGTTTTCGAGAACGCGGTTGATCCTGACCTTTTCGACGTTGAGTATCTTGCCCCTCAAGGGGAGAATTGCCTGGAAACGCCTGTCCCTGCCCTGCTTTGCCGTGCCGCCTGCCGAGTCGCCCTCGACAATGTAGATTTCGCACAGTTCGGGGCGCTTATCCGAACAGTCGGCAAGTTTGCCGGGAAGCTTGGTACTCTCTAAAACGCCCTTCCTTCTCGTCTCTTCCCTTGCCAGCCTTGCCGCGTCCCTCGCCCTCTGCGCGGTGATGCAGCGCATTACGAGCTCGCGCGTTTCGGCGGGGTGCTCTTCGAGATATGTGCCGAACTTTTCGACCACCGCCTTGTACACGAAGCCCCTTACATACGTCGAACAGAGTTTGGACTTGGTCTGGCTTTCGTACTGCGCGTCTGCAATCTTGACGGAGACGACGGCGGTTATGCCCTCCCTGACGTCCTCGCCGGAGAGTTTGTCATTTTCCTTTAAAATATTGAGCTTGTGCCCGCAGTCGTTTATTACCTTTGTAAGCGCCTGTTTGAAGCCGTCGAGGTGTGTGCCGCCGTCGGGCTGGCGGATATTGTTTGAGAAGGGAAAAATCTGTTCCGAATAGCCGTCATTATACTGAATGGCGACCTCGAGAAACTTGTCGTCGCCCTCGCTCTCCTCAAAGTAGACGGGCTGGGCGAAGAGCACGTTCTTGCCCTCGTTTATATCCTGAATAAAATGAACTACGCCGCCCTCGTAGCAGAACGTATCCTGCCTTACTTTGCCGTCGCGGTAGTCGGTCAGCGTAAGCGTAAGCCCTTTGTTGAGGTAAGAAAGTTCACGAAGGAGCGTCTTGAGCGTCTCATAGCTGAAATCTATCGTCTCGAACATCGTGGGGTCGGGGTGGAAACAGATTGAAGTGCCCGTCTCGTCGGTGTCGCCGATGATTTCGAGGGGGTGTTCGGGCACGCCGCAGTGATATACCTGGCGGAACCTGTGCCCGCGCTGGCATACCTCGGCAATGAGCGTATCCGAAAGGGCGTTTACGCAGGAGACGCCGACGCCGTGCAGACCGGACGAAATTTTATAACCGCCAGCCTTGTTGCCGCCGCCGAACTTGCCGCCCGCGTTGAGGTTGGTCAGCGCGAGCTCTACGCCCGAGATGCCCTCCTCCTTATTTATGCCCGTGGGGATGCCCCTGCCGTTGTCCTTGACCGTGCAGTAGCCCTCCGCGGAGATTGTCACTTCTATCTTATTGCAATAGCCTGCAAGCGCCTCGTCAATTGAGTTGTCGATGACCTCCCTGACAAGACAGTGCAGACCCTTTTCATCGGTAGGTCCGATATACATTCCCGGATGTTCCCTTACGGGTTCCAGTCCTTTAAGAGCCTTAAGGCTGTTGGCATCGTAATCGGTCTGTACTTTTTCGGGCATATTTTTACCTCTTGAAATTTATTTATTTTATTATACCATATTATTAGAAATAACGCAAGATTTTGAAACAAAATACTTGTCTTGAAGGGAATTTTAACGGGCTTTTTTGCGTATATTAACCATATGGAAAAACATTGGTCGGAAGGGCGCATCTATATATGTCAAAAGTGCCTTTCCAAAGTAAATGATACGCGCGCGACCGTGTGGGGCGGCATTTGCCCGCACTGCTTTTCGCGGCTTATCAGAATAAGCTGAAAGGGGTCTGCGAAAATGCAGACCCCTTCGTTATAATATTTATCTATACCCGTTATCTATCTCCGTAACCTTCGGGAAGATAACATTTAATTTCCTCGTATCTCTTCAGATATTTTGCCGCCTCCTCTTCTTCGCCGAGCGCCTTGAAATATTCATATCTCAGCTCCGTGAGCACGATGAAATTGACGTCGTCTTCGGCAAGCTGCGGGAGGTCGAAGAGCAGCGATTTGTCCACATCTTTGAGGGACGTACCCGCATTTACCATACCCTGCACTCTGAGCACGGCGAGCATAACGCGCGCGCTGTCGTCGCACTTTACAAGTTCCTTTATGACCAGCCCGTCGCTCTTTCCGCACGCGTATTCGACGGGCAGGGCGTTATAGAGAAATAAAAACGCCGAGTATGGAAGCACGATGACATAGACCTGCGGAATAGAGGGTATTGCCAGCGTGCATACGCCGAGAGCGACGAATAAGAGAGTTGAAAACGGTCCCGCGGCGGCAGTGACAATCATCCTTGCGCGCAGTCCTTTAAAGACGCGCGGGCTGACCTCTACGGAGGATGAGCCGAGCGGTCTGTATTCAGGCTTCTTTGTGCCCATTTTCAACAGCCTGCCGACGGCGAAATGCGCGAGCTCGTGCACAAGGTCGCACACAACAGAAAATGTAACGACCGTCAGCACGTAGAACGCCGCAAGCAGCCAGACGTTATAGCCGTAATACGACAGTCGGTCGCAGAATACATAGCCGCAGTACGCAGCGAGCGCGAGCCCGACGAGCAGAGAAAATATCCCTGCGATTTTTGCCTTAACAGCGCCCATCTTTTGCCTCCCCGCCGAGAAGTTCGGCGACATAACCCTCTAAATTGTCGCTCTCGGAGACGGTTATTTCGCCTATGCCCAGCCCCTTCATCACGGCGGCAAGCAGAGCCGCCCCGCCGCCGACTACCTCCGCGGACTTGCCGCAGATGGTCGTCCTTGCAATCTCTTCGACGGGCATTGAGGTAAGCGCTTCGGCATACCCCTCCACCTCTCCTGCCGTCAGTTGTGTGCCGTCTATAATTGAAGATTTATACTCTTTCAGTCCTTTTTTTATCGCGCCCAGACGGGACGCCGTGCCGCCTATCGCACAGAACTTAACCCCGCCGAAATTTACGCCGCCGAGCGACAGCCTGTCCGCTATAAAGCGGCGTATTCTGTCTATGTCGCGCCCAGCGCCGTCGAAGATGCGCACCGTGCCTATGTCATAGCTATGCGAGAAAACCACCTTCCCGCCCTGCCTTACGGTGACTTCGGTGCTTGCGCCGCCGACGTCGACAATGCCGCCGTCAGACATTCCGAGCGCGCCGGAAAGTCCTAAACGCGCCTCTCTTTCGCCGCTGACCACGTCGACGTCTATGCCGCAGAGCTCCTTTACCGCGGCGACGAACTCCCGCGAATTCTTTGCGGAGCGCACCGCCGCCGTGCCGAACGCGCATATTCTGTCGGCATTCTCTCCCCTGCCCTCTTCGGCGAACGCCGCTACCGCCTCTGCCGTGCGACTGATTGCCTGCGGCAGAAGAGAGCCGCTTGCGTCCAGCCCCTCGCCGAGGCGGGTGGTCGTCATCTTCTTATATAAAGTTTTTCCGTCCGCCCACATCAAGAGGCGAACGGAATTGGATCCTATGTCTATTGCGCAGATTTTCATAAATCGGCTCTTACTTGTTCTGTTCGAGCTTGCCGAGCTCGATTATTATTTCCCTGAAATCCTCGTCTGTTTCAAGTCTTTCGAGATAGTCGCTGTCCTCTTCAAGCTGAACGGCAAGGTCGTTGTACTGTTCCATAAGTTCTTTCTTGCGCGCGGAGAGGACGCATATCTGCACTATCTGATAGATTATTACGGCAACGATGATAAACACGAGTATTACCGCGTTTACCGCAATCGCCGCCATTATGCGGTTGCGCTTTTCCTCATTCATTGCTATTCCTCCGCTTTATTCTTTTAGCTATAATATTATACACTTTTTTAAGCGCAAATGCAATAATAATATGCAAACTTTTTAAATAAATTATGGCGCCGAGCGCACATCCGACGAGCATATACAGCCTGAGCTCGTAAAATTCAAAGAGCACGGAGGTAAATACGAACATTGCTGCAAAGACGACAAAATAGATTATGTCGCAGGCGATAGTCATTATTCTGTCCTTTAGGGTGTACCTCTCCGCGTCCGTGCCGCAGACGAAGATGCGCGCCGCATAGAGAAGGTCGTACACCGCGCCCGACGACACGCCGACGAGCATACAGGTGAGAAAGATGAAGAGCTGCATACTATCTGAACAGCTTCTGTTTAAGCGTTGCGCCCTTGCCGACATAGCGCACGCCGCCTATCGCGCCGACCGCCGAGAACTGCCCGCTCTGCCCCGAAAACGCCGTAATCTTGAGGTCCGTGCCCGTGATGACTATTCTGCCGCCCGCATATGCGAGGACGAGTTGCGAGGGCGAAAAGCTCAATACATTGTCTATCTTTGTTGCGACCACGCGCTTTAAATTTTCCACCGAAATTGTGTGCTGTTCCGTCTGTTCCATATCCACCGCCTTGTTTTTTTGTTATATTATAGTTTGCGGGAGGTGAAAATATGCGACAAATGCCCCGCACGGCACGCAAAAGGCGGCAACTTAAAAGCTGCCGCCATGATATATCTTAAATTACTGCAGACCCTTCCTCGCCTTTGCGGCCGCCTTTGCGCGCAGCTCGCTGTCGAGTATGCGCTTGCGGATGCGGATGTTCTTGGGGGTGATTTCGAGAAGTTCGTCGTCGGCGATAAATTCAAGACACTCCTCAAGGATCATCTTCTTGGGGGTTATGAGCCTCAAAGCGTCGTCCGACGCCGAAGAACGGGTGTTGGTGAGGTGCTTGGTCTTGCACACGTTGACGTTAATGTCGTCGCTCTTGGGGCTTTCGCCTATGACCATACCCTCGTACACGGGCGTGCCCGCGCCTATGAACAGAGTGCCCCTGCCCTGCGCGTTGAAGAGGCCGTAGGTTACCGCCTCGCCCGTTTCAAACGCGACGAGTGAGCCCGTGTTGCGGCGCGTAAGGTCGCCCTTGTAGGGCTGATATTCAAAGAATACGCTGCTCATTACACCCTCGCCCTTGGTTGAGGTGAGGAACTCCGACTTGTAGCCGAAAAGTCCCCTTGCGGGAATGAGAAATTCCAGCCTCGTCCTGGTGCCGATTGCCGACATATGCAGAAGCTCGCCCTTGCGGTTGCCCATACTCTGGAACACAGCACCCGTAGCGTCGTCGGGGACGTCGACTATCAGTCTTTCGACGGGCTCGCACAGAACGCCGTCGATTTCCTTGTACATTACCTTGGGGGTGGAAACCTGGAACTCATAGCCGTCCCTGCGCATCTCCTCTATGAGAATGGAGAGGTGCATTTCGCCCCTGCCGCATACCCTGTAGGAGTCGGCGGAACCCGTCTCCTCTACCCTCAGGGAGACGTCTCTCAAGAGCTCCCTGAACAGTCTGTCGTGCAGGTGCCTCGTAGTGACGAACTTGCCCTCCTTGCCGGCAAACGGCGAATCGTTTACCGAGAAGGTCATCTCGACGGTGGGTTCGGTTATCTTTACGAATTTGTGCGGTTCGGGGAAGCCCGCCGCGCACACGGTGTCGCCTATGTTTATCTTTTCAAGTCCGGAGAAGCAGACGATGTCGCCCGCAATCGCCTTTTCTACGGGCGAACGCTGCAGGCCGTCTATCTGGTAGAGGTTGACTATCTTGCCCGCCGCCTTTAAATCGGGATTGTTGTAGTTGGTCACCACAACGGACTGCCCCGCGAGCGCGACGCCCCTCTCT
Organism: uncultured Clostridia bacterium; assembly: GCA_949286835.1. Lineage (GTDB taxonomy): Bacteria > Bacillota > Clostridia > Christensenellales > Borkfalkiaceae > Coproplasma. Next base: position 72,826 of record CASEDP010000011.1, on the reverse strand, counting down.
ATTCTGCCTATGCCTATCCTGCCGACGTAGTCGTTGTAGTCTATGGACGAACAGAGTATCTGCGTCGGGCCCTCGGCGTCGACTTCCATAGGCTGAATGTGGCTTAAAATCGTCTCGAAGAGCGGGGTGAGGTCCTTGCCTTCTTCGCTCAAGTCGAGCGTTGCCGTGCCGCTCCTTCCCGAGCACCATACGACGGGCGACATAAGCTGTTCGTCGGTGGCGTTGAGCTCCAAAAGGAGCTCTAAAATCTCGTCCTGCACCTCGTTGAGCCTTGCGTCGGGGCGGTCGATCTTGTTTACGACTATGATAAGTCTGTGACCCATCTCCAGCGCCTTCTGCATAACGAACCTCGTCTGGGGCATAGGGCCTTCCGCCGCGTCGACGAGGACGAGGACGCCGTTGACCATCATCATTACCCTTTCGACCTCGCCCGAAAAGTCGGCGTGACCCGGGGTGTCGACGACGTTTATCTTTACGCCCTTATAGTTGAGCGACGTGTTCTTTGCGAGAATGGTTATGCCCCTCTCCCTCTCTATATCGCCGCTGTCCATAACCCTGTCTTCGACCGCCTGGTTGTCCCTGAAAGTATGGCTCTGCTTGAGCATTGCGTCCACAAGCGTCGTCTTGCCGTGGTCGACGTGCGCGATTATTGCTACATTCCTCAAATCTTCTCTTATCAAAACCTGAACCTCTTATATGTATGAAAACTCAATTTTATACTGTAAATTTTAATACCTTGCGGGGCATATTTCAATGATTTTTTACTTATTTTTTATAAAATTCCGACTTTGTTTGCCGTTCAAAAAGCCTGAGAATAACGCTCATACAGCCGTTTTCCCCGTCAAAGGGCTCATTGGAAAAACAGGCTTCGCATACCGCTTCGGTTATTGGCAGCTCCACTCCGTATTTTTCGCCCAGCTCCTTCATTGCCTTTGAGGTCATAACGCCCTCCGCAAGTTTTTCAAACTTCTTGCCCCTGGCGAGCATTTCGCCGTACGCCCTGTTGTGCGAATAGGGCGAAAATAGCGTCGTTTCATAGTCGCCGAGATGCGCAAGCCCGTATGCCGAATTGAAGCTTCCGCCCATCGCCCTGATGAGCGAGGCTACCTCGAATGCGCCCCTCGCCATCAGAGGTCCCTTAAGGCTTGTATATCCGCTTCCGTCAAGCACGCCGGCGGCAATGCCCAGAACGTTCTTTGCCGCCGCGCCTACCTCGGTACCTATGATGTCGTTGCCGTAGTAGAAGCGAATGAGATTGGACTTGAAACTGTTTGCAAGCATCTCCTTGAGCGAGCGGTTAGTGCTGTCAATTACCATACAGTTCGGCACGCCCGCGAGAAATGCCTGAATGTGCCCGGGTCCCACCCATACGGCGATATGGTCGCCCTTTATTCCGCTTTCGGTGAGCACCTCCGAAAGTCGCTTGCCCGTGCCTTCCTCTATACCCTTCATACAGAGCACGAAAGTCTTGTCCGCGACGGGGTGCTTTATTACCTTCTGCATAAACTCGCGCAGAGCCTGGGAGCTTATGGAAATTATTATGACGTCGCCGGCGCCGAGCGCATAGCCGAGGTCGGAGGTCAGCGTTATGCTCTTGTCGAGCTTCACATATTCGTTCCTGCCGGTCTCCCTGAGGACGTCATAAGCGGGTCTGCCCTCTTCTCCGTAGAGCGTTACGTTGTTCTTTAATACGGTTGCCTGGTACCAGGCGATGAAAGAACCCCACCTGCCGCAACCGAGTACGGTAATGTTCATAGATTACCTCCGAAAAAATGTCAAATCTGCTTTCTTTCAAGAAACGCGCGGGAAAGAGTTACCTCGTCGGTATACTCTATCTCGCCGCCTATGGGTATGCCGTGCGCGAGGCGCGTCACCTTTACACCCAGCGGCTTTAAGAGCTTTGCAATGTACAGCGCCGTAGCGTCGCCCTCGACGTCGGGATTGGTGGCGATTATCACCTCCGTCACCCTGTCGTCAATCCTTGCAAGCAGCTCCTTTATCCTGATGTCGTTGGGACCTATGCCGTCCATAGGAGAAATTACCCCGTGCAGGACGTGATAGACGCCCTTGAACTCGCGCAGTTTTTCCATTGCGACGACGTCCTTCGGCTCCTTGACAACGCAGACGACCGTCGGCTCGCGCTTTTGGCAGATTTCGCAGGTTTCCTCCTCCGAAAAGTTGCCGCATACCGAGCAATAGCGCACCTTGCGCTTGCAGTCGAGTATGCTCTGCGCGAATGACGCCGCCTCTTCACGCGACATATCAATTATCTTATAGGCATATCTCTGCGCCGTCTTTTTGCCGACGCCGGGGAGCTTTGTGAACTCGTTTATCAGCCTGCCTATCGGCTCTATGAAAGTATCCATAGATGTCCTTCCCGTCCCTTAAATGAGACCGCCGAGCTTGCCGAACGCGCCCATCTTCTCCTTATACGCCTCGTCCGCCTTCTTGTAGCCGTCGTTTATCGCCGCCATAAGGAGGTCTTCGAGCATTTCGACGTCGTCCTCGTCGGAGAGGTCGACCATTTCGGAAATCTTGCTGCCGAACTCTATGCCGTTTATGACTTTTTTACCGTTCATATAGACGACTACCGTTTCGTCGCCCTCTTCGCCGCCGCCCGAAAAGCCGAGGACTTCCATCTCCTCCAGCTCTTCTTCGGCCTTGCCCATCTGTTCCTGTATCTTCTGCGCCTGCTTCATCATATTCTGCATATTGCCTGCGCCGCCCCTGAAACCTGCCATATTTTCTTACCTCGCTTGATTACTTGATGGTTATATCCGTTCCGCTGAAATTGCGTTTGAGTTCGTTTACTGCCTTTTCGTACTTGTCTTCGCCCCTGGGCTTTAATCGGATTTCATATTCAAACACGCCCAAAGTCTTTAAGGTCTCCGCTATGAATGCCCTGTTGTCCTCTCTGTTGAGCGACTTGTAGACCGCCTCTACGGGGGTGGAGAGTATGAAAGTGTCGCCCTCGAACGAGCTTTCGAGGTCGCAGCACAGCGTAAAGAGCACCGCGTTGCGCCTTGTCGTCCTGAACAGCTTTATGAACCTGCCGAAGAGCGTCGCCTTGTCTGCCTCCGACAGAGAGCCTATCGCCGCGGGCTGAACGGGCGCTGCGCCTTCGAACAGACTGCCCTGAGAGGACGTCTCTGCCTGCGCGCGCTGAGAAGGCGCGCTTCTCTCCCCCTGCACAGCGAAGGGCGAAGGTTCTTCGGAAGGGGACAGCCCGACCTTAAGCTTTTCGGCAGCCGCCGAAGTACTTGCTGTTACGGGCGCAACATCGGTGCGGCGAACGGGCTGCGCGGCGTTTGCCTGAGCCTGAGCCGCCTTCACGGTGACTTTTACGCCCTCTTTTACCGCCTTTTCGAGTGCGGCTATGCGCGACAGCAATGCCTCTATGTCATAGTCCGCCTGCGGCATCGCCGCCTTTATTATGGCGTTTTCGAGCGTTATCGCGCCGTCGACGGCATAGCGGAGCGCACCCTCTGTCGAAGAGAGTATCTCCGTCGCCCTCAATATCGAGTGACCGTCCGCGCCGTCCGCAACCGCCTTGAGTGCGGCATATTTTTCGGCGGGAAGGTTGAGTATCTTATCCGAACCTCGGCACATCTTGGCTATTGCAAGGCTGTTGAAATAGCTGAGGAGGTCGCGCAGAAGCACGCCCACGCCCTTGCCCGTGGAGAGCACCTGCTCGCACAGGGTGAGCGCTTCGCCTGCGTTCCGGCTGACTATAGCCGAGGCTATTTCGCCGATTGCCTGAAAATCTGCCTTGCCGAGAACTGCGTTCACGTCGTCATAGGTGAGCTTGCCCTGCGAATAAGAGGCGCACATATCGGCAATAGACAGACTGTCCCTCGCGCTGCCGTTGCCAGCGCGCGCTATCGCCGCGACCGCCTCCTCTTCGTACTCCTTGCCCGTGCGGTCGAATACGCTCTTTATGAGCTGTTCGAGGTCGGACTGGGGAATGAGCTTGAAGTCGAAGCGCATACATCTTGAAAGTATGGTAGCGGGTATTTTCTGCGGCTCTGTCGTGGCGAGAATGAACACCGCGTGTGCGGGCGGCTCTTCAAGCGTCTTTAAGACGGCATTGAACGCCGACTGTGTGAGCATATGCACTTCGTCTATGATATATACCTTGTACCTGCCGTTTACGGGGGGATATTGAACCTTTTCCCTTAAATCCCTCATCTCGTCGACGCCGTTGTTGGACGCGGCGTCTATTTCGGAGATGTCGAGCGCGGCGCCGCTTGCAAGTGCCCTGCAGGTCGCGCATTTTCCGCAGGGAGAACCGTTGACGGGGCTCTGGCAGTTTATTGCCCTGGCAAATATCTTGGCGAGCGTCGTCTTGCCCGTGCCCCTCGGTCCGCAGAAGAGATAGGCGTGACCTATCTTGTCGCTCTCTATCTGGTTTCTGAGTATTCTGACTATGTGTTCCTGCCTGACCACCTCGTCGAACGCGGTCGGGCGGAATGTGCGGTAAAATGCAAGATATGCCATCTTTGCCCCCGAATGTCAATTTATGTTTGCTGATTTTGTTTATTATATTTACCCGACTTCGCCGCGACGCCCTTTCCTTACCGTCCGCCGCCGCGAATTTCACTTTTCTCCGAGCAGCGCACGAAGTTTGTTCTTTGCGCGGGAAATGGCGTTGTCCGTCTGCTTGTACGTCTTGCCCATCGCGCCCGAAATTTCGGGAAGGGTCGCGCCGTCTATATACATACAGATTGCCCTGTACTCGAAGTCTGACAGCGCGCCGATCATCTTTTCCATCATCTCGCTCTTAGCCTCGCTGAAGATTATCTGCTCTTCGGGGCTGGCATTGTCGGAGATTGCCTCGTCCCCCTCGTCGGAGAGCTGCAGAAAGCCGTTCATAGCCGCGTTTTTGCTGTTGTAGCTGCGCTTTACCGCGTCGACTATGCGGTTTTTGATGCAGGCGTTGGCATACGCCGAAAAACCCGTATCGCCCGAAAAGCCGACAATCGCCGAATACAGCCCGCACATACCCTCCTGCACGAGATCTTCGGCATCGCCACCGGACAGAAAAAACCGCCTTGCTACGGACAACACCCTGTTCTTATAGCGTGAGAGTATCTCCTCGCACGCGTCCTTGTCGCCGTCGTGAAACGCCGCGACGAGCTGTTCGTCTGAAAGGGGCGAACTCACTTTTCAAGCCTCTTTCTGAGTACTTCGTATGCCGCCACGCCGAGCGCGACGGACGCATTCAGCGAATTTACCTTGCCGCACATCGGAAGAGAGAGCACAAAGTCGCACTTTTCGCGCGTGAGGTGCTTTACGCCGCTGTCCTCGCCGCCGACAACGAGCGCAACGTTGCCCGAAAGGTCGGCGGAATATATGCTCTGTCCGTCGGCTTCGAGCGCGTACAGCCAATAGCCCGCCTTCATGAGCTCGTCTACGGCGCGGTTGAGCGAATTTACCTTCGCCACCCTTACGTGGTTTGCCGCGCCCGCAGAGATGCGGACGACCGCCTCCGTTACGCTTGCAGAGTTTGTCGAGGGTATTACGACGCCGTCGGCACCCGTGCACTCCGCAACCCTTATGACCGAGCCGAGGTTGTGCACGTCCTCTATGCCGTCGCAGAGCACGACAAAGCCGCCCTTTTCCCCCTTAGAGGAGATTATCTCGTCGAGAGAGCAGTATTTAAAGTCGGTGGCGACGGCGATGACGCCCTGGTGGTGCCCCGTCGCGCTCTCCTTGTCGAGCACCTTTTTATCGACGAACTGCACCCTTATTCCCTTCTTTCTTGCCTCTGCAAAAATTCTGCCCAGCGAACCCTGAGCATTCTTTTCGAGCATTATCTTTTCGACGGTCTTGTCCGTCTTTAACAGCTCGGTTACGGCATTCCTGCCCTCCGTCTTCATAAATTATCCCCCTCTATAAGCTGAGATATTCTCTCATACCGCCCCGTAAGGTAGAGATAGCCGAGCACTGCCTCGAAACCCGTGGAGCGGTTATAGTCCGCGACGGAGGCATTCTTGCTCTTTGTCGCCTTTTTTGCGTTTCTGCCGCGGTGATATACGGCCGCTTCTTCCTCCGTAAACGCACCCTCTATGCGCATTAAAAGCTCGCTCTGTCCCGTTGCAGAGACGAGCGCCGAAGTGCGCTTCTGCAGCTCCGCGGGGCGCATATCCGCGCTCTCTACCTCTCTCTGTCGGATATAGAGCGAATATACGGCGTCGCCGACGAATGCCAGCGTCACGGGGCTGAGCTGCCTTGCCTTGTCTGCGTCCATCTTTGAAAATAATCCGAACAAATTTCACCGCCGAAAAATATGCATTATTATTTAGTATATTATATCACCCAGGCATAAAAAAATCAAGAAATCAATACTATATAGCGTGAAAACCTTGTTTGTAAGAAAAAGTTTCATCATAGCTTTAAGCATTCTTATTACCGCAGCGATTTCCTTAGGCACGCTTGCGGGTTTTGCCTCGGCGGCGAGCACGACGCTCAACCCCGATATGCCGACGATTGTCGTCGACGCAGGGCACGGCGGCATCGACAACGGCGTGCAGGGCATTGTGACGGGCAACGACGAGGCCGACATCAACCTTGCCATTTCCCGATTTTTAAGAGGGCAGTTTGCCGCCGCCGGCTTCAACTGCATAATGACGAGAACGACGCAGTCCGGACTGTACGGCAACACCTCCGCCGGCTTTAAAAAGAGAGATATGGAGGCGCGGAAAAAGATTATCGAGAACTATGACGCAGATATGGTCATTTCCGTTCACCAGAACTTCTGTCCTCTGCCCTCCCGCCGCGGCGGCACGGTGTTCTATTCCAAGTCCAGCGCCTCTTCCACCGCGCTCGCCGCAAACATTCAGGCAGAGCTCAACGCTATGGAAAAATGCGGGGCGAAGAACTCCGCGCTCATCGGCGATTACTATATGCTAAAGTGCACGGAGAGCCCCTCCGTCATTGTCGAGTGCGGCTTCCTCTCCAACTCCGAGGACGACAGACTGCTCGGCGAAGAGAGCTATCAGCGCGCCGTGGCGTATGCCATTTTCAAGGGCGCCGTGAGCTATCTTTCAAACCTCAAAAAGTGACTTAGCGCCGAAAAGCAAGGCGGACAAAAGTGTTCGGAAAAGACCTTTGAAAAGCTTCTTTTCCTTCCGCTGAAATCGGGAAGAATGTGTGCAAAACAGATTGAAAATTGTCCAAAACGAACGGCGTTTGGCGCAAAAAACGAATATACGTATCTTTAAAAAAATCACCTTTTAAGAAAAAATGCCGCCCCGACCGAAATTCGGTCGGGGCGGCGTACCGCCTTGCCTTATGGCTGGATTTTCAACTGAATTTTAAGCGCGTTAAGAGAGCTTTTCGAGGAGCTTTAAGTCAACGCCCTTGTCGCCGATCTTGATAATTTCCACCTTTACGGTGTCGCCGACTTTGACGACGTCCTCTACCTTTTCAACCCTCTTGTTGGAGAGCTTGGAGATGTGTATCATACCGTCCTTGCCGGGTGCAAATTCTACAAACGCGCCGATTGCAATGGTTCTTACGACCGTGCCGATGAACATATCGCCGACTTCGGGGTCGTGCGCTATCGACAGAATGATGCCCTTTGCCCTCTCTGCGTTCTCGATGGGACCTGTCGTGGAGATGTAGCCCCTGCCGCTGTCGTCGTCGTTGAACTCGATTTCGGTGCCCGTCTCCTCCATAATCTTCTTGATTACACAGCCCTGCTTGCCGATGACGTCGCCGATCTTGTCGGGGTCGATTTCAAAGCTTATAATCTTGGGAGCATATACGGAGAGCTGGGGAGCAACTTCGGGAACGCACTCGAGCATCTTGGACAGTATGAACTGCCTGCCCTCGTTTGCCTGGTTGATTGCCGTGTGCATTATCTCTTCGGAGATGCCTTTGATCTTGATATCCATCTGGATTGCGGTGATGCCCTTCATCGTGCCCGCAACCTTGAAGTCCATATCGCCGAGGAAGTCCTCGAGACCCTGAATGTCGGTCATCACCCTGAATTCGCCCGTTTCCTGGTTCTTGATAAGCCCCATAGCGACGCCCGCGACAGGTGCCTTGATGGGAACGCCCGCATCCATAAGCGCCATTGTCGAGCCGCAGACCGAAGCCATAGACGACGAGCCGTTGGAGGACATAATGTCGTTTACGACCCTTATCGCATAGGGGAACTCCTCCTCGGAGGGAATGACGGGAACGAGCGCCCTTTCAGCCAATGCGCCGTGACCTATCTCCCTTCTGCCGGGGGAACGGAGAGCCTTTGCCTCGCCCGTGCAGTAGCCGGGGAAGTTATACTGATGCATATACCTCTTGTAGGTCTCTTCATCGAGCCCTTCGAGCTTCTGAACCTCGCCGAGCATACCGAGAGTACAGGTCGTAAGCGTCTGGGTCTGACCTCTGGTGAACACTGCCGAACCGTGAACTCTGGGGAGAACGCCCCTTTCGCACCAGATGGGACGGACGTCCTTTAAACCTCTGCCGTCGGGACGGATGCCCTTGTCGAATATCTTTGCGCGCACCTTTTCCTTGGTGAGGTAGTAGATGCTGTCCTTTATCTCCCTCTTGTTGTCGGGATAGATTTCGGCAAAATGCTCTAAAATCTCTTCCTCTGCCTGAGCCTGGCGGGTCTCCCTCTCCTGACGGTCAAAAGTGTCGATTGCCCAATCTATCTTTTCGGAGGCGTATGCCCTTACTTCCTTGTCGAGCTCTTCGGGAACGTGATAGAGCTCGATTTCGAGCTTCTTCTTGCCGACTGCGGGAACGATTACATCCTCGATATAGGCACAGATCTTCTTGATTTCCTCGTGACCGAACATAATTGCGCCGACCATTTCCTCGTTGGAAACTTCGTTTGCGCCCGCCTCTATCATAAGGATTGCGTCCTTAGTGCCCGCAAGGTTGAGGTGAATGTCGCTCTTTGCCCTCTCCTTGAGGTCGGGGTTGATGACATACTTGCCGTCTACCATTCCGACCACGACAGAACCGGTAGGTCCTGCCCAGGGAATATCTGAAATTGCGATTGCCACCGACGAACCTATCATTGCGAGGGGTTCGGGCGCCACGTCGGGTTCAACCGACATTGCCTGCGCGATTACTACGACGTCGTTGAAAAGTCCCTTGGGGAAAAGGGGACGAAGGGGACGGTCGATGAGGCGGCTTGTGAGTATTGCCTTGTCGCTTGCCCTGCCCTCTCTCTTCTTGAAGCCGCCGGGAATTTTGCCTATGGAATACATCTTCTCTTCATAGTCAACCTGAAGGGGGAAGAAATCCATACCCTCTCTGGGCGTAGCGGACATACATACCGTTACCATTACCGCCGTTTCGCCGCAACGGACAACGCACGCGCCGTTAGCCTGTTCTGCATATTTTCCCGTCTCGATTACGACCTCTCTGCCGCCGATTTCAAGGGAAAACTTTCTGTAATTTGCGTTCTGTGCCATTTACTACTACTCCTTAACTTCCTTTAACTTATTTCCCCGCAACGCCGTCGCAGGGTGATTGTATGAAAAAAAAGGGCGCGCAAAGTTACACTATGCCCGCCCCTTTTACATTACTTTCTTAAATTGAGAGCCGCAACGATTGCACGGTACCTTTCGATATCCTTTTCCTTGAGATAGTCCAAAAGACCGCGGCGACGACCTACCATTTTCAGAAGTCCGCGCCTAGAGTGGTTGTCGTGGATATGCTCCTGAAGGTGTGCGTTGAGGTGATTGATCCTCTCGGTGAGAAGCGCTATCTGCACTTCGGGGGAACCCGTGTCGCCGGGCTTTGTTGCGTACTTTGCAATGATTTCAGACTTTTCCATTTTCATTTATCCTCCATATGGAATTGATTATATGCGGAAATCCAGGCAGAGCGTAGAGTAATCGCGTCGCGTAGATATCCGTAACACAAAAATAAGTTTAGCACAACTATTAAAAAAATGCAAATGTTTTGAGCAACCTTTTGCAAAATTATCCCGTCCGGGACGAAATTTACACGGGTAGTACCTTTGCTGCGAGTACACGGCTCAGCCCGCACAAAAATTACGGCTATTTGAAGTCGATGTCCAGCTCCTCGTCCGAAAAACGGCTGTCGGAGAAGAACTCCTCCGCAGTCACGCCGAGCGTCCTTAAAAGGATGAGCAGGGTGCGCAGGTATATGTCCTTATTCTTCTTCATCCTTATTCCGCGATAGGTTTCGTATGAGATTGCCGCCTTTGAACACAGGGTATATACCCCCATATGCCTTTCCTTCCTGAGCGTTTCAAGCTTTTCGGCTATAAGTTCATTGAGTACCATAAGCGTATTCTACCAAAAATCACCACTGTAATATCTGTGTTAAAATAGTGATTTGCTTGACTATATAACTTTTTGAATGTTATAATCTTGTCAGAATATGATAAAAGGAGAAAATTATGGACGAAAAAGACAAAACCGTTCCCGAACTTACTTTTACCTCATCCGACATAATAAAGGCGGTAAAAGTCAGACTTGAGACATTCAAGGCAAAGCAACTAACAAAAAATGCCGAGCTTGTCGAAAGACTGAAAAACCTCAAAGAGGAAGATATTTCGACAGAACTTCTGCACGCTGAAGTATGTATAGGGTATCTTGAAATCAACTGCACCGCAGAGGGTTTCAGGCGATACGATGACGGCAGCTATGTAAGGCGCACAATGAACGATGTGGTAAGCTCCACTCACCACGTATTTTTGGTGTCTGGCGACGAACAACCTGCAAGGATTGCAGAAAACCATTACGGGTACAGCTCATACCAGACAAGCGCTTTTACTTTGCAGAGCTACGGAGAACTGAGCGCCGCCAACGTAGCAAAAAAAGTTGCCGAGAACTATTGCTCCCAACAACTTTCGGCTTTAAATATGAATATGCAGTCATGCAGGGTGAACGATTACAGATTTGTACCCACAAGCGAACATTTCGACTACTATTCGTGGAAAATATTCACCACTGTAGCCGACAAAAAGGGCGAAACGACAAACTTCCGCTTAGGCTGGATTACACCTAAGGATATGTTACAGAAAGAACAGAATTTAGAGCTCGATTTCACCCTTAAAACGCCGAAAAACGAGAGGTCGACAAAGAGAAATAATTTAATTCTGCATATTTTACATACTTTACTTCTCATAGCCTCGCTTGCAGGTTCAGCATTCATATACTATTCAAACGACGGAGGGCTTTACAACTTACTGCCCACGCTTGCACCATCGCTGATTGCGTTTGCACTGTCAAAACTGATACACAAAAGAGGTCTGAGAATATTTTTTACGGTTATATCGTTAGGTTTAATCATAGCCACCGCAGCTATGGCAGTTGCTTATCTGCTTGCATAGTACAAAACATAACAGCCGCGCCTGTTGGCGCGGCTGTTATTTTTATTCTTCAGAGAACAGTTTAGTTCTCTCTTCAATTATTTTATCGAGTTTGGCTATATATGTTGGTATATCTTTGGGCGACGCATAGCGCTCTATGCGCTCCTCATCCGAAAATACTCGCTTGGAGATGGCGTTTGCTCCGACCGCAACGTTGTCTGCACGCTCCTCCATTACATCTACATTATAGACGTTTACCTTGCCCGGCTTGCACCAGCCGCAGTTTTCCCATCCGCCCGCCTGATACTTCTGCCTGTACATATAGTAGGGCACATAACCAGCCTCTTTGAGAAGTCTGCGCGAAAGGGTAATCATCTCGCCTATGCCGTTGACGTTTAAGCGAGTAACCTCCTCCTTGAGCTTTGCGCCCGCCTTGAGCGAGAGCGTGTGGACGGTTATGTTTGCCGGGTCGAGGGAAATTGCCGTCTTAAGCGAATATTCAAAGTCTGCAAGTCCCTCGTCCGCAAGCCCCGCGATGAGGTCTATGTTTATGTCGAAGCCGTACTCCCTTGTCATTTCGTACGCTTCGAGGGTCTGCTTTGCCGTATGCTTTCTGCCTATCTTTACGAGCGTGCCGTCGATGAACGACTGGGGATTTACGCATATGCGGCTGACGCCGTAATCCTTCAAGAGCTGCAACTTGGCGCGGGTGAAGGTGTCCGGCCGACCCGCCTCCACGGTGTATTCGACGCCCTCGAGCCCGAGAGACTTTATTGCCGCGAGCACCCTTTCAAGCCGGCTTTCGGAGATTGCAAATGGCGTGCCGCCGCCGACGTATATGCTCTTCGGGCGGGTCATTATTCCCTTTACGGAGGCAAGTTCGCGCTCCAGACAGTCTATGTAGCCGTCGACAAGGTGCGCCGTCTTTGATATGGGCGCAGTGATGAATGAGCAGTATTCGCACTTTGTAGGGCAGAACGGAAGAGAAACGAACAAATCCTGTCCGCCGCAATCGTCATACGCCTCCTTCTGCGTCTCAATGACCTCGGCAACGTGGGCAATGTTCTCTTCGGAAACGCCCATCGTCCTGAAAAGCTCCTTAAAGTCGCGCCCTGCGGCGAGCTCCTGATAGGCGAGCTTTGTCGGTCTTATGCCCGTAAGCGCGCCGTAGGGGAATTTTACGCCCTTTGCTGCGGAGAGCACCGAGTAAAACGCCAGCTTTGCAAACCGCTTGGCGTAGCGTCTGAACTCCACCTCGTCGAGCGTATCGGCATAGTTTTCAAAGTCGAAAAACCTGTCGCCGTACTCTATCGAATTGAAGTACTTTCCGCCCGAATAGTTGAAATAGTGCCCGAATGTCTCTCCCTCCGCGCCGAAAAGCCGTATGACGTCCATTACCTCCGCCTCGAGCCATTGACAGTTGATGTACGCAAACATCACATCCTCACATAGGGGTTGAATTCGCGCTCGTAGCCGAGAGAGGTGTCCTCGCCGTGACCGCAATAAACCTTGTAGTCGCCGCCGAGAGAATAGAGCTTCTTTACAGAATTTATGAGCTGAACGGCACTGCCCGTCTCGAGATCGGTTCTGCCGACGCTCTCGAAGAAGAGCGTATCGCCGGTGAAGAGCGCGTCGCCTATGATATACGAAACGCCGCCCGCCGTGTGACCCGGGGTTGCGACGACCTCTATGTCCAGCCCGACAAGCGAGAGCTTTTCGCCGTCATTGAGCGTGCGCGCAATCTCAAAGCGCGGTATGGTTATGCCGTGGAATATGGCGCGGTTGGCGTCCGAGAAGATGAGCGCATCCTCGCCCTTTCCGCAGAATATCTCTGCGCCCGCGCCGAAAAGTTCGCCGCATCCGCCGATATGGTCATAGTGGCCGTGGGTAAGAAGCACCGCGACGGGGTTGAGCCCCAGGCGGCGACATTCGCCGAGCACGCGCTCCTGCCCGCAGTCGACGAGTATGCAGTTTTTTCCGTCCTCTGTGACGGCATAGCTGTTGCAGGCAAAGCCCTTGGGGTAGATTTTATATACTTTCATCAGTTTGTCGTCCTGAATACGTCTATTATTCGGCTGTCCTTCTTGAGATGCTTGATGAGAAGGTCGAGGTCGGACAGCTTGTTGAGCTTGACGGAGATGTCGAACACTGCCTTGCCGTCCTTGCCCACCCTGCCGTTAATCTGCGTCATATAGAGCTGCATAGAGGAAATTTCCATTGTTATGAACGCCGTAAGTCCGCTGTCGTCGGTGGCGATTATCTTTATCCCCGCGAGGAAGCCCTGCTCCGCATCGCCCGTCCAGCTTGCAGGCTGAATGCGCGCGGCGTCATAGTCCTTTAAGTTGGGGCAGTCCTTGCGGTGGACGATTACGCCCCTGCCGCGCGAGATGAAACCGACTATGTCGTCGCCCGGAACGGGGTTGCAACAGTGCGCAAAGCGCACTAAAAGCCCCTCCATACCCTTTACGGAGACGCTGCCCGCGGGGGTGTGCTTTAACTTTTCCGCCTCGACTTTTGGAAGTTGCAGCGGCTGTTCCCTGCGGCGGTAGTCTATGAGTTTATAGATTATCTGGTTTACGCTTACCGCGCCGTAGCCGACAGATGCAAGCATTTCGTCGACAGAAGTGTAGACAAGCTTTTCTGAAAGCTTTTTGAATGCCTCGTCGGTGAGCAGCTCGCCGAGAGTATAGCCCCTGCGCTTTGCCTCCGCCTCGAGCATTGCCTTGCCCGTCTGACGGTTTTCCTCCTTCATCGCGTGCTTGAAAAACTGCCTTATCTTTGCCTTTGCAGAGCCCGACTTTACGAACTTGAGCCAGTCCCACGAAGGTCCCTTCGTATTGGTCGCGGTGAGAACTTCGACGACGTCGCCCGTCTTGAGGACGCTTGAAAGGGGCACCATCTTGCCGTTGACCTTTGCGCCGACGCACTTGTTACCCACCTCGGAGTGAATGGCATATGCAAAGTCGACGGGCGTCGCGTCGAGCGGAAGGGAAATAACCTTGCCGTGCGGCGTGAATACGAGAAGTTCGCCCGTATATAAATCTTTTTTGAGGCTGTCGACAAACTCCTTAGATGTCGTCAGACTGCCCTGCCAGTCCATTACGTCCCTTATCCAGCTCAGACGCTGGTCAAAGTTGGTTTCGCCAGACTTCTGCTCCTTGTACTTCCAGTGAGCCGCAATGCCGTATTCAGCCATCTTGTGCATATCTACGGTGCGTATCTGGATTTCAAAATATTGCCCGAAATCGGTAACGACCGTCGTGTGCAGCGACTGGTACATATTGCGCTTGGGCGTTGCGATATAGTCCTTAATCCTGCCGGGCACGGGCTTCCACTGTTTATGAATTATGCCGAGAACTTCGTAACATTCCTCTATCTTGTCGACGATGACCCTGACCGCCGTGAGGTCATAAATCTGGTCGAGCGTCAGCCCCTTGTTCTTCATCTTGCGGTAGATTGAATAGAAGTGCTTGGGTCTGCCGAAAACCTCGCCGTTGATGTTGTTTTCACGAAGCATCTGCGAAAGCTTGGCGACAACCGTGTCGACGAACTTCCTGCGCTCTTCAATCTTCTGGTGGATGTTCTTTACAAGATATTCATAGGATTCGGGGTCGAGGTATTTGAGGCAGAGGTCCTCCAGCTCGCACTTGATCTGCGATATGCCCAGCCTGCCCGCGAGCGGCGTGAAAATTTCCAGCGTTTCCCTTGCAATTCGCTGCTGCCTTTCGTTGGACAGAAAATTGAGCGAACGCATATTGTGAAGCCTGTCGGCGAGCTTTATGATTATGACCCTGACGTCCTTTGCCATTGCGACGAATATCTTGCGGAAGTTTTCGGCGTCCTCCTCCTCGTGCGACTGAAATTTAATCTTGTCGAGTTTGGTGACGCCGTCGACGAGATTGTATACCTCCTCGCCGAATTCGCGCTTGATGTCCTCCGGCGTGGCAGGCGTATCCTCTATGACGTCGTGCAGAAAAGCCGCCGCGACCGTGGGTGCGTCAAGACCCAAATCCACCAGAATTTCCGCAACCGCGCAGGGATGCGTGAAATAGGGCTCTCCCGAAGCCCTCTTCTGATTTTCGTGCATCTTTTCGGCATAGCGGTACGCCTTGATGAGAAAGGTTCTGTCCGCCTCGCTGTATAACTCGTTTATCTTGTCTGTTACGCTTTTCATATTCTTCACTTTATAGAGCAGATAAAATTATATAGCTGTGAATTGTTAAGCTGCGTCTTCAGTCCGCGCATAAGCGAAAGCCTGCCGCCACGCAGAGAGAGCAACCCCAGCTCTTCAAACACCTTGATTGCAAAGAGTATCTGACTGCCGCTGAAGCCCATTTCCACCGAGAGCGCGGCATCTATGGCATTTTCTCCGCTGAACCGCGCACAGTTGGCGCTTATCGAGCGGAATACGTCGAGCATTGTATCCCTGTCTGAAGCCAGTCGCATAAGCTGAGACGTTCCCGGGTGGTCTCTGCATACAAGAACATTTCTGCCCTCAAGACTTTTCAGCCTAACCGCACACAGACTGTCGAGATAGACCACCCTTTCATAGCCGGACAGATCGCAGTCGTCAAAGGGGGCGAGCAGCACAATGCAGCTCAGCTTGCCCTCCGCAGGATAAAACACGTTGAGTTCTATATTCTTCAGATTGAACGTACGCAGAGTTTCCCTGTCGTAGGCTATAAATACCGTGCCATATTCGCCGCATTCATCTATAAGGCGCTGCGCCATTGAGTGGGAAATTTCCCTTACCGCGCAGTTGACGAGAGGCTCTGCAAGCGCGTTGAGCGCGACCATTGCGGGATAATCGCCGACGGGCAGCCGCGTGGTACCGTCATACACGACGTCCCTTATGAAACCCTTGATATATTCCCTGCCGCGGAAGGTCGAGAGATTGTATTCAAAGATGAGCTTTTTGGGAATTGCGCTGGAGAGTATTGGCAACTGTCTGATGCCGGAAAAGTACATCATCTCCAGCCCGTTCGCGCGCATCGTCAGATGCTGCGACCCGGGCTTAAGAGTTCTTGCAGGCAACATTTCCGCATCCATAACGAACATCGGACGCTTGTTGCCGACGCCGTAAGGCTCCAGCATTTCAAGTTCCCTGACGAGTTTCTGCATTTCGGATTGTTCATATTTTCCGCTGACGTATGCCGTGGGAGCAAACGCCTCCGCAGAATAGTTCTCGTGAAGATAGCTGTTGAGCCGATCTTCGAGAACGGACAATTTATCTTCCGTAATGTTGACGCCTGCCGCCTGCGAATGTCCGCCGAACTCCGAAATTATATCCGCGCACGAACGGAGAGCTTCAAAGATGTTTACACCCTCTATGCAGCGCGCGCTGCCCTTGAGCATATCTCCGTTCTTGACGAACAGCAGCGCGGGGCGGCAATACTCCTCGCACAGTCTTGCGGCGACTATGCCGACGAAGCCCGTATTCCAGCTCTCGTCCCACAGCACGATGACCCTGCCGTTTATGCCCTTCTCCCTTATCTTTTCCTTTGCGGAGGCGTACAGCTCGTCGCAATATTTCTGCCTTTCAAGGTTATACGAGGCGAGTTTTACCGAATATTCGTAGATTTCCCGCTCGTCCTCCGACAGAAAGAGCGTCAGCGCGGAGAGCGCGTCGCCCATTCGCCCCGCGGCGTTTACCTTAGGCGCAACCGAAAAGGCGAGCGTCTGAGCCGTGATCTTTTCGCTCCTCGACAGAAATTCCGCGTAATTTTTTCTGGGATGCTCGTTTATGAGCTTTAGCCCTTCAGCGACTATGTCACGGTTTTCGCCCGTGAGCGGAACGCTGTCCGCCACGGTGGCAATTGCGGCATAGTCGAGGTAGTCATAGGCGCGCCTGCCGTTGAGCGCGCAGCCGACCTTGAACGCCACGCCCGCGCCGCAGAGGTTATCGTAGGGGTAGTCGTCCTTTATCTTGGGATTTATGCAGATACAGTCTGGAAGTCTGGCGGGCAGCTCGTGATGGTCGGTTATTATGACCTCGGCGCCCTGCTCCTTGATGTATTCGACCTCCGCCGCGTTGGAGATGCCGCAGTCGACGGTTATGAATAGCTGGGGGCAATACTCCTCGAAAATCTCGTCAATCGAGGCGACGTTGAGCCCGTAACCGTTGCGGCGTTCGGGAATATACACGCGCGCGGATATGCCGAAGTCGGCGAGAGAGCGCACCATTATCGTGCTTGCCGAAACGCCGTCTGCGTCATAGTCGCCGTAGACGACGACCTCCCACTCCTCGTCGCGGGCAAGAGTAATGAGCTCCTTCGCGGCGGACATTCCGCTCATCAGAAAGGGGCTTAAAAAGTGTTTTTTCGAGGGGTGCAGAAAGACGTCTGCCTTTTCGGGGCTGTCAATTCCCCTTGCCACGAGTATGGCGGCAGTCTGCCTGCACAGTCCCGTTGCGACGGCAAGCTCTTCGATTGTATTGAGTTGTTCTGCCGAAAATTCGGCTTCGCTCTTGATTTTTTTCACAACTTGTAAAAATAGCAAAACGGGCGGGGTCTGTGCCCGCCCATAATCGTTTCAGTCTTTAAGATTTAGCCTTATCAGCCTCTGCATTAGCCGCAGCGCGCGCAAACAGCGCATCTACGCCGCAGTGAATTGCGGGCATTGCGAACACGGTGCCGTAGCAGCAGCTTACAAGCGCGAGCACGGCTGCCGCATAGGGCGCGAGAACGGTGAGGTTCAGGAGCGCGATTACTGAGCAGATTGCAAGCACTACGACGGGCAGCGCAAGCGCAATTACCGTGACAAGGTTGATTTTTTTGCTCTCTGCCGCAGAGATTGCTATTACATCGCACCTGTCGGTCTTGGCATAGGCATCGTTTTTGAAGTTCTTTCTCACTCTGTCGAAGAGCACGCACGAGCCTATCATCGTGAGAAGCACGACGGCCGCCGCGAGCGCGATGAGGTCGGTACCGACGGGCAGGCGCGTGATTGCGGCAAGCGAGACGAACAACCCGACGTTTGCTATGCAGCCGACGAGCGCGGAAACTGCCGCGCGGAGCTTATAGCGGAAGGCGAAATATATGAACTCAAACGCAGCCGCGGAAGCGATTGCTATCGACGCGAAGATGATTGCCTTAGAGCCGCCGACAAAGGTTTCCGCCTCGTGAAAGACGGCAACGTTGAGCCCGCTGTCATCCGTATCGATGACCGCATTTATGTCGGCAACCGCCTTTGAAAGCTCTTCGCTGCTGACGGATGTCGGGTACTTATAGACTATTTCGCCGCCCGTCGTCTTTTCGCCGAGGCTTACCTCGTACGCGCTGAACGCGCCGAGCTTTTCGTCGCAAGTCGACTTGAGCTCTCCAACCTTCTTGTCGCCGGCATATTCCGCCGTTGAGTAGGTGACGACTACGCTCTTGTAGGAGGAGAACTCGCCGCCGTAGTTGAAAAATCCGCCGAAAAGGAAGTGGCAAACTGTGCCGACTGCCATTCCCGCCACTATTACTATCGCACATATTATGACAAATATGCGGTTCTTGATCTTATTAGTCATCTTCGTACACCACCCTCTTTAAGCCGGCAAAGGCAAATTTATCCCTTACGGGCGCGCTCAAGACGTACCACATAAGCCTTGTAAACCAGTAGAGTACATATGAAGCGACGGTTGCGACCACCATTACAAGTCCGCAGGCGGCAACTTCGCCAGCGCCGACTGCCGCAAGCAGAATGGAGACGACAAGCAGCACTATGTGCGTATCCGTAACCGTCATAAGCACGTTCTTGTATGCCTCTTTGACGGAAGCCTGCAGCGTTCTGCCCGTTGCTACGAGGCGCTTAACCTCCGTAAACACTACGCCGTTGGAGA
The DNA here is from genome assembly GCA_949286835.1 of uncultured Clostridia bacterium. GTDB lineage: Bacteria > Bacillota > Clostridia > Christensenellales > Borkfalkiaceae > Coproplasma. The sequence goes on along the minus strand of CASEDP010000011.1, from coordinate 53,702 downwards.
CCATAAGGAGCGCAAGCCCTATGAACGCGCAGAGCACGACTGACATAGTCGTCTGTATGGAGAGAAGATAGAGCGCATAGACAATTACGAGGGCAAATATGAGTATGATGAGCGCGTTTACGCCGCCCAGCCTCTTATACCTTATGACGGACGCAACTATGAGTGCCGCAAGCACCACAAGGCTGCCTATCCCCATAAAGAGCGCTGCATTTTCGCCCACCGCGGGTGTGGAAGTTATGACGTTGGTAACGCTTTCGTAGTTGACGCCGAGCACGTTGCCTTCGACCACCGACTGAAGGGTTATGGCAGAGTTTTCGCCCGAACCCTTATCCGATGCCTGCAGGCTCAAAGAGCGCTGGCTGACCGTCGAAGTGCAGTTGAAGCTGAGTACCTGCGTATCGCCGACAAAGAAATATATCGTCTGGCTGTCGGAAGAAGCCGCCCTTGTCGTGACCTCTGCAAAGCTCTCCTGTCCCTCTTCGGTGAAGTTGAGCGTGACCGCCGTCGTGTTGCCGAAAGTCATCGTGGACACGCTCTCGAAATACTCCGAAACGTCGTCCGTGCCTGCAATAGAATAGGTGTGCGCACCGTCCACAAGAGCCGTCTCGTAGAGGTCGTCCTTTCTGGGGCTGTAAGTTGTGCTGTTGCCGCTTACGTCGGTGAGCTCTATCGAAGCATCGGTAGTCCTGAGCGTTATCTTGCCGTCGGCACATATGGTTGTAAGCGCCGCCGTAGCCGCCGAAAGGTCGGTGCTGCGGCTTGTAGAATCGTTGCCGTTATACGACGCATAAGTGAAGTTAGTGGGCACGCATATCCTTATGGACAGCCCGTCCTCCACCGACACCGAATAGGAAGAATAGCCCTTCCTGCCGTATCTGTCGGCAAGAATTTCCGCGTCGCTCTGAACGTCCGCCTTGAGCTCTTCGAGCTCCGCGTCGTCATATTCGACCCTGTCAACATACAGGCCGCCGATAAGTTCGTAGTGTTCGGCATCCTCTTCCGAAAGTCCGCTGAAATCTTCCGCAGTGATTACACCCTTGGGATATATCGTGGTATAGGCGTAGCCGGAGAGGTCTGCGCCGAGATGAATACCGCTCGAGATGGAATTTATCCTGTAAATTTCTCCTACGGGGAACGAGATAGTGGCAAAAAATGCCGCAACCACAATAGCAAGCACTAAAAGCACAGTTATTACGGTTGATTTTACTTTGCTCATCCTGACCCTCCTTAATTAGTTGCGGGCGCGCGCATAGCGCGCTTCGCCCTGAGATGTATATAACTCCTACAATTATATAGAAAAACGGCGGAGTAGTCAAATAATTTCATATCAAAGAAATATAATACTCCGCGCGTAATGTTAATTTTTTTTAAAATCAGCTATTTTTTAACGCATTTTTCCGCGCATAGACGTGCATACCGCATTCTATGCGCTTTTTCATCATCGCACAGGTGACGCCGTAGGGTTTATTCATATCGGCTTCAAAGTGATAGTTGTTGGCGCTGCACCCGCCGCTGCATATGAATTTGGCAAAGCAATCGCCGCACTTTTGCCTTGTGAACAGGCAGTTTTCGGCAAACTGCGACCTTATGGAAGAGTTGAGCTTGCCCTCGTACACGTTGCCCATCAGGAACTTTTTGTCGCCGACGAACTGGTGACAGGGATAGATGTCGCCGTTGGGCGCAACCGAAAAATATTCGTTGCCCGCGCCGCAGGCCGATACCCGCTTGGAAAGGCAGGGTCCGCCTTCGAGGTCGACGTTGAAGTGGAAGAAGTTGAAGCCCTCTCCCCTTTCATATCTTGCAAGGTATTCGTCGCAGAGATTTTCGTATTCCTGCAGTATTGCGGGAAGGTGCTCCTCCTTTATCGCCAAGTCGTCTATGTCGGTGACGACGGGCTCCATAGATATGCTGTCGAAGCCGTTGTCTGCGAGGAACAATACGTCCCTGGAGAAGTCGAGATTTTTAGCCGTGAAGGTGCCCCTGACGTAGTAGTGCTTGTCCCCGCGCGATTTTACGAACTTCTTTATGTTCTCGATGACGTAGTCGAAGCTGCCCTTGCCGTTTTTGGTCTTTCTTATTGCGTCGTGCACTTCCTTTCTGCCGTCGAGGGAGAGGACGACGTTTTCCATTTCGGCGTTGAAGAACTCTATCGCGTCGTCGTCGAGAAGGAGGGCGTTGGTCGTGGTGGTGAAGAGGAACTTCTTGCCGACCTTTGCCGCCTCCGCCCTGGCATATGCCACGACGTTCTTGATTGTCTGCAGGCACATCAGGGGTTCGCCGCCGAAGAAGTCGACTTCCAATACCTTTCTGTTGCCGCTGTTGGAGATGAGGAAATCTATCGCCTTTTTAGCCGTCTCCTCGCTCATAAACTCCCTTTCGGAATGATATGCGCCCTCGTCGGCGAAGCAATAGCGGCAGCGGAGATTGCAGTCGTGGCAGATGTGTATGCAGAGCGCCTTGACTTCGCCCGACTTTGCGGGGTGCGTCTTTACCTCCTCTTTGAAGAGAAGTCCCGCGTCCTCGAGCGACTTTATATCGCCCTCTATGCCCTTTATCTCCTCTGATGTAAGGTCGGGCTTCACATCGCTTTCGCCCAACTTGTAAGCAAGGTAGGCATATGTCTTGTCGTCACATTCGTGCAGGCTTCCGCTGCCCGAATCGTAGATGTAGTTGTACTCTTTATATCTGAAAACGTGAACCATAATACAGTAATTAAGGAGCAGAGACAAACGCCTGCTCCTTTTAATTCAAGTTATTGACTTTGCGGGCAATTACTTTGCCGACTTTTCGGGATTTTCTTCCCTGGTAATTCTCTCGCAGCTCTGGTTGCCGACTGTGCAGCTCGTCTTGCAGGCCGACTGGCAGGTGCTTCTGCATTCGCCGCAGCCCGTTATCTTCTTTTCTGCAGGTTTAGCTATGGTCTTAATCATAATTATAAATCTCCTTGCGTGCTCTTGTTTTTATCCATTATAAAATACAACGGCGCAAAAATCAAGCGTTTTCAGACTTTTTTTATGTTGACGGCAATTATTCCCGCAATGCCGCCGGCAAACACGCCCAGCGCAAGCTCCGCAAGCTGAAGCCAGCCGACGGCAAGATCGCCCGCAAAGGCGCCGAAAAGAAGATACGTCGCAACTATGTATATAAGCCCCGCAAGCGCGCCCTTGACGAGCCCCTTTTCCCCGCGGATGAAGATAATGCAGCCCAGTGCAAGGCAGATTATCTTGAATACCTGGTTGACGGGCTTTATTGCCCCGTCGCCGACAGAAAAGAGCTGAATTATCAGCGTGAACGCCAGAACGAACAGCAGCGCGAATACGACCGCCGCCACCGCTGCCTTTAAAATCTGAAACAAAATGTCCCTGCGCATATGAAAAACCCTCCGCCTATGCAATACATATATGCGGAGGGATTGATTTCTATGACTTTCGGACGCCCGTCATTATTCGGGCTTTTCTTCGGACTTTGCCTCTTCGGACGCGGGAGCTTCTGCAGGCTGTTCGTCTGCGGTCTCCTCTTTCTTGCCCTCAACCTGAGCCTTTTCGACGACTGCGTCGCTCTGAAGGATAGCCTGACGGTCAAACTTCATATAGCACTTGCCGCTCGTTTCACTGCCCGTCTCGAGCACGAAGGTGTTCTCTTCGGGGTCAACTTCGACGACTATGCCGCATACGCCGCCTATCGTCTTGACCTTGTTGCCGGGCTTTACGGCGTTGATTAAGTCTTCGGCTTCCTGCTGGCGCTTCTTGTTGCGGCGGTTCATTATTACCATTGAACCGATGAGCACGACAACGAGCGCGCCTATGAGCACATAGGACAGCCAACCGTTGTTATTCTGCGCCTCGTCTGCCAATAATACTGAAAGAATTGCTGACATTATTTATATTCTCCGTTAAATTTTTACTTGTTAAGCAATTTTTACTTGTTAAAAGTATAGCATTGAACGCCGTCTTTGGCAAGTAATTTTTTAATCGTATATAACTTTACACGACATTTTCATCTTGTTTGCACACATTTATGACTGACCGCCGTACTTTAAGTAGAACTCGCGCGCAAAGTCTGTGAGGCAATCTTCAAAGATTGCGCGGCGCATATCCGACATAAGCTTGTGCAGGAAGGTTATGTTGTGCAGACTAAGAAGCATTGAGGAGAGCATTTCGCCGACATTTATGAGATGCCTTAAATATGCCTTGCTATAATTCCGGCAGCAATAGCACGAACACTCGTCGTCAAGAGGGGTGAAGTCCTGCTTGTACCTGCCGTTCCTTACCACCACTTTGCCCTTTGAAGTGAACGCCGTGCCGTTGCGCGCGATGCGCGTCGCCAGCACGCAGTCGAACATATCAACCCCGCGCTTTACGCCCTCGATAAGGCAGTCGGGAGAGCCGACGCCCATAAGATATCTGGGCATATTCTCGGGCAGTTCGGGACGGATGAGGTCGAGCATTTCATACATAATTTCCTTAGGTTCGCCGACCGAGAGACCGCCGATCGCTATGCCGTCAACGGCATATTGACGGGTAATGCGCGCACTTTCGAGGCGCAAATCCCTGTAAAAATTGCCCTGAATTATGGGAAAGAGCGCCTGGTCATCCCTCGTCTTTGCCTTTACGCACCGCTCCAGCCATTTTGCCGTGCGATCCATCGCGTCTTTCGCCTGCGTATGGGTGAAGCCGTATTCGCTGCATTCGTCGAACGCCATAATTATGTCGGCACCGAGGTTTTCCTCTATGGAAATAGCCTTTTCGGGCGTGAAGAAGTGCTTTCTGCCGTCTATCGACGAATTGAAATATACCCCTTCGTCGGTAATTTTATTCAGATTTGCGAGAGAAAATACCTGAAAGCCGCCGCTGTCGGTCAGAATGGGTCTGTCCCAGTTCATAAATTTATGAAGTCCGCCTGCCGCCTTTACGAGTTCGTCGCCGGGGCGCTCGTAGAGGTGATAGGTGTTGGCGAGTATTATCTGGCTGCCCGCCTCCTTCAGCTCTTTGGGATACACTCCCTTGACGGTTGCCTGAGTGCCTACGGGCATATATACGGGCGTAAGTATGTCGCCGTGAGGGGTGTGAAATACGCCCGCCCTCGCACCCGTGTATTTTTCTACGTGTTGTAATTCAAACGAAAATTTCTTTGACATTGTTCCTTAATTTATCTGTTTTTGCAGTGATTTTGCGGTGGAATTTTTAATTGCGGGAGCTTGCACATATTTCGAAAGCCCCCTCCCGTGCGGAGATGTTTTTAATAGAACCGGGCAGAACAAGGCGCACGAGGAAAACCTGAGGGAGCGTACAATGAAGTCGTGACCGAAGGTTGCCGCAGCCCGACAAAGTATTGCAGATTTAGCCCTCTCTAAATCGGCGGTGTTTTTAATAGAACCGGGCAGAACAAGGCGCGCAAAATTGCGGGAGCCTTGCCAAACTTCTGGGAAAGCCCCCTCCGAAGCGGCGGTGTTTTTAATAGAACCGAGCAAGACAAGGAGGACGAGGAAAACCTGAGGGAGCGTACAATGAAGTACGTGACCGAAGGTTGCCGCAGCCCGACGAAGTATTGCGAAGGTTATATTGAAAACACGTTATATTATAAACATAGCGTCACCGAAGGAAAAGAACCTATACTTCTCATCCACCGCCGTCTTATATAGACTTAATATCTTTTCCCTGCCGACTAAGGCGGCGACGAGCATTACCAAAGTGCTTTCGGGAAGGTGGAAGTTGGTAATCAGCGCGTCGACGCACCTGAACTTATAGGGCGGGTAGATGAAGATATAGGTTTCGCCGCTGCCCGCGCGGACTACGCCGTCCTCGCCCGTGGCGCTTTCGAGAGTGCGCACGGAGGTCGTACCGACGGCGATTACTCGCCTGCCCTCCGCCTTTGCCCTGTTGAGGGCGGCGGCCGCCTGCTCGCTTACCTCATAATATTCTCCGTGCATCTTATGGTCGGTTATTATGTCCTCCTTGACGGGGCGGAACGTGCCCAGCCCGACGTGAAGGAGCACTTCGACAATCTCCACGCCCATATCGCGTATTTTTTTGAGCAGTTCGGGCGTAAAGTGCAGACCCGCCGTGGGCGCCGCGGCAGAGCCGTCGGTCTTGGCATATACCGTCTGGTATCTGTCCTTGTCCTTGAGCTTTTCCTTGATATAAGGCGGAAGGGGCATAGAGCCGACCTCCTCCAATATATTTTCAAATACGCCGTCGTAGGCAAAGTTAATTATCCTCTCGCCGCTGTCGGTTATGCCCTCGACGGTGAAGGAGAGCTTGTCGCCTATTTTAAAGCTCTTGCCTATCGCGCACTTCTTGCCCGGCTTTGCGAGCACCTCCCACTTGTCCCTTTCGAGGCGCTTTAAGAGGAGTATTTCGATAAGTCCGCCGTGCTCCGTATGGGCGTACAGCCTTGCAGGGAGCACCTTTGTGTTGTTTATGACCAGCACGTCGCCCGCCTTGAGATAGTCGGTGACGTCGCGGAATATTCTGTGTTCAACTTTATCCCTCTCCCTGTCATAGACAAAGAGGCGGGAACTGTCCCTCGGCTCGGCAGGCGTCTGCGCAATCTGTTCGGGGGGCAGGTCGTAATAAAAATCGCTCTTTTTGTATCTCACTTCTGACATCTTGTTCAGTCCTTGTCGAACAGCGTAATCTGCTTTTTCTGCTCCTCGGAAGGCTTATATCCGAGATGTTCGTAGCCGCCGCGAAGTATCATTCTGCCCCTCGGCGTCCTTGCAATGAAGCCGAGCTGGAGAAGATAGGGCTCGTACACGTCCTCTATCGTGCCGCTGTCCTCGTTTACGGTTGCGGCGAGAGTGTCCAGCCCGACGGGCTTGCCGTCAAACTTCTCTATCATAGCGCGGAGAAGGTTGCGGTCGGTTTCGTCCAGCCCGAGCTCATCTATCTCCATTCTCGAGAGGGCGAACTTAGCATCCTTGAGCGTGACTGTCTGGTTGCCGTTGACCGTGGAGAAATCTCTCACTCTCTTCAAAAGTCTGTTGGCAATTCTCGGCGTGCCGCGGGAACGGGTAGAAATTTCCCGCGCGGCGTCCTTGTCAATGGCAATGTCCAGCGTCCTTGCGCTGCGGGTGACTATCTCTTCGAGCTCCGAAGGGGTATACATTTCCAGACGGCAGACTATGCCGAACCTGTCCCTTAATGGGTTGGCTATCATTCCCGCCTTGGTGGTCGCGCCGATAAGCGTGAATTTTTTCAGCGAAAAACGTATATTCCTTGCGCTGGGACCCTTGCCCACGATTATGTCGAGCGCATAATCCTCCATCGCGGAGTAGAGTATCTCCTCCACGCTGTGGTTAAGCCTGTGAATTTCGTCGATGAACAGCACGTCGCCTTCGTTTAAGTTGGTGAGTATTGCCGCAAGGTCGCCGCTGCGCTCTATTGCGGGCGCGCTCGTCATCCTCAGTTGCCCGCCCATCTCGTTTGCGATTATGTGCGCGAGCGTCGTCTTGCCGAGACCGGGAGCACCGTACAGAAGAACGTGCTCCAACGGTTCCCCCCTCTTTTTGGCGGCGTTCATATATACCGTCAGATTGTCCTTGACCTTGCACTGTCCGACATAGCCTTCGAGCGATTTGGGACGCAGCGCGTTTTCCTCTGCGTCGTATTCGCCCTTAGTGCTCGTCACCAGCCTGTCCTCGCCGTATTCTTCACCGTCAATATCATCAAAAAACATAGCTTACATTCCCTTGATTGCCGCAAAAATAATGTCCTCGAGAGTGGCTGCGCCCTCCGACTTTGCCCTTGCGATTGCCCTTTCCGCCTCCGCACGGGAATAGCCCCAGCTCATAAGCGCGACGACGGCGTCTTCGTCGCCCGACGAAACGGCTGCGCGGGGCAGGCTTTCCGCCGCCACCTTGCCGCCGATATCCGCGGGGAGAGCCATCTTGTCCCTGAGCTCAAGTATTATCCTCTCCGCCGTCTTTTTGCCGAGCCCCTTTACGGAAGAAAGGCGCTTTATGTCGCCCGTTGCGACAGCCGCGGCAAAGTCGTTGACGCTCATATAGGTGAGCACGGATATGCCCATCTTGGGTCCGACGCCCGAAATTGAAATGAGCTTTAAAAATGTCGCCTTTTCCTGCTCGGTCGCAAAGCCGTAGAGAGATATTCCGTTCGCTTCGCTGACCTGCATATAGGTGTAGAGTTCGACCTCCGCCCCCTCCGTCATCTTTGAGAACGCAGAGCCCGAACAGTACACTTCGTACCCCACTCCGCCTACGACGACAATTGCATAGTCGGTATAGATTTTAAGAACTTTACCCTTTAAATAGCCAATCATAATATTTCCTTAATGTTCTTTTCGTAAATTTGTTTTCTGGTGACGAAAACAAATTTGACGAGTTTGAGCGGCTCTGCCGCTCTTGCCGCGACGTTTAAAGTGCTCTCGATTATGAGAAGTCGCGGTAATTCACACCGCTGAGGTGGCGGAGCCACAAATGTGGTGCGCTTGCGCAAAAGCGTGGTTTTGCTTGCGCCGTAAATTATGTTTCGTAAATTTGTTTTCTGGTGACGAAAACAAATTTGACAAGGTTGAGCGGCTCTTTCTCGCAAGGCGCAATGGCAACGCCTTGCTCGGTCACCGTCCGACACGACCTGTTGTGTCGGACTTATCTCGGTCGGCAAAATGTGCCAAGCCGAGGCACGTTTTGAAAAATCCGCCCTCGTCCTCGGCGGCGCAACCCCTAGTGCTCTCCATTTATTTAGTTGCGCCGCCTTCACCTACTGAGGTCGCAAGCGACTAATTGAGTGCGCTGGCGCAGGGAAACCCTGCTTGCGCCGTTGAGTTGTTTTCGTAAATTTGTTTTATGGTGGCAAAAACAAATTTGACGAGTTTTGGGGGCTCTATCTCTCAACGAGCAATGAAAACTCGTCTGTTTACTTAATTCCGTACAGTCTGCCGAAGCGCGAGGTGTGCGCGTGGCAGAGCGCGACGGCGAGCGCGTCCGCCGCGTCGTCGGGACGGGGTATTTTGTTGAGATGCAGAAGGGAAGTGACGACGTGCATCATCTGTACCTTGTCCGCCTTGCCGTATCCCGTAAGCGCCTGCTTTATCTCGTTTGGGGTATATTCAAACAGCCTGCCGCAATACTTGATTGCCGACACGAGTATTACACCCCTGGCGTGGGCGACCTGTATGCCCGTGGTGACGTTCTTGGAGAAAAACAGCTCCTCTACGGCAATCTCCTCCGGCTTGAATTTGGCATATATGCGGTTAAGCCCCTCCTCCAGCATTGCTAAGCGGACGGGGAAAGTTTCATCTTTCGGGGTGGTGACCACGCCGTAGTCGACGGGCACCGTATCGCCGTTATTCCTCTTTTCTATCACCCCGAAGCCCATAGTGCCGAACCCCGGGTCTATGCCTAAGATTATCATTTTTTTCCGAAATGCGCTGCGGCGCGCCATAAATTTGACCAAATATCCGCAATTGACTTGATTAACTCTTTAGATTATACTATAATTTACACAATCAAGTCAATTTATTTAAAAGGAATAAAATAGTTATGAAACTCTGGGAAGGACGCTTTGACGCGCCTACGGCAAAAAATGCCGACCTATTCAACGACTCCCTGCCCTTTGACAGGCAGCTCTGGGCGGTGGATATCACCGCCTCCCTCGCGCACGCGACTATGCTGGGAAACTGCGGCATAATCTCGCTGGACGAGGCAAAGACAATCTGCGACGGGCTGAACTCGATTGCAGGCGACATTGCCGAGGGCAAGCTGGAAATAGTCGGCGCGGAGGACATTCACTCCTTCGTCGAAAACGAACTTGTAAAGCGCATAGGCGACGCGGGCAAAAAACTGCACACCGCAAGGAGCCGCAACGACCAGGTTGCCACCGATATGCGCCTGTACGTAAGGGGCGCCTACGACCAGCTTAAAGCCAGCCTTGTCGGCATTGTAAATTCGCTTATCGTCAAGGCGACGGAGGGCGTAAAGTACATTATGCCCGGCTATACGCACCTGAGAAAGGCACAGCCTATGTGCGCGGGTCACTTCTTCAACGCATATGCCGAAATGTTTATGCGCGACGCGGAGAGAGTCGCCTCCTCGAGAGAGCGCGCTAACGTTATGCCCCTCGGCAGCGGCGCGCTTGCGGGCACATCCTACCCCATAGACAGGGATATAACCTGCACGCTCCTCGAATTTGACCGCCCCTGCGAAAACTCTCTCGACGGCGTTTCGGACAGAGATTTCATACTCGAATATCTCTTCGACGCCTCGCTCGTAATGGCTCACCTTTCCAGACTGTGCGAGGACATAATTCTGTACACCACGGAGGAGTTCGGCTTCTTTGAGATTTCCGACGCGTACTCGACGGGCTCTTCCATAATGCCGCAGAAGAAAAACCCCGACATTGCCGAACTGATGCGCGGCAAGACGGGCAGGGTTTACGGTCACCTTATGGCGCTTCTGACGACGGTCAAGGGCATACCCCTCGCATACGACAAGGATCTGCAGGAGGACAAAGAGGGCTTCTTCGACGCCGAAAAGCAGGTCATAAACTGCCTCGACATAATGGCGGAAATGCTCATTGCAATCTCCTATAAGCCGAGAAAGATGGCAAAAGCCGCCGAGAGCGAGTTCTGCTGCGCGACGGACGTCGCCGACTATATGGCAAAGAAGGGCATACCCTTCCGCACCGCGCATTCGGTTACGGGCAAAATTGTGCGCTGGTGCATAGAGAACGGCAGGACGCTGCAGAATATGACCGCCGACGAATACCGCACGTTTGACGGCGTGTTCGGCGACGACATCACCGAGGTCGTGAAGGGCAAGGCGTGTGCCGACGCGAGGACGAGCTTTGGCGGCGCCTCCTCCGCATATGTAAAAGAGGAGATAAGAAGCCTCAAAAAGCGCCTTAAAAAATACGCGGACTGATTAAGTAATTATGTGATGTGAACTCAGCCCCCTTGCGCAAATCAAGCGCAAAGGGGCGCTTTTACATTATGATTTATAGCTCGCCGCAAGTTTTCTGAACGCGGGAAGAGCGCGCTCTATCATAGCGGTATCGACGCAGTAAGAGATGCGGACATACCCCTTTACCCCGAACGAATTTGAGGGAACGAGCAGCAGTTCGTACTCCCTCGCCTTCTCCGCAAATTTTTCGGCATCGTCCTCGAGCGCCCTGACGAACAGATAGAATGCGCCGTCCGGTTTTACAACCGTATAGCCGTATTCGGTCAACGCCCCGCATAGGATATCCCTGTTGCGCTTATACACCGATATATCCGCCGTCCTGCCCTCGACCGCCTTTACGAGCTGCTGGAAGAGGTTGGGCGCGCACACATAGCCGAGCGCCCTGCCCGCGCCGCATATGCCCGCATAGACCTCGCCGAACTCCTCCATTTCGTTGTTGACGGCGATATAGCCTATCCTCTCGCCGGGCAGAGAAAGGCTCTTGGAATAGGAATAGCAGACTATCGAACGGGCGTAATGGTTCATTATGTAAGGCACTTGCGTGCAGTCGTCGAACACGAGCTCTCTGTACGGCTCGTCAGAGACGAGATAGACGGCGTTGCCCGTCTTTTTTTCGTGTTCCCTCAATATATCGGCGAGCGCTTGTACTGTATGCGCCGAATACACCACACCGCTGGGATTGTTGGGCGAGTTGATTATCACTGCCTTAGTCTTTTCCGAGAGAGCGCTTTGAAATGCCGCGAGGTCGGGCTGAAAGGTGAGCGGGTCGCTCTTAACCGCGACGAGTTTTGCGCCCGCGTGCGCCGAAAATACCGAGTATTCGGGGAAAAAGGGCGCAAAGGTTATCACCTCGTCGCCGACGTTGACAAGCGCGTTGAGCGTTATGGTAAGCGAAGCCGCCGCGCCGCAGGTCATATACAGAGAGTCGGCTGTAAGGCGCGTGCCGAAGCGGGAATTTACGCTGTCCGAAAGCGCCTTCCTGACGGAATAGTCGCCCTGCGCCGAGGTATAGCCGTGCAGAAACACGGGGTCGCTCTGGCTTACGAGCCGCATAAGTTCGCTTTTCACCTCTTCGGGCGCGGGCACGGAGGGATTGCCGAGCGAAAAGTCGAACACGTTCTCTTCCCCTATCTCCGCCTTGCGCTTTTTGCCGTATTCAAACAGCTCCCTTATCGCCGAGCGGACCTTGCCGAGTTTTACGTTTGTCTGGTTTAACATATTACACCTCGCATTGTACAAGGCAGATTATACCACCGCGGCGCGCGTTTGTAAAGCACTATTTTATATACGTAAATGCGCGCGCAGGGGGCGGAATTTTCCGCCCCCTGTATGCGTATGCCTGATTATTCTGTATTTTAAGGCGGGCTCAGCCAGTAAGTTTCTTTCTGAACCCCTCCATTATGCGCGTCTCTATCCTGCTGACCTGCACCTGAGATATACCCATCATAGAGGCGACTTCGCTCTGCGTCATATCCCTGAAATACCTCAGCATTATGACCTTTTTGTCGCGTTCGCCGAGCTCGCCTATCGCCGCGCGCAGCTCGAGCTTGTCTATCATATCCTCCTGTCCGTCCTCTACGGGGAGTTTGTCGAGGAGGTACTGCGATTTGTCGTCCTTATAGTCGCTCTGCGCGTAGATGGAGACGGGCATATGCGAGGAGCCCATAGTGAACACGACCTCGCTTTCGGGAATACTGAATTGTTCGGCTATCGTCTTTATCGAAGGCTGGGCGCCGTGTTCGGACGAATATTCGTCGACGAAGGCGTTTATCTCCTTTGCAGCCGCCTTTATCGCGCGTGAGACCTTGATGCTGCCGTCGTCGCGCATAAAACGCTTTATCTCGCCCGAAATCATCGGTACGGCATAGGTTGAAAACCTGACGCCGTAACTCTCGTCAAAGCCGTTTATCGCCTTCAAAAGCCCCATACTCGCAAGCTGAAAGAGGTCGTCGTATTCGACGCCCTTGTTGAGATATCGCCTTACTATCGACTTTATCAGATTGGTGTTTTCTATGAGCAGGCTCTCCTTGGCGCTCTCCTCCCCCGCCTTGGCAAGCCTTATAAGTTGCGCGGTCTTTTCTGCATCAAACATTCTCCACTTCCGTTTTGAAGCTCTTTACCATATAGACTACGGTGCCCTCCCCCTCAACGGAATTTACCCTGAATTCATCCATAAACGTCTGCATTATGGTAAATCCCATACCGGAGCGCTCGTCGTCGGGCAGCGTCGTGAAAAAGGGCTGGATTGCCTGTTCTACGTCGGCAATGCCCCTGCCCGTGTCGCTGACCTTTATATGTAGGCTGTCGTCCTCTATCTCGCACTCCACCGTAATTATGCCGAGGTTGCCCCTGTATGCGTGCACGGTGCAGTTCGTGACGGCTTCCGAAACCGCCGTCTTTACGTCGGACAGGTCGGAAAGCGTGGGATTGAGCTCCAGGAAGAACGCCGCAACGGCGTCGCGCGCAAATGCCTGGTTGCGCGCAAGTGAATAGAATTGAAGTTTTAAATAGTTCTTTGTCATATCATTCCGCCTTTGGTATAAGGTTATATATACCGCTAATATTCAATATCTTGTCCGCCGCAAGGTTAGGCGACTGAACGTACAGCGGAATATGTAGACGTTGCGCCTTTTTATATCTGCCGATTAGAAAACCTATCCCCGTCGAATCCATAAACGCCACTTCGGAGAGGTTTATTATTATGCTCTTTACCGACAGGTTGCCGTCGATGATTGCGTCGCACTTCTCCCTTACGGAAGATGCAGAGCACTCATCCATTTCACCTATAAGTTTAATGTGCAGGCTGCCGCCCGCGACACCGTATCTGACCACCATATCCGTTACCTTCGTTTTTATAAAATATTACTATGTCACGCGACGGAAAATCTGACAAATTGCGGGGTTTTTTGGATTAAATTGCCGAAAAGCTCTTTGCAAAACACACCTCCGCCATACCGCAAGATATGGCGGAAAGCCGACGAAAAGAGGGGCAAATTGCCCGTTTTGCGCGGTTTTAAGGGCGCAAAAAAACTATATAAAAAAATAAATAATTTCTATAAAAAATGCTTGACAAAAAAGTCTGGTTATATTATTATATACAAGCGTTGCGGCGGTAAGCGCCGTGCGACTTAAAGCGCAAGCTTTCAAGGGCCTTTAGCTCAGTTGGTTAGAGCAGTCGGCTCATAACCGATCGGTCCGCGGTTCGAGTCCGTGAAGGCCCACCACTCAATTTTGTTTAATATTTATGGCCCGATAGCTCAGTTGGTTAGAGCGCCAGCCTGTCACGCTGGAGGTCGACGGTTCGAGCCCGTTTCGGGTCGCCATAATATTTTTTAAGCGCCGATTTTTAAGGCGCTTAAATATGCCTTGGTAGCTCAGATGGTAGAGCGGTGGACTGAAAATCCATATGTCGGCGGTTCGATTCCACCCCAAGGCACCACTTAAAAACTTTAAGCGGTTTTGCTGGTGTAGCTCAACTGGCAGAGCAGCTGATTTGTAATCAGCAGGTTGCGGGTTCGATTCCAGTCACCAGCTCCAGAAAATATTCCTGCTGAATACGGCAGTTTGAATTCAATATGAATGGGCGGATTGCAGAGTGGCCAAATGCATCAGACTGTAAATCTGACGTCTCCGACTTCGGTGGTTCGAATCCACCTCCTCCCACCACGAAAAACACCACAACTTTTGTTGTGGTGTTTTTCGTGGTGCAAACGAGGCAGTCGCTCGAAACCCGAGGCTTTCGGTGGTGACGCGATTGGCGCAACGCGCAGCAATCGCTATTCCGTCGCTCCGCTCCTTACGTGCGAGCAGACGAGCTCTATTGAAATTTGCAGGTTGCGCAATTCTCTGCGAACGACGCTTTGGCGGGCTTGAAAGCCCGCCAAAATACACCTCCTCTCTCACCGTTGCGGTGTTTTCATTATATAAGTCACTCAACGACTATATTTTCCAATTATGCTTGAAAAGTCCTGCATTTTATGCTATATTATCTTCGATAAGCACCAACGACAATACAATCGGAGAATTTCAAAATGAACAAGTCGGATAATTTTGAACACGCCTTACCTGAAGGCTATGTACTTGTCAAACACGTTGACGCTAAGCGCGACAGAAAAATAATAATAATCTATAGTCTGTTGTCCTTTGTCCCTCTGATGATAATTTTACCCTTACTAATATTGTGCGCGTCTATGGGTAATAACGGCGGAATTCAATCAGACGGCAATTTCCTGATTGCGCTGATGGCAGGCTGCCTCGTCTATATTTTATATATAATTCTGCACGAACTCACACACGGAGTTACCTATAAATATTTTACAGGTCAGAAACTGACTTTCGGACTTACCCTGACGGTAGCTTTCTGCGGCGTTCCGGATATCTATGTGCGCAAAAAAGCTTCGATAGCTGCTCTAATAATGCCGTTTTCGGTTTTTACGATAATCTTTTTGTGCCTGACCGTCGGGCTGTGGTTTGTTTCTCCCTATTACGGCGTGATTGCAGGCGCCGTATTTGCCCTGCACTTAGGCGGGTGCGTCGGCGATTTGCACTGGACGCTGATGTATATTACGAAATACAAACACTGCAACACGCTTATGCGCGATACGGGACCCGAACAATGGCTGTATATCCCTGCGGCAGACGCTGAAAAGTACGGCATACCCGTCATTGAAGGTGCCGCCGTATAATCTATAGCGCACACCGAAACACTACTTTTCCCAAAACAGCAGAGCGCCGCGGCGAAAAAAATTTTCGCCGCGGCGCCTTTGTCTTTACCTGTTCAGTTACTTTCGCCCTCTTCCTTTACGGGCGAATTGCAGTACGGGCAGCGCGCGCCCGATGACGTATATGTAAACTTTGCGCCGCAATTGGGGCACTCCGCAACCTTTTCGCGCCAATTTTCGGGTACGTTGTCGTTTAGGGTTATTACGTCGCCCCTGCGCTTATACCCCTTTAAAAAGCCCTTGTTGAACGCCTTGTCGAGGCACGCCCTGACATTCGGCTCGCCCATAGTCAGTTGGGCGGAAATTTCCTGCACGGTGAGGAGATTTTCCTCCGCGACGGCAATGACGACGCGCCTTACCGCAAGGTTGTTGGCATAGAACACCCAGCCTATCGGCATACCGTAAAAGCCTATCGCGGTGAAGGCTATGCCTATGCCCATTACGGCATATATCTTGTTGCCAGCCCCGAGTATTATCATAGGTATGCCGCAGACAAACATCACTGTCAGCGCTATCGCCGTTATCAGCATTGCATTTACGTATCTGTTTACCTCTTTCATACCCTAATTATACGTCCGGCGCCGCCGTTTGTCAACAGCAAAGTCCCGCTATTGACAGCCCCGCGCCTTTATGGTAAAATCGGGATGTAAAGTAATTGCCGCTATGCGCGGCACGGAGGTATTTTTTATGTCTTTATTAGACATCGTCCAATGGACGGAAGAAGCGCCGAATGAAATATTGCATAAATTCGACACCCGCAAGAGCGTTGTCAAGTGGGGCACCAAGCTCACCGTGCGCGAAGGTCAGGTCTGCGTTTTCTGCGATAAGGGCAACATAGCCGACATATTTACGCCCGGAATGTACACGCTGAACACCGATACCCTGCCCATACTCACCGCACTTTTGCACTGGGCGTACGCCTTCGAGTCGCCCTTCAAGTCGGACATATACTTCATCTCCACAAAACAGTTCGTCAAGCACAAGTGGGGCACGGCGACGCCCGTAATAATAAAGGACGCCAGGCTCGGCGCCGTGAGGGTGCGCGGCTACGGCACATATTCCTTTAAGGTCAACAACGCCGCAAAACTATTAAAAGAGCTTTCGGGCACACGCCGCTCCTTTACCACCGCGGACGTCGAGGACTATATCCGCTCTCTGCTTGTGATGGGCATGTCCGACGCGATAGGTTCGAGCAATACGGACATTGCCGACCTCTCCGCAAACCTTATGGAACTTTCGGCTGCCGTGCTGAAAAATATGGCTGACAGCTTTTTAAAGTTCGGGCTGGAGCTGACGTCGTTCAACATTGAGAGCATTTCGCTGCCGAGCGAGGTGGAAAAGGCGATTGACGAGAACGCTCGCCTCGGTCTGCTGCGCGACAACGCCGACATCTATACCCGCATAGCGCGCGCCGACGCCATTGTAGAGGCGGCGAAAAACCCCGGAATGGCGGGCTCGGTCGTGGGCGCGGGCATAGGGCTGGGGCTAGGCGCGGACATAGGCAAGGAGATAGGCGAGGGCTTTTCGCAGAGTGGCGGAAACAGATGCTCCGCGTGCGGAGCAACCCTGCCCGCAAACGCAAAATTCTGCCCCGAATGCGGCTCTACCGTAAAGCGCACCTGCCCCGAGTGCGGAGCGGAACTCGCCCCGAGTGCAAAGTTCTGCCCCGAGTGCGGCAAAAAGCTATAACTTTGCACTTTTGCGGTTATTTTGCGGCTGCGCTGGGCTGTTTGCGGTCGTCTTTGCGGCTGTTTGAGTTGATTTTCGTCTGTAAGTCAACTGTTTGCGGTCGTCTTTGCGGCAATTCGGGCTCAAGCCGCAACTATTTCTGAGCGCAGGGAAACTGCCGCTCTGCAAGTTGAGGGCAGTCGCTCTTTCTTTATAAATTTAATCATTGTGAAAAATAAAGGGGGCGCCGACAACAAGTGTTGTCGGCGCCCCCTTTCCGTTGCAAAAAGGCAGCCCAGCCATACGGCAGGACCGCCCTTTTTTATTTACAGCCTGTGTATTCGGCGCACTTTGCCGCCCGTAAGCACTATCATCTTGACGGCGTCGAGCGAGAACTCGTTCGCCTCGACGATGAGCGGCTTGTTGAGCATTCCGCGCGCGAGCACCTTATATTCCATTACCTTCTTGGGCAACATTCCCCTTTCTTTGAGCACCTCTATATTGATGACGTCGTTCGGCGCGAATGCCTTGGACAGCGTGTCGATATTGATTGTGCCGCGTTTGCTCTTGCCCGCCTTGTAGATTGCAACGGGCTTCTTTTCGGCAACCTTGCGCGGCTTGGGCTCTTCGTCCTCGGATACGGGCAGTTCTTCCTGCTCTTCGGGCTCCGCAGGAAGCTCCTCGGGAATGTCGACGTCCTCGACAAGCGCTTCCGCACTCTCGTCGGAGAGCGCCGTCCTAGCCTCCTTCATAGTTATCTGGTCGCGTATGAGCGACAGGATATCCACCTTTTCCACCTGGGTATTTTCGTCGATTTCGCCGCTGGTGAACACCCTTACAAGCTTGTCGGCGATAAGTTCTTCGGTGGTGCGGTACTCGATTATTATGTCGTTCTTGGGCACTTCGCCCTTTTTGAGACCGTATTTTGCGCATACGTCGGCAAGCAGATGCTTTGCATAGCGCAGTCGGCGCTGAGAGGTTATCTTGAGAAGCAGCGGCGTCCTTGCAAAGCGCTTTACCTCCGACACGTCTATGCCGCGGTATTTTGTTTCGGCATAGTCCTTGGGGTCGAGCGCGAACGCAACGCACAGCTTTTTGCCCTTGAACAGCAGGTATGCCGCAGTATTTCTGCCCTTGTAGAGGCGCTCCTGCTTCCAGCTTATGTTGGACTTAAGCCCTTCGTAGGCTGCCGCCTCGTTGATAAATTCGATATAGCGCGCCTTGACTTCCGGCGACGCCTGAATGAGGCGGGCGCGGAAGCTGAATTCGTAGCGAATGTATATCTTGCGTATGCCGTCCGTTCCCTCCGGAATGACCACGTCGATATCCTCCTCTTCGAAGGACAGAGGTTCATCGTCGTCATCGTCGTCCTCTTCTTCGGGCTCTTCCTCCGCCGCGGCAATCTCCTCTTCGACAACTGCGGGCAGGGGCTCGGGCTCTTCAACGGGTTCTTCTGCGGGAGCAGGCTCTTCGACGGGTTCCTCGGCAGGTTCCTCGACGTGTTCTTCCGCAGGCTCTTCGGCAGGTTCCTCGACGGGTTCCTCGACGGGTTCTTCGGCGGATTCTTCCGCAGGTTCTTCTGCAGGTTCTTCGGCGGGTTCTTCCGCAGGCTCCTCAACGGGTTCCTCGACGGGCTGTTCGATAGGCTCGAACACGATTGCCGGCTGCTCTTCTGGCGTTTCTTCCTGCTGCTCTGCGCGCTTGCGGGAACGCACCAGCGCGACGATTATACATACGCCCACAACCGCGCACGCCGCGCCGAGCACCGACGCCGCAACTATCTGCCCCATAGGCACCGCCAACAGTAAGCCGAGCGGCGCAAACGAATACATCTTGTTGCCACCCTTTGGCGAGCCGTCTTTCGGCTCGCCTTCGGATGTATCTTCATTTTCGGGCTGCGCTTCGGGGTTATCCTCCGAAGTTGCCTCTTCTTCGGGCTGTTCGTCTGCCGAACCGCCGCCGACGGTATCGTCCTTGAAGGGCGCACCGTCATCATCGGGACCGTCAGCCGTCTTTCTGCGGCGCACAGCGACTATGAGAAAGACTATCTCGACCGCCAACAGACAAGCCAGAGTGATGATGAGCCAGAGTATGGACTGTATTGCCTCCTCGACCGTCCAGGTGAGCGCAATGTCCGTCACTGCGGGCGCGCCTGGTTCAGTCGCCTCGATATCCGACCACTCGTAGTTGTCGGTATCCTTGAGATATACCGTCACGGAATATTCGCCGATTGCGCTTGCGGTGAGCGAGAAATTGCCCTTGTCGTCTACGACGAGACCGGAAAGCGCATTGCTGGTGACGCCCATCACGCGGGAGTCGAAGCCGTTGAGGACTACCGTCTGCACCTCTCCCGTCTCTACGCTGGTTACGGTCTGCTTGCCGCTGTCTGCGAGCGTGGGCATAGCCACCTTTGCGCGGGCGATTGTGAACGCCACGGGTTCGGCGGACGCCATATCATAGTTTGCCGCCGTGAGCACGGCACGCACCGTATAGTTGCCTGCCTTGACGGGCGCCTGAGTGCTGTGCCAGGTCGTTCCGTCGTTTGCCGTACCTTCATATACGAAGGCGACCGCCACATCACCTATACCTTCGCCCTGTACGAACTGAGCGGCGTCTATGCTCCAGGTTGCATCTTTAGAAGAATTGTTGTAGGTGAGGTCTGCATTTACCGAGATACCGACTGTAAGCGTCTTGGGAACTATCTTATAAGTTCCGACCGCATACTCGGCATTGGTTATTATGTAGTTATAGTTGTTCCAGCCGTCGATTGTCACCGCATAGCTGCCGACAGATGTGCCCTTCTGCTTTGCGAAGGCGATGCCGAGGTCGTCGTCATAGTAGTTGCCGACGGCCGTCACGGCGATATCCGCAACGTCCGTGGGTTCGGCGCCGCTGTAGACGCCCTCTATGGTGCCGAGCTGTACGGTTATGCTGCTCTGCGCCATTACGAGGGTGAGCGTCTGCGCGCTCTCGAACACGTAGTCGGGATTGTCGACACTGCTGATTGTGAATACATACGTGCCGGCATTGACAAACTGTTCGGAAAGCGTCGACGCGCCTGCGCCTCCTGCGGGAGTGAAGCTGGTTATGCTGAGTTCGAGATATACCCTCTCTCCGCCTGCGTCGAGGTAATATGCCTTTACGCTTGCGGACTGGTTGGTACCGTTATAGGTGAACTCTCCGCTCTCCCAATGCACGTCGTCCGAAGTGAGCTTTCTGGCATTGATTACGAACTGTGCGGAGATGGGCTGAGGCACGTTATAGTTGGGGCTGGTTGTCCTGAACGTGACCGTTACCGTGTACGTGCCCGCGCTTATCGCACCCTCTACCGCGGTGCCGTCCGCCAGCGCGTAGACATACCCTTCTATCTCTGCGCGCACATTGTCGAGACCTGCGGGAAGCGTTCCCTCGAGAAGAGGACTGTGCGCCGTGCCGTCGAACGTGAACTCTTCGCCGTCCGCAAGGCTTATGCCGCTCATATCATAATCCGCCTTCTGAATTATGAGAACAGCTATATCCTCAAGGTTATAACCTTCGGTATAGTTGACGGTTGCGGGAACAAACGCGACCACCTTATAGATACCCGCCGCGACGGGTCTGTCATATACGAAGTCCGCAGGTTGAGGTATGTCGTCGACGCTGTTTACCTTTGCATATGCGTAGCGCACGGGCGCGATGAGAAGATCGTAATAATCTCCTCCCGAAATCTGAGAACCGCCGTTAAACGTTATCACTGCGTGCTGCGTGGGAAGCTTGCCCGTATTGTCGTAGACGTATTCGCCGTCATAGACGGGATTGGTGACGGTGTAATCGGTGCCGTAGACCGCCTGAGTTATCGTCCAGCGGCAGATATATTCCGCACTGTCGACGACAGAGCCGTCATACCACAGATAGTCGTCCGCATTGACGAGCTTTAATGTGACGGTATAGCTTCCGACATCCTTTCCGCCGTCGTTTTCGGTGACTTCGTAGAGCTCGCTTTCGGGGCGGTTTCGGCGGCTGGCTGAAGGTCGGTTCGGGGGGTTGGTTTTTGGGTCTGTTTCGGGGTTGGTTCACAGGTTGGTTTCGGGGTTGGTTCACGGGTTGGTTTCGGGGTTGGTTTCGGGGTTGGTTCACGGGTTGGTTTCGGGGTTGGTTCACGGGTTGGTTTCGGGGTTGGTTTTTGGGTTGGTTTTAGAGTTGGTTTGAGTTTAGCTTTTGGGATTGAGTTAAGAGGTGAAAAAGGGCAGAAAAAGGGCGCCGACAACACGCGTGTTGTCGGCGCCCTGAGTTAAAGCCGATGAACGACTTAAGCCAAATATGTATTCGGTTAAAAAAAACTATGATTTGCGCAGCATTGCCATAACCGAAAAATCTTGGCAAGCCGCGGTCGGCAGGCTGTAAGTGCCCGCCCGCACCTATATAATCACGGAGCGTCGCAAGAGTTGACGGAGATTACCTTTTCAATCTCCTCCCGCACTCTGTCGAGCCCCTGACCCGTCTGCGCGGAGGTGGCAATAATGTCGCCGCGCCCGCACTTATACGCCGCGGCTATGACGGAGAGCGCCCTGTACTGCTGCGCGCGGGAGAGCTTGTCCGCCTTGGTCGCCACTATGTTGAATGGCATAAGCGTAGAATACATAAAGTCGACCATAAGCCTGTCGTCCTCCGTCGGCTCGTGACGGATATCGCAGAGCGCTATGACGTGCTTTGCGCCGCCTACTTTGAAAAAATCGTCGAGGAGCTGCGCCCACTTTGCCTTTTCCGCCTTGCTCACCCTTGCGTAGCCGTAGCCCGGAAGGTCGGCGAGAATGAATTGCCCGAAGTCGAAGTAGTTTATGAGCCGCGTCCTGCCCGGCTCCTGCGAGACCCTGGCAAGCTTCTTCTGCCCCGCCAAAGCGTTTATGAACGAACTCTTGCCGACGTTGGATTTGCCGCTGACGGCGATTATCGGCTTTTCCGACGTTATGAACTGCGACTTCGACGCCGCGCTGGTGATGAATTTTGCGTTGGTAATTTTTAACATAATTATAAAATTGCCCCCGTACTATATGCCGACTATCGCGTTTCTGAATACCTCGTCCACGGTCGTGACGGGTATGAAATTTACGCCGTCCCTGACGACTTCGGGCACTTCCTCCAGATCCTTTACGTTGTCCTTTGGAATGATTACGTCCTTTACGCCTATCCTGTACGCGGCGAGCGATTTTTCCTTTAGTCCGCCTATGGGCAGCACCCTGCCGCGCAGCGTAATTTCGCCCGTCATTGCGACGTCGCGCCTGACTTCCTTATGCGTGAATGCCGAAAGTATTGCCGTTGCCATAGTTATGCCCGCGCTCGGTCCGTCCTTTGGCGTTGCGCCCTCGGGCACGTGCACGTGGATATCGGTGTTTTCAAAGCTCTCGTCGGACAGTCCGTATGCGCCCGCGTGCGAACGTATATAGCTGATTGCCGCCCGCGCGCTCTCCTTCATCACGTCGCCGAGCTTGCCCGTAAGCACTATTTCGCCCTTGCCGTGCATTGTGGAGACCTCTATCGTCAGCGTAGTTCCGCCGACCGCAGTCCACGCCAGCCCCGTCGCCGCGCCGACCATATTGCCTTCGGGCAGCTCGTCCCCCTTTTCATAGCGGGGAGCGCCGAGATAGTCGGCTACGTTTTCGGCGGTTACGGTGACTTTTACCTCTTTCCCGTCCGCCTTGCCGACGGCGACCTTGCGGCATACCGCGTCGATCTTCCTTTCAAGATTTCTGACGCCCGCTTCGCGCGTGTAGCCCTGGCATATGGCGTCTATCGCGCCGTCCTCGAAGGTTATCTCCTCCCCTGAAAGCCCGTTCGCCTTTACCTTTTTGGGCACGAGATAGCGCTTGGCAATCTCCCTCTTTTCTTCGCCCGTATAGCCCGAAAGCTCTATTATCTCCATTCTGTCGAGAAGGGGCGCGGGTATCGTGGAGGCGTCGTTCGCCGTCGTTATGAAGAGCACCTTTGAAAGGTCGTAAGGCACTTCGAGATATCTGTCCCTGAAAGTCGAATTCTGCGCGGGGTCCAGAACCTCTAAAAGCGCGCTTGACGGGTCGCCGTGAACGGCGTCCGAGGACAGCTTGTCTATCTCGTCGAGGAGGAACACGGGGTTAGTGCAGCCCGCGTTTTTTATTGCCGCGATTATTCTGCCCGGCATTGCGCCGACATAAGTCTTTCTGTGCCCCCTTATTTCCGCCTCGTCCCTGACGCCGCCGAGGCTCATACGGACGAAGTTCCTGCCGAGCGCCCTCGCAACCGAGGTAGCTATCGACGTCTTGCCGACGCCCGGGGGACCGACAAGGCAGAGTATGGGCGCGTTCATTCCGTCCGTAAGCTTGAGCACGGCGAGATATTCGGTAATTCTCTCCTTGACCTTTTCGAGCCCGTAGTGGTCCTCGTTGAGAATGGCTACGGCGTCGGACAGCTTTTGGGTGTCCTCCGTCTTTTTAGTCCACTCGAGGTCCAAAAGCCACTCTATATAGCCGCGGAGCACGTTATAGTCGGGCGAGGAGGTCTGCATTCTTGACATCTTCGACAGCTCCTTGAGCGCCTTTTCCTCTACCTCTTTCGGCATACCCTTTGCCTTTATCTTCTCTTCGAGCTCTATCTTTTCGTTCTCGTCGTCGCCGAGCTCGCCGTGTATCGCCTTGAGCTGCTCCCTCAGGTAAAAATCCTTCTGCCCCTTTTCTATGTTCTGCTTTACCGTGGCGCTAATCTTGCGCTCTAACTTGATAATTTCAAGTTCCTCGCTGAGCATCTTGTTGTAGAGTATGGAAAACTTTTCGACTAGCTTGACCGCCTCGAGGAGCGACTGTTTTCTTTCTACGGGCTGTTTTATCGCCTCCGCCGCGCAATAAATGAACTCCTCCTTGTTTTCGGTGTTGTTTACCGTGGACGCGAGTTCGTCGCTTACCGTGCGGTTGGGCGCCGAGGTGATTATCTGGGATATCGCATAGCGCGAAGTGCGGAAGTATGCCTCCTCCAGCTCCGGCTCGCCCACCTCTGCGGGGGCGGGTTCGGCTATGGCGAACATACAGCCTTCCTGATTGTAGACGGCGGCTATCCTGACGGCATAGAGCCCCTTGCCCGTTATCCTTATGCGGTTGGAAGGCAGGTTGGCTATGCGCTGAATGGAGAACACCGTGCCGTATCTGTAGAGGTCGCCTTCGCCGACATCTTCCTTATTTTCGTCGCGCTGCGCGACGGCGACGAAGGTCTTGCCCTTGTCGATTGCCGCCTTGACGGCGTTGAGCGAAATCAGCCTGCCGACGTCAATAGTTACGGTCGTGTACGGATATATCACCCTGCCCTTTAAGGGTACGATGGGCAGGAATTTGTTTTCTTCTGACATTTTGCCTCCTTTAAACGCGGAGTTTTTGCCCTGCTACGACAAAGGGGAAGCCGTTTCCGCTTCCCCCGTCACGCAGCGTTTTTTATGCGCTTTTTTTGTAAATTATTATGGGTTCCGCCCTGTCGGTTATGCAGTCCCGCGTGACGACGACCTCTTCGACGTCCGCCTCCGACGGAATTTTGTACATCACCGAGGTCATAAAGCCCTCTATTATGGTGCGGAGACCCCTCGCGCCCGTCTTGAGCTTTATAGCCGTGCGGGCGATTTCCCTGACCGCCTCGTCCTCCACCGTGAGCTTTACGCCGTCCATTGCGATGAGCTTCTGGTACTGCTTGATTATTGCGTTCTGGGGCTTGGTGAGAATGTTGACGAGGGCGTTTTCATCGAGAGGATGGAGCGCCACGACGATGGGAACCCTGCCGACAAATTCGGGAATTAAGCCGAATTTGGTCAGATCCTGCGGCTTTACGTCCTCCAGCGACTTATAAACGTCGTTGTCCTCCGTCTTTACGTCGCCGCCGAAGCCGAGGGAGGAAGTGTCCTTCCTTGCCTGCACGATTTTATCGAGCCCGACAAACGCGCCGCCGCAGATGAAGAGAATGTTGGTCGTGTCAATTCTCAGACATTCCTGCTGGGGATGCTTTCTGCCGCCCTGCGGGGGTACGTTGGCGACAGTGCTTTCGATTATCTTCAAAAGAGCCTGCTGAACGCCCTCGCCCGAAACGTCGCGCGTGATGGATACGTTCTCGCCCTTTCTTGCGATTTTGTCTATCTCATCGATGTAGATTATGCCCCTCTGGGCGCGCTCTACGTTATAGTCGGCGTTCTGTATGAGCTTCAAGAGGATATTTTCGACATCCTCGCCGACATAGCCCGCCTCCGTAAGCGTCGTGGCGTCGGTGGTGGCGAAGGGCACGTTGAGTATCTTCGCCAGCGTCCGCGCGAGCAGCGTCTTGCCGCAGCCCGTGGGACCGAGGAGCAGAATATTGCTCTTTTCAATCTCAACGTCGCCGAGGTCGCCGTCCTCCTTTGCGAGATGGTTTATGCGCTTATAGTGGTTGTAGACCGCAACAGAGAGAACTTTCTTCGCCTCGTCCTGACCGACGATGTACCTGTCGAGCTCTGCCTTTATCTCGGAGGGCTTTTTGAGGGGCACAGGCGCGGTATCTTCCGCAGTCTCCGCATCCTTTATCATATCTCCGCAGATTTCGACGCACTCGTCGCAGATGTATGCACCGTTCTGTCCTGCAATGAGCTTCTTTACGAGGTCCTCCGGCTTGCCGCAGAACGAACAAAACCTATGATTATCTTTCATTCAAACTCCCTACTCTGACCGCGTTTTGCGGCCGCAGTAATTATTATTGCCGATTTTTGCGGCAATTATCTCTTTACGAATACTTTATCTATGAGCCCGTATTCCAGCGCCTCGTTTGCGGAGAGGAAATTGTCCCTGTCCGTGTCGAGAGCAATCTGCTCGACGCTCTTCCCGCTGTTCTGCGCGAGAATTTTATTGAGCTTTTCGCGCGTCTTTAAAATGTGCTCCGCGGCAATCTTTATGTCGCTTGCCTGACCCTGAGCGCCGCCGAGAGGCTGGTGTATCATAATCTCGCTGTTGGGGAGGGCGTATCTCTTGCCCCTGGCGCCGCTGGAGAGCAGGAACGCGCCCATACTCGCCGCCATTCCTATGCAGATCGTCGATACGTCGCACTTGATGTAGTTCATCGTGTCGTAGATTGCAAGCCCTGCCGAAACCGAGCCGCCGGGGCTGTTGATGTAAAGCGATATGTCCTTGGAGGGGTCCTTCGCCTCCAGATAGATGAGCTGCGCGACGACGGTGTTTGCCACAGCGTCGTCGATTTCGCCGCTTAAGAAAATAATTCTGTCCTCTAAAAGTCTTGAGTAGATATCGTAAGAACGTTCGCCCCTCGACGTCTGTTCGACGATATAGGGTATGAGTGCTCCCTTTTCGACTGACATTTCAACTCCTTTTACCGCAGAGCGGCAATTTTTAAATTAGAGGGCGGTCTGAAAGAAAGTATTTCAGCCGCCCGACGCATTTTTCTTTAATTATTTAACGAGGTTGTTGTTGGCAGTGAGGAAGTCGAAGAGCTTGGTGATTATTATATCGTTTCTGATATAGCTGAGCTGTCTGGGGTCGATGGTCTTCTTGTATTCCTCGACGTCCTTTTCGATTTCCTTTGCCTGGGAAGCGACCTTCTCGTCAACTTCTTCGTCGGTTGCGGTTATTTTTTCGTCCCTGATTATCTTTTCGATTACGAGCTGGGAGATAACCCTTGCCTTAGCCTGCTGGGCAAACTGCGAGCGGAACTGCTCCATAGTCTGACCCATATACTTGATATAGTCCTCGAGCTTGAGCCCCTGGTACATAAGCCTGTTGGAGAAATCTCTTACTATGCCGTCGATCTCGGTCTCTATCATAGCCTGGGGAATTTCAGCCTCTACGGTCTTGGAGATAGCTTCGAGTATGCTGTTTTCGGTCTGGTCCCTGCCCCTTGCCTCTGCCTGCTTTTCAAGGCGCTCCTTTACCTTTGCGGTATAGTCTGCCAGCGTCTCGCTGCCGGTGTGCTTCTTTACGTACTCGTCGGTGAGTTCGGGAAGCTCCTTGCCCTTGATTGAGTGGAGCTTGATGTGGAAGGTTGCGTCCTTATCCTTGAGGTTTTCTGCCTGATAGTCTGCGGGGAACCTTACGACGATATCCTTTTCCTCGCCGATGCTCATACCTGCAACCTGATCTTCAAATCCGGGAATGAAGGAACCGCTGCCGAGCTCGAGGTCATAGCCCTCCGCCGTGCCGCCTGCGAACTTTTCGCCGTCTACGGAGCCGGAGAAGTCGATGTTCACGGTGTCGCCGCTCTTTGCGGGACGGTCGGTAACTTCAACCGTCTTTGCGTCTCTTTCGGCAATCTTTCCGACTTCCTTCTGCACGTCCTCGTCGGATACATTATATTCAAACTTCTTGATTTCTAAACCCTTATAGGCGCCGATTTTTATTTCGGGCTTGACGGGTACCACGGCGGTGAGAACGATTTTGTCCTCGCTCATATCCTCGACTGCGAGTTCGGGGTCGCCGACGACCGTGAAATTATCCTTTTCCTTTTCGATTATTGCGGGATAGTGCTCGGAATAGAGAATGTTGAACGCCTCGTCGAAGAATACGCCCTTTCCGTAATAATTTTCAACTACCGACTTGGGAGCCTTGCCCTTTCTGAAGCCGGGCACGGAATACTTGCCCCTCGTCCTTGCGTATGCCTTGTCGATTGCCGCTTTCCACTCTTCACCCGTAAAGGTGATGGTAAGTTTTACAGTGCTCTTTTCTGCTGCTGCCTGTGTGTAGTTCATTGTCTTCTCCTGATTGAATAATACAATTTATTTTATTACGGATAGTATTTTATCACAATACTTTTATTTTGAAAAGCGTTTTTGAAGGCGTTATCAATTTACTTTTCAATTTTTTTGCCGTATAATTAGTTAAGCTAAAAAAATGAGGACGGTTACTATGCCGCAGGACGCCTATACCTTAAGACATATCTCGAAAGAGCTTGCCCGCGAATTCGTCGGAGGCAAGATTTCAAGGATAAACCAGCCGGAAAAAGACTGGCTCTCCCTTTTAATATACACCTTAAACGGCACGGTTAAACTTGATATTTGTCTTTCGGCAAAATATTGCAGGATAAGCGCCGCGGAAAAGCGCGAAGTGCCCAACCCCAAGGTCGCGCCGAACTTCTGTATGCTGCTCCGCAAACACCTGCAGAATGCGCAGATTACCGCAATCTCGCAGATAGGCTTCGAGAGGGTCATCGCCTTTGACCTGAAGTGCTTTTCGGAGTTCGAGACGACGGATATGCGGCTGTACCTTGAAATTATGGGCAAATACTCCAACGCCGTGCTGACAAAGGACGGAATAATCGTCGGGGCGATGAAGGTCGCCTCGCTGGAGAACAACGCAAAGAGAATTACGATGAGCGGGGCGAGATATGCCCTGCCCGAAAAGCAGGACAAGGCAGACCCCTTCGACAGGCGCGCGCTGAACGCGCTTTTTGAAGGCGGGCACGGCGACGCGGCGAAGTTCATAGCCGACAGGGTTGCGGGCATTGCGCTCACCACCGCGGCTGATATGGTTGCGGAGTACGGCGAGGACATAACCGCCGACGAAGTATATGAATACGTGACGGGCGGCGAGCTTTCGCCCTGCGTCACCCTTGCGGGCGGCAAGCCCGCAGACTTTAAGGCGAGGTGCGCGGGCGGCGATAAAATCAGCTACCCCACCCTGCTCGGGGCGCAGGCGGCGTACTACGACCACTGCGTGGGCGAAAGGCTGTTTGCCGACAAGAAGAGAAAGCTTGCCTCTGCCCTCTCCTCCTCTCTCAAAAAGACCGAAAAGTGGCTGGGGCAGATTGAGAACAAGCTTGCCGAATGCGCCTCTATGGAGGACGTAAAGCTCAAGGGCGAGCTGATCACCTCCAACATCTATGCCGTCCGTCGGGGCGACAGGACGCTTGAGGCGGTCAACTACTACGACCCCGAATGCAGGACAGTAAAAATTGAGCTCGACACACGTCTGACGCCCGCGCAGAACGCGCAGAAATATTACAAAAAATACGCAAAACTCAAGCGCACGGCGACCGCCCTCGGCGAGCAGAAAGCCGAACTTTCCGAAAAGTTGTTTTACCTCAATTCGATAGAGGTTGCGCTCAATTCGTCCGAAGATATGCCCGATTTAACGGGCATCGAGCAGGAACTCGTCTCCCTCTCGCTGCTGCCCGACGAGGGCAATAAAAAGGGGAAAAAGGCAAAGGACGCGCCGCTGCCGTTCAGACAGTACGAGTGCGACGGGTTCGAGATACTTTGCGGGCGCAACAACGTGCAGAACGACAGACTTGTGAGAAGCCTTTCGGACGACGATTTTTGGCTGCACGCAAAGGCGTACCACTCCAGTCACGTCGCCATAATTGCGGGCGGCAGACAGCCGACCGACAGGGCGATTAAGTTTGCCGCGGAGGTGTGCGCATACTACTCCGAGGCGAGGCAGAGCGACAAGACGGCAATCGACTATACGCGCAGAAAATTTGTAAAAAAACCCTCCGGAGCGAACGCGGGATTTGTGACCTATACGCAGCAGAAAACCATTCTCGTCACGCCCGATGCGCACGCCGGGGAAAGGAATGAAATATGAACGACGAAAGGACAGACATTGACGCGGACGGCAAGGAGCAAAACGACTACCTGACGGCGGGAAACAGCCTTAAAAGGCAGGACGGGGACGGCGGAATTTTTACAGGCTCGACCCCCTCCGTCGAGGGCAACGACGAGGGCAAAGCGGATTGCGCAAGCCCCTCTGCCGAAGGGTGCAACGGCAAGGGCGCAAATGACGGCGCAAAGATTTCCGCAGACGGCAAAAAGAAAGACGAAGGCAAGGGCTTAGCGGGCAACGAACCCGCCTCCGACGGGAAGCCCGAGAGCGGCGACAAACTGTACTTTTTCATTGCGCTGGGCGCGTTCGTCGCGGGGCTTGTGCTGTTCTCGCTCTCCTTTGCGGTACGGGACAACGGCACGACGCTGCTGTTCATAAGTATGCTCGCCGAACTTGCGGGCGTAAGCTTTCTCAACGCGCAGAAGCGCCGCGGGGAATTTGCCGCCTGCAAAATATTGCGTTATGCCTGCTATGCCGTTATGATTGCGGCGATTGCGATAGTCATAATCGGAATTTCCCTGATGACGGGCGGAGCGGGCAAATAAGTTCAGGCTGACGCGAACTGCCAAGACGCGGGCGAGCGGAGCAGGTCTGATTGCGGAACCCCGTCGTCTGAAAAGATATCGTCAGGCGCGGCCGGCGGACATAAAAACGGCTGTACGCCTACATTATAATCGTACCACGAGCGGGCGGCAAGGCGCATAAAAAGTTGAATATCGCCCAAATTAAATAGCAAATGGACGAGATTTACTGCGCGCTGTGCGACAAGTTTGCCGAAGTGAGTTCGGGAAAATATTGCGTCTTTTACGAGGACGAGCTGCTTGAAGTCTTTCCCGAGGACGAGAGAAACCGCGACGCCCTCGAAGCGGCGCTGACAAGGCTCTCTTCCGAGGGGTGCATAGACGTGAGGTACGCGCGCGGTTCGGCATTCTGCCTTGCATATTTAAAGCCATTCGTCCCCGCCGAGCCCGAGCAGAACGCGCCGGACCCCGCCTCCACCGTCTGCCCTGCACGCAAAAAGACATTTGCGCTGGCCGTCTTTGCCGCAGCATTTTTCGGCGGGGCGCTGGGCGGCGGCATACTCGCGCTGATAGGAGGGCTTTTATAGACTATGCTCTCCCGCTATGAACACAGAGTTATGAACGCCGTCTTTGCACTGTGCGACGGCGACAACGGCTGCCTTGTATCCCCTTTGGACATTATGAGCATAATGCCGACGGACGGCGACAACACGACCGAACGGGTGGAAAGCGCCCTCGACGCGCTGCAGTCGGGCGGATATGTGGACGTGATAACCTCCGAACGGCGAGGCGAGAGAATGTACGTCATCTCGCTGCGCCCCGACGGAATTGAGAAGATACGCTCTGCAAAGCGCAGGCGTCGGGACATTGCGTACAAGATTTTCCTCGCGTTCATTGGCGCCGTCGCAACTTTTGTATTCACACTGCTGATAAAGGCAATTTTCAAGGACTGAATATATGACGACAGCCCGCGCTCAACAGAGCGCGGGCTGCATTGTTTTGCCTTGATATTTTATTTTTACGCCTCGCAGAACGCCTTCATAGCGAGATGCATAGAATAGAGGTCCGCCTTGGAGATTACCTCGTAGGGGGCGTGCATAGAGAGCACGGGAACGCCGATGTCGCAGGTATCTATGCCGAGGTTGGCGATGTACATTGCGACCGTTCCGCCGCCGCCGACGTCTATTTTGCCGAGCTCGCCCGTCTGCCAGATTACCCCCGCCTTGTCGAACACGTCGCGCAGGTACCCCACCGTTTCGGCATTGGCGTCGTTGGTGGACGACTTACCCCTTGCGCCGTGGTATTTTGTGAGAGATGCGCCGCAGTTGATGTATGACGAGTTGCGCTTTTCGTATACGTCGGCATATGCGGGATCGTATGCCGCGGTGACGTCCGCGGAGATGCACATAGACTTATATCTGACTACTATGGGATTTGCGCCAAGCGACGCGCATATGCTGTCCAGCACATCCAGAATGACCCTTGACTGCATACCCGTCACTCCCTGGCTGCCCGTTTCCTCCTTGTCGGCAAACACGGAGATTATCGTATCGTCGCTGTCGCAGTCGAAGAGCGCCGTCATTTCGGGATATGCGCACACCTTGTCGTCGTGGCCGTATGCCGAGATGAGCGACCTGTCGAAGCCGACGTCCCTGGGCTTGCCCGCAGGCACGAAGCACAGTTCGCTCGTCTCGAAGTCGACTTCTGTAATGCCGTACTTGTCGTGAAGAAGCTTTAAAACCGCCGCCTTGACTGCATCCTTCTCCTCTTCCTTGTCGGGTATGGTGCCGATCACCGCATTGAGGTTTTCGCCCTGGATTGCCGTGCCGAGGGGCTTTGTGTTCTGCTCCTGCGAGAGATGGGGAAGAAGGTCGGTGATATAGAATATGGGGTCGCTCTCCTCTTCGCCGACGCACACGTCGAGCTTCTTGCCGCCGGGCAGCATCACCACGCCGTGCAGGGCGAGGGGTATCGTCGTCCACTGATACTTCTTGATGCCGCCGTAGTAGTGCGTCTTTAAGAAGCTTATGCCGCCCTCCTCGAAGAGAGGGTTGGGCTTTAAATCGAGACGGGGGCTGTCGACGTGCGCGACCATAATCTTTATGCCGCGCTTTTCAAGGTCGTTTTTGCCTATCCTCATCAGGAAGATGTTCTTGTCCCTGTTGATGAAGTAGAGTTTGTCGCCCGCCTTAATCTTATCGCCGAAGGTGAAGGGCTTATATCCCTTAGCCTCGGCAAGTTTTTTTGCGGTTGCCGCCGCGCCCCTTTCGGTCTTGGATGCATAGAGGAACTTCTTGTATTCCTCCGCATAGGCGTCTATCTCTTTAAGCGCAGCCTCGTCCGCTTCCTTGTAAATGTTCTTTCTCTTATATTCGTAATTCATATTTTCTTTTGCCTCCGTCGGATATTATATTCCCTTGCGCAGCATTTGTCAACACGGGCAGAGTGAAAAAATTATCACATAAGAAATACCGCCGCGGAGAACAGCTTCCGTCCTCCACGGCGGCGGTACTAATTGCATTGCGGGCTCACTTTCAGCCGCGTTCGGGCACCGCCACGCCGTTTCCGTACCCGTTGAGCATTCGCCAGCCGCCCTCGAAGGTCAGCCATATAATGTCGGGAACGAAACAAGTGACGCAGATAAGGGCGCAAGCGAAAAGGTAAATCCAGCCTATTCGTCTTGCGCGCTCCGCCGCTTTCCCTTGTGAAAATTGCGCTATTCCGTACCCGAAAACATACATACGTATGCACGAAATTATGACGCCGACGATTATTACTGCAACGTTTAACGCCGCCCCTTCCGCTGAATACGGGAACGAGGATATAGCCCAGCCCGCCGTCATTGCCGCATAACCTGCGACCGAGAGCGCGAACGCCGCGAAGAGCAATCGGTTACAGCCCGCCAGATTGAAGCAGGCGACGAGCATTGCCATATTGCCGACGACGGCGCATACTTCGTCAAAGATACCGACATCTATATACAGGCTGACCATAATAAAACCGACTGCGAACAGCACTAGGGAATTTTTAAACCGCTTCAGAGGAAAAAATGAGTGCACTTCGGCAAGTTCCCGCATAAGTTTCGTCGCGTCGCTCATATCCGAAATTGCCTTGTCTTCCGCCTCTTCCGCCGAACAGCCATACAGCACATAGTCCTCCGCCTTGTCGTCGATATGCGACGACAGTTCCTCCCTCACGCCGAGGCGGGTGCGGCGGTCGCGTATGCCCGAACACGCCTTGTCGAGAAATTCATCCCTCCTTTGCATACCGCGTTCCCCCGAGCACCTTTCCAACCGCCGCCGAAAATTCCTTCCACTCGGTTTTCTGCCTTTCGAGCTCCTTTATTCCCCTTTCGGTTATTCTGTAATATCTGCGCTTGCGCGCCGACGCGCTCTCCTCCCAATACGCCTCCAGATACTTTTCCTCCTCCAGGGCGTGCAGTATGGGATAGAGCGTGCCCTCGTTGAGGCTGAAAGCGTCTTCCGACGCCGCCCCGAGTTCCTTGATTATCTGATAGCCGTACATCGCGCCGCCCGACAGCACGCTTAAAACGAGCATCGCCGTACTTCCCTTTACAAGTTCCTTGCTGAATTTCATATCCGCACCCCTCCCTTGAATACATAGATTATCAATACATCGGATATCTATGTATTTATATCATTGCGCCCGCAGTCCGATTTGTCAACCGCGTTTTTGTAATTTCACTGAAAAAATTTTGATTATAAAGGCATTTTTTATCATTTGAGGGCGCAAAAAATATTTACTAATCGCAATTATTAGTATATAATAATGACATATGAAGGAAAGGTTTTTTCTTGCAAAAAAAATTGCGGTGCTCGCGCTGCTCACGGCGCTGAGCCTTATAATGTTTCTTATAGAGAATTTATTTCCGCCTCTTATCATACCGGGAGCAAAACTCGGACTTTCAAACACCTTTTCGTTTGCCGCGCTGATAATTTACTCTCCGATAGAGGCGTTTATCATTGTAGCAATCAGGACGCTGCTCGGCGCGGTATTTGCGGGCAACGTCTCCGCCCTGATGTACTCCTTTACGGGCGGAATGGTGTCTATGGCGATAAGTTCGCTGCTCGTATACGTAGTATTTCCCAATCTGAGCATCATCGCGGTCAGCGTAATGGGCGCGGTGTGCCATAACATAACGCAGAACGCCGTTTATATAGGCGTTTCCCAGACCCCCGCCGCCGTCTTTTATATGCCGTATTTCATACTCATCGGCATAATTTCCGGCGCGTTCATAGGCGCGGTGGTCTGGCTTTTGATAAGGCAAGTGCCTTTAAGCGTCTTTGAACGGGCGCTTGGGGTCAAGCATAAAAAGGTCGAAGCCGAGGACAAGGCGGAAACTTAAACCAATTAAACTCTTGAAGGAGGTTTTGTTTTGAAAGCAATTAAAGCAAAGTCCTTTTTTGCAGGCATACACGTGAAAGACAAGAAGTCGCTTGCGTGCAACTGCCCGTGCGAGGTAATGCCCGACCCTGCGGAAGTGTATATTTCACTCTGCCAGTCGCTGGGCAAACCCGCAACTTGCATTGTCGAAAAGGGACAGAAAGTTAAAGAGGGCGAACTCATCGCCAGGGCAGACGGTGCCATCTCTTCCGACGTATTCGCCAGCATTTCGGGCGAAGTTACGGACATAAAAGAGCTTGACTGCGCCTGCGGGAAGGAGAAGTTCGTCATCATCAAGGGCGACGGAAAGGGCGAAAAGAGCTATCTCCCCCCTCTCAAAGACGCCACGGCGGAGGCAATCAAAGCAAGGATAAGAGATTGCGGCATAGTAGGTCTGGGCGGAGCGGGCTTCCCCACGGCGGTCAAGGTTGCACCCAGAACGCCTGTGGACACCCTCATCCTCAACGGCGCGGAGTGCGAACCCTACCTCACCTGCGACCACAGACTGATGCTTGAAAACACCGATGAGATTGCGCGCGGCGCGAGATACATCGCAAAGGCGCTCGGCGTGGACAAGATTATAATCGGCATAGAGGCAAACAAGCCCGACGCCATTGCCGCGTTCGAGGCATTTGACGATATTCAGCCCGTTATCCTCAGGAAGCAGTACCCGATGGGCAGCGAAAAGCACCTCATCTACGTCACTACGGGAAGAAAGGTCGGCATAGGCAAGCTGCCCGCAGACAGCGGCGTAGTCGTGCAGAACGTTGCGACGGCATATGCTGTATGCCAGGCGGTAGAGCTGGGCAAGCCGCTCTATGAGAGAGTGCTTACCGTATCGGGCGGGGCGGTTGCAACGCCCAAAAACCTCTGGGTTAAGGTTGGAACGCCCGTAAAGAACATAGTCGAATATTGCGGCGGCGAGAGCGGGGCGCCCCAAAAGGCAGTTCTCGGCGGTCCTATGACGGGCGTTGCCGTTGCCACATACGACGTATATACCCACAAGACTACTTCGGGCATACTTCTCCTTGCCAAGGACGAAGCTGATGCGGAAGAGCCCACCGCCTGCCTCAACTGCGGCAAGTGCGCGGACGTCTGCCCTATGCACCTGATGCCGATGAATACGGCCTTCTATTCGGCTGCGGGCGACTTTGAAACGGCAGCTAAGCTCGGCAACACGATGTGCTGCATAGAGTGCGGCGCGTGTGAATATGTCTGCCCCGCAAAGAGGCCTTTAATCCAGGCGATAAGAAAGACTAAGGCGGCAGTGAGGGCAGCCGCAAAGAAAGGAGGCAAATAAATGGATAACAGCATAGTAATATCCACTCCTCCCCATGTCAAATCAAGGCGCACGACAAAGGGCATAATGCTCGACGTCATAATCGCGCTTCTTCCCGCCGCAATCTGCGGAATTGTCTTCTTCGGTGTGGACGCGTTCATTCTGGAGATTACCGCAGTGCTCGGCGCCGTGGCTACGGAGTTTGTTTACTTCTTCATCGAAAAGGGCGGCTTTAAGGACAAGTGCAGGAACGCCGCGGCAGTCTGCAAGAGCTGGTGGAAACAGTTTGACTATACCTCAATCGTTTCGGGTTTAATCCTTGCGCTGATAGTTCCCTCCGCAGTGAAGTGGTATGAAATTCTCATCGGCGCGATATTCGCAATAGCTATCGTCAAGATGGTATTCGGCGGCACCGGCAAGAACCTTGTAAACCCCGCCTGTATGGGCAGAATTTTCATATTCATAAGCTTTGCCTCCGTCGGAACGTGGATTGCCCCCAACTTCGACGCCATCAACGCAAGCGAGATTACTACGGGCGCAACATATCTTTCGGGCGGACTTCTGAAGGGCAACGGCGACGCTATGAGCTTTGTAGACCTGCTGCTCGGCACGGGTCTTGCGGGCTGCATAGGCGAAACCTGCAAGATTGCGCTGCTCGTCGGCTATGTCTACCTCTGCGTAAGAAAGGTCATCAAGTGGTGGCAGCCCCTCCTCTACGTAGTTCTCTCGGCATTCCTTTCGGTGTGCTTTGCGGCTATCCCCGAAGAGGGCGCGACGGCAAGCTTTGACATATCGCTCTTCCCTTCGTTCGCGCTTTCCGGCGGACTTCTGTTCGGCGCGATATTTATGGCTACAGACTATGTTACCTCACCCAAAGGCGTCTACGGACAGATTGTCTACTATGTCTGCCTTGCAGTGCTGACTTCGCTTCTCAGATATCTTACGGGCATTGAGGTCGTTTCCTTCGTAATACTCATTATGAACCTCTTTGTTCCCCTCATCGACAAGTACATCATAAGAAAGCCTTTCGGCTTCAAGAGAGAAAAAGCGGTAAAGGAGGGCAAATAAATGTCTGTAAAACAATTTTTTAAAGGCACGGCATTCAAGTGCATTGCCGTACTCCTTGCCATTATGCTTGTTTGCGGCATACTGCTGACGATATGCAATTCGCTGTTCTATGTCACCGATCAGGAAAAGTTTGACAGAGTTATAAGCAAGATTTACGGTAAGAGCGTAACCACCGAAGAGGTTGACCTTTCCGAAGTAGAAACCTCATTTGACAAGGGTTCGATAAACTCCGCATACAAGGTGACTGATGACGGAAATTACCTTGTGAACGCCACGGGCGTTGGCGGTTTTGCCGGCACCGTTACCTGCTGGGTAGTCGTAAAGATTGACAACAATGCCGTAGGCGGCATAGGAAACGTAATAATCGAAAGCACCCAGGGCGAGACCTATATTAACAAGATCCCTTCGGGCGCGTTCAACTTCTACAGCGAAAACTATGTCGACGGCGAGGCTTACGACGTTTCCGACTTAAAGAACGCCAACCTCACGGGAGGCGCGACGATGTCTATGACGGCTGTCACCAACTGCGTAAACACCTCCATAGATTTCATTAAGAGCCAGATACTCGGCGAAGAGATTGCTCCTAACCCCTATGAGGGATATTCCTACATCCAATACATCGACGGATATAACACCACCCATACCCTCGGCGACGACGGCGTGGTAACTTACAGCATAACCACCACGGGTCTGCAGGTTGCGGGCGCGTTCAAGCTCACCGTTGCAGTCGGCAGCGACAAGAAGGTTTCCTCCTTCAAGATTGACGTAAACGGCTCTACGTCCGGATATGACGCATTTATGATGCCCGACA
>CASEDP010000011.1:15399-15736 GCA_949286835.1 uncultured Clostridia bacterium | reverse complement strand
CTCGGCAACATCACGACGGGCGCAACCGCGCAGGACCACGCGACAAAGTCGAACTTCCTCTGCCTCTATGCGGCTCTGTTTGCTACGGCAAACTATGACAAGGCAGTTGCATCGGCAGCAGTTGACAAGCTGACCTACGCGAAGTACATCGACGTGACGGCAACTTCGTGGACGGCCGCAGACGGCGTTGTGACATACAAAGTTAAGACGACAAGCTTGCAGGTTGCGGGCGCGTTCGAGCTCACCGTTGCAGTCGGCAGCGACAAGAAGGTTTCCTCCTTCAAGATTGACGTAAACGGCTCTACGTCCGGATATGACGCATTTATGATGCCCGACA
>CASEDP010000011.1:0-15359 GCA_949286835.1 uncultured Clostridia bacterium | reverse complement strand
CTCGGCAACATCACGACGGGCGCAACCGCGCAGGACCACGCGACAAAGTCGAACTTCCTCTGCCTCTATGCGGCTCTGTTTGCTACGGCAAACTATGACCTGATTTCTTCACTGGGAGGTAACGCGTAATGAAAAACAAATACGGAAAGATTACGCTTGACGGTTTAATTTTCAATAACCCGACGTTTATGCTCGTTCTGGGTACCTGCCCCACCCTCGGCCTCATCTCCTCCGCGTCCAGCGCGTTCGGTATGGGTCTTACGGTTGTGGTCATTCTCACCCTCTCGAATATGCTCATTTCGGCATTCAGAAAGGTCATTCCCAACGAGGTCAGAATACCCGCATACATCGTGATAATCGCAACGCTCGTAACCCTTGCGAGAATGATACTTGCAAAGCTCGTCCCCGACCTCTACGACAGTCTGGGCGGCTTCCTCGCACTCATAGTCGTTAACTGCATAATCCTCGGCAGGGCGGAAGCCTTTGCGAACAAGCACACCGTGCTTGAGAGCGCCGTCGACGGACTTGCAAACGGCTTCGGCTTCACCGCCGCACTCACAATTATGGGTATCGTTTGCGAGTTCCTCGGCAAAGGCTCTATCTTCGGAGCGCAGATTATGGACTTCAAGATTGCCGCCCTTGCCACCCCCGCAGGCGCGTTCATCATTTACGGTCTTTCGATTGCGGTATTCACCTATTGCGTAAACACCTTTATGCGCTACCGCAGGATAAAGTCGAACAAAGTCGCAAGGGAAAACCTTCTTGACAAAGACGAAACAGGCGCACAGCCTGTAAAGGAGGCATAAATTATGGCTACGTTTATTGCAATAGTTCTTGCCGCAGTGCTCACGAACAACTTTATTACGGTCAAGACATATGGTATATGCCCCTTCCTCGGCGTTTCCAAAAAGACCTCCTCGGCAGTCGGTATGGGCATAGCCGTTACGCTTGTAATGGTTATCGCCACCGCCGTGACCTATCCCATATATGAATATGTGATGGTTCCCCTCGGCTTCGAGTTCCTTGAAATCATCGTATTCATCTTCATCATCGCGTCGCTCGTACAGATGCTTGAAAAGATAATCCAGAAGGTTTCCCCTTCGCTGTACAATGCAATGGGCATCTACCTTCCCCTCATAACGACCAACTGCGCCGTTCTCGGCGTGTGCGAGCTGGTAATAGGCGATACCTCCGCCCTTTTGGACGGTGCGGCAATGAACTTCGGCTGGGCAGTGCTCTATGCGCTGTTTGCAGGTCTCGGCTTCACGCTGGTTATGATTATAATGAGCGGTATGAGGGAAAAGCTCAACTGCATAAAGGTTTCAAAGTCGCTTTCGGGCTTCCCCATATCTATGATAACGGCAAGCTTCATCTGTATGGCTTTCACCGTATTTACCTATATAGCATAAGGAGGACGCTTGAAGATGTTGAATTTACTTGTTCAGTTAGGTAAAGTCGATGCCCAGACGTGGAAGACCGTAGGCATCGTCGCCGGAATTTTTGCCGGCATAGCAATCGTTATTGTCGCGCTCATTCTCATTGTCGGCAAGGTGTTCAAGGTCAATATGGACGAAAAGGTCACAAAGATACTTGAAAACCTTGCGGGCGCAAACTGCGGCGGCTGCGGCTGCTCCGGCTGTTCCGGATTTGCCGCTAAGCTTGCCTGCGGCGAGGGAAACCTCTCCGACTGCCACGTTACCTCCCCCGAAAAGAAGGCGGAGATTGCGGCGCTCCTCGGCATAGAGCTCAAGGAAGAAGAGCGCACCGTTGCGGTAGTAAAGTGCAACGGCGGCGCCGAAAACGCCGTTGACGCATTCGTCTACAGCGGCAACCCCACCTGCGCCGCAAACAACAGCCTTTTGGGCGGCAACAAGGTGTGCAAGTACGGCTGTCTGGGCTGCGGCGACTGCAAGGCAGTCTGCCCCGAGAATGCGATTTCCGTCAGCGGCAAGCTCGCCGAAGTATATTCGGAAGCCTGCGTGAGCTGCGGCGCGTGCATAAATGCCTGCCCCAAGCACGTGATAGAGCGCATACCCGCATCCGCACCCGTATATATTGCCTGCAACTCGCAGTGCAAGGGCAAGGAAGTTATGAACGCCTGCAAGGTGGGCTGTATTTCCTGCGGAATGTGCGTGAAGAAGTGCCCCCAGGGCGCGATTACTATGGTGGACAACCTGCCCGTCATAGACTATAAGAAGTGCACAGGCTGCAAGACGTGCGTTGCCGTCTGCCCCCGCCACACAATCGTCGACAGAGGCATTTAACGTAAATCTTAAAGACTATCCCCTGCGGAAATTCCGCAGGGGATTTTTCTTTGCCGATTGCATTGTCTTGCGGTTATTATTTGATGCTAAGCGAACGGTCGGGAGCAACGGAATGTGGCGGCGGCGCATTTAAAAATGCGCCGCCGCCACTGAATTTTTCAATATTTTTCCGCCGCAGGACATATGCTGTGCGGTTTATCTTTTACATTATGATGTCGCCGCTGTCGATAAACACCAGAGGTCGGACGACCAGCCCGTGCGGAGTGCAGATGATCGGCACTGAGCCGTTTGCATTGAGCTCGGGCGAATATACGCAGTCTTTGTGCGTCGAACAGTTGGCGTCCGTCACCTTTGCCGTCCTCTCCGCAAAGTCAATCTTCACCACGTTATAGCCGTCGTCGTCGCCGTGAATTTTAAGCGAGAGTATATCCCCGTCGTCCTCCAGCACCTCGACATTGCTCTGGGAGAGAATTTCATATTTATTCTGTTTGAAATCGCAGGTGAACACGTCCAGCCCCCTGTATGTTATGACCACTCCGTCCAGCGGTGTGTTGTCCCTTGTCACCGTGAACGCGACAATCATCGCCACGGCACACGCAATGAGGAGCGCATACACGAGGATATCCCAGACCCTGAAGAGCTTGCTTGCCCGCACCTGCTCAATTTTTTTGAGCGACATCTCAGCCTGTTACCTTAGTTTTTTCAGTTCAATACAATCTTGCCGTCGACAACGGTGTTGCCGAGCGTATAGCTTTGATTCTTTATTGTTATGCCGTCGGGGTCGGTGGTGATTATTTTGCCAGCGCCGTCCTCAAAGACGAGCAGGGTGACGATCTTGCCGGCAAAGTACTCGGGATTGCCGTTGACGAACTCCACCGCCCTTTCCTTGCCCATTGCCATAAGCGCGGTGGTGAGCGCGTCGTCCTCCGCCGCAGAGCCGCCAATTACCGTTGCCGAAGCTATGGCCGTCTGCACGGGACTGCCAGTAGTAGGGTCGATTATGTGACAATAGCGCGTTCCGTCAATCGTGTAGTAGTTTTCGTAGTCGCCGCTGGTGGAGAGGTTCACCCCGTTTATCCTGTAAGAGCAATAGGTCTTTTTTTCAAATATACTCTCATCCCTCGGGTCGGTAAAGCTTATCGTGTACTTGCCGTCGTCGTTGCCTTCAAAGTTGTTCACGGTTATGCTTGACGTGCCGAAGGAAAAATACCCGTATTCATATCCGCGCTCTTTCAACATTTCCGATACCTTATTGACCGCCCAGCCCTTGCCTATGCCGCCGAGGTCGAGCTTTATGGAATAACTTACGCCGTCGACTTCGACTGTGGTTGCGGGCTTATATGCGTAGTAATTGCCCTCCCTTTCGGTAAGGGTAACTTCTCCGAAACCCTCCGCAAGCTCTTTGAAAGCCGTGACGTACTTCTCCTCCGGCAGGGGCAGATAGCTTACTCCGCCCTCCGTGACCTTATTCCTGTCATATGCCGCCTCGTAGCCGGAAGGACGGGTGGTAAATCCGTAGAGGTCGACGGAGTACCACACGGCGGGGTTATAGTAGCCGTCGGTAAATTCATAGACGTACTTCGCCGCATTTAAAATGTCGTAAGAGTTCTTGTCGAGCTGCACCTCGCTGCCCGCGGGCGCCGCGTTAAAGGCGTAGATGCGCGTAGTTGTGAGCGAAGAACTTATGGAACTTTCCACCGCGCTCAGCGTCGCATAGATGTCTCCGCAGAGAATTTCAAAGAGCTCGTTCTGCTCTTCGACGGACTTGCCTTCCGCCTCCTCCTTTCCGAGCTGGGCAAAGAGCGACGCCGTCGTGCCCATAGAATAGAAGGTCATATAGTTGTTGAGCGTCGGCTCCTCTTTGTTGCAGCCAGCGGCAGAGAGCGCCGCAAACGCCAATACCGATGCAATTATTATGCTTTTTGCCTTTGTCATAGCGCTATTATAGCCCATATGAAAAAAAAAGGCAATAAAAAAAGATTGCCTTACCTCGGGCTCGGCAATCTTTAATCAAATTTACAACTTTATTTCGGACAACACATCTTCTATCTCCTCCCGCGAATTGCAGGAGAGAAGCTTTACGCGCATCTGCGCCGCGCCGACGCTGCCCTTTACGTAAAAACCTATCATCTTGCGCATATATACGGTTGCGAACCTGTCGCCGTAATATCTGTAGGTGAGGTCGAGCTGCCTTTCGACAACCTGCCTCTTGTCGACATTCTCCCTGCCCGTAATCTGCGCGAACAGAAAGGGGTTGTACATTGCGCCGCGGGCGAGCATCACGCCGTCCGCTCCCGTCCTGTCCATAAGTGTTTCGGCGTCCTGCGGGGTAAAAATGCCGCCATTGGCTATCACCGGTATCTTTACCGCCTTTTTCGCCCGCTCTATCTCGGCATAGTTGACCTCGCCGGAATATATCTTGTCGCGCGTTCTGCCGTGCACGGTTATCATATCCGCACCAGCGCCCTCCATTGCCCTTGCAAACTCCTCGGTGACGAGCTTGTCGGGCGTTATGCCTATCCTGAACTTTACAGAAACTCGCTTGCCCGACGACTTCACCGCCCTTACTATGCGCTCTGCAAGGGGTATGTCGGCGAGCAATGCGCTGCCCTCGCCATTCTTGAAAATTTTGGGAACGGGGCAGCCCATATTTATGTCTATGAGCTCAAAGGGCACGATCTCCTCGCTCTTTGCCGCGCGTTCGAGATATTCCGGCTGGCTGCCGAAGAGCTGACAAGCCTTTATGCCGCCGTAGTCGGGGAGATTTATTAAGAGTTCCTCCGTGCCCGCGCTGCCGTAGCACAGCCCCTTTGCGCTGACCATTTCCGTGAATGTAAGTCCCGCGCCGAGACGATAGCACATATCCCTGAAAACGGCATTTGTATAGCCCGCGAGCGGGGCGAGAAATATATTGTTCGGCGTCTCAAGTCCGCCTATGTTCAGCTTATGTATTGACATTCTTTGCCTTTAACCAATAATAGTCGAGCTCGAGTTCGTCAAGCTCCTTTATGTCCTTGCCGTCTGCGATTATAAGCTTTTCGCACTCGACAAACCGCTTTGCGAACTTGTCCGTCGCGCGGGAGAGCGCGTCCTCGCAGTCGACGCCCGCAAGACGGCAGGTATTGACCGCCGAGAACAATACGTCGCCCGCCTCCTCGAAGGCGGCGTCCTTGTCCTCCCTCTGCAGCGCTTCGACGAGCTCCTTTACCTCCTCCCACATCTTCTCGGAGGCGGATACGGGGGAGAGGAAGTCCATTCCGCTCTTGCCCGCGCGCTTGCCGACCTTCTGCGCGCGCATACAGGCGGGCATATTTCTGGGCACGGCGAGCACGCTTTCGCCGAACGTCGTCATATGCTTTTCTTTAGCCTTGTTCTTGTCCCAAACGCCGAGCGCCTCGCTTTCGTCGGACGCTTTGTCCTTGCCGAAGATGTGCGAATGGCGGAAGATGAGCTTCTTTACCACCGCCGTTATCGCGTCCGAGGAGTTGAACGCGCCCTGCTCG
Organism: uncultured Clostridia bacterium; assembly: GCA_949286835.1. Taxonomy (GTDB): domain Bacteria; phylum Bacillota; class Clostridia; order Christensenellales; family Borkfalkiaceae; genus Coproplasma. The sequence continues at coordinate 9,592 of CASEDP010000011.1, read as the reverse complement.
TCCTTTAAAACCGAGTGGAACGCCGCCTGAAGGAGCACGTCGCCCGTCTCCTCCAAAATCCCGTCGTCGTCGCAGCGCTCTATCGCGTCGGCGAGCTCGTACGCCTCCTCTATGACGTTCTGCTTTATGCTCTCGTTGGTCTGCACCCTGTCCCACGGGCAGCCGTCTGGCGCCCTGAGTAGCTCTACGAGCTTTACAAGATCGCAATAGTCATACCTCTCCCTTGCAAAGAAGTCCGCCTTTTCGACAGCCACGCCGCAACCGATGCCGTATTCCTTCTGTCTGTCAAGCTCGTATACCTTTATGCGCCTTGCGCTGTCGCCCCTGACGAACGTGCAGTCGCTCTCTTCGCCGAAGATGTCGCTAAGCACAATCTTGACCTCCGACGCGGCGAAGGCGTCGTCTATGTCGTAGACTACCGCCGCGTCGCAGCCCTTGAGCGAGCGCACGGAGTACGCCGAGAGCGACGTGACGCTGTCCGAGGAGAGCTTTGCAAGCGACTTTATGTGCGATATGCGCGACACGCCCTCGCAAACCGCGACGTTCTTTGCCTTAGAGAGTATTATACCGCAGGCGACGTCCTCGCTGACGGCGCCGTCGACGCAGTAGCAAACCGCCTTATCCTTAGCGCTGTCGATTACCGCCTTTGCAAGTTTTTTGTTGAGCGTATCGAAGTTGCGCGACGACTTGTACACCTCGTCGAGAGTGCGCACGCTGTACCCCGAAAGACTTGCAAACGACGGGCAGAGCGCGGTGCGCGCTATTATCTCGTCCGCGCAGTCAAGCGCTTGTCTTGCCGAAAGTGTTAATTGCCCTTCCTTTACTCCCAATCCTATCAAGGTTATTGACATTGTCCGTCCTCCCCGTCTGTTTTACCACTATAATATAACAGATATTGACGGCGAGGGCAACCAAATACGCACAGTTTGCCGAAAGCGCCGCACCTGAAACGCCCAGCGGCGTCAGCGCTACGAGCGCGGCGGAGAGCAGCACCCTGACGGAGGACGACACCCACTGCGACAGAGTTCCCACAAGCGGACGTCCGAGCGAAGTTATGCAAGCCGACGAGGTCTGCACGAGCGATAGGGTTACAGCGTTTACCGCCATTATTCTGACAAGCCGCACGAGGAGTTCCGCCTCCCCCGAAGAGAGCGACGAAAAGATGAGGCGGGTTGCGAGCGGAGCAAGGACATACAGCCCGACAGCGCAGGGCAGCGAGATGAAAAGCGTACAGAGCAGCGCCGTACCGCACATTTTCTTTGCGTTTTTTAGTCTGCCCTGCTGTGCAAGCGGCGAAATTTTTGGAACGCTTGCCGCCGCAAGCCCGTAAGTCACGGAGACCGGCAGGTTGACGAGAGTTATCGCACAGCCCGAAAAAATTCCGTAGAGCGCCGTCGCGTCGGCGGTTATTCCCCTTAAAATTCTGACGACGACGATGCTCTCTATGAGCTGGCTCAATGGCAGGGCTATCGCTGACGCAGTGAGCGGTAAGGTGTATGCGAGCACGCCCTTAAAGCCGACAGTCGGCACATTATACAGCGGCTTGACCTTCCGCCTGCCGCTGAAATACATAAGCATTGCAAACGCCGCGCTCGAAGCCTCGCTTATTGTAACGGCAAAGACCGCCGCCGCGACGGAACGGGTGACCTCCCCCCTGTAAAGCGACGCGAGAAGTATGCCGAACGCCACCTTTATAGCCTGCTCCGCAATCTCCGTGAACGCCGTGGGATACATATTGCCCTTGCCCTGGAAATAGCCGCGCACGACGGATATCAGCGCGACGAAAAGAACGGATGGCGAAAGAATTTTACAGCACAGTGCGACGGCAGGCTCTCCCTGCGCCGCGGACAATACGCCAGAAAGCGCGTACATTATCAGCGTGCCGCAAAGCCCTATAATGCCGTACAGAATGAACGCGCGCCTTTCCGCCCCATCCGCATTGCCGGAGGATATAAGCCGCGCTATGCCGGTGGGTATGCCGCTCGCCGAAACGGTTAAAAGTATGCAATAAAGGGGATATACCATCTGATATATCCCCATTCCCGTGCCGCCGAGAATGGCAATGAGGGGTATGCGGTAGACCGCGCCGAGGAGTTTGGAAACAAAGCCCCCGACGGATATAATCAGCGCTCCTTTAAGGTAGCCCTGCCTCTTCATTCCCTCACTCGAACTGGGCGGCAAGAATGGTTGCCGAAAGCTGGGCAAGTTTGCAGGCGCCCGCCTCCATTCTGGCGCCCTGCTCGCTGGAGACGAGCGCGACCGCGCCGAGGCAGTCACCGCCGGAGACTATCGGCACGATTATCTGCGCCGTGACAAGGTTCTCTTCCCCTTCGCAGATGGGTACGATATCTCCGCCCTCGGCAAGATTTGCAATGTAGCTCTTGCGCTCCTGCATTATCTTGTCGAGCCTTGCGGATATCGTCTTGCCCGCAACCTCCCTCTTGCCGCTGCCGAAGGCGTGCAGCACCTCGTCCGTGTCGCAGACTATGGCAAGATAGCCCGAAAGGTCGTTCAGGCTCTTTGCCGTTCCCTCCGAAAATTTTTCAAGCGAGGCTATCGGGGAGTATTTCTTGAGCATCAGCTCATCTCTGTCGGTAAATATCTCCAGCGGGTCGCCCGACTTCAAACGCAGGGTAGAACGTATTTCTTTGGGAATTACTACCCTGCCGAGTTCGTCTATTCTTCTGACAATTCCTGTTGCTTTCATAATTTCTCCTTTAACAAGATAAAACTATTTTGAGAAATTATTATAAAAAAATACGCAGGAATTGTAGCAGTTTATTGCCCGTCAGACCTTCATCACATTCATTGTGGCGTCCGAATAGACAAATGACCCGCCCGACGACACCGCCGTAAGCGTAACCGGCACATTTGTCACGCTGAAGAGCGCCGAAGCCGACATAGGCGCAGATTGCCCCGTGGCGTTGAACAGATGCTGGCAGGCGCCGTTTGATAGCTGCGAACCGTTCAGGGCAAGCGTCAAAAGATTTGTTGCGGGCAGCGCTGTGCCCGTTGCAGGAGAAACAGAACAGTTATAAGAGGCATAATACAGCCCCGGCTGGGTTATGGTAAAATCCGAAGAGTTGTTGACGTGGGAAATTGCGTCGCCCTGAACGGCGGCGTTTCTGTCAAAGACCAGCGGCTGACCGTCGGTTACGGTCGCCGACGGCACAGAGTATGCGGAGAGCGCCTGGGCAGCTTCCACCGTTCCCGTGGGACCAGTGGCGCCCGTTGCGCCAGTCGGACCCGTTGCACCCGTTGCGCCCGTCGGACCAGTGACGCCCGTTGCACCCGTAACGCCCGTTGCACCCGTAACACCAGTTGCACCAGTGACGCCCGTTGCACCCGTAACGCCCGTTGGACCCGTAACGCCCGTCGGACCAGTGGCGCCAGTCGGACCCGTTGCACCCGTTGCACCCGTGACACCCGTCGGACCAGTGACGCCCGTTGCACCCGTAACGCCCGTTGCACCCGTAACACCCGTCGGACCCGTTGCACCCGTTGCACCCGTGACACCCGTCGGACCAGTGACGCCCGTTGCACCCGTAACGCCCGTTGCACCCGTGACACCCGTCGGACCCGTGGCGGGCGCAGTTTCCACGACATAGTGATACACAACCTGAGGCGGGCAGCCGCAGAAATATTTGCCGATATATTTAAGACCGTCCATTGTCAATTTCTCCGTCCGTTTTATTTACATTATATTACTCCCACGCCCCGCGCGGTTACTACCGCAGGGCGGGCGCAGATTTTACGGTATAAAAAATAGCGGAGGCAAAAGCGCAATTCCCATAGGGAATAAAATCAAAATAAAATTTTTATAGGAATTGCACTTTCAAGCGAGAAAAGAGAGCGATCTTTCGGAAACGATAGATCGCTTTTTTTGCGAGAGATTTTCAAAAATTCTAAATGCAACTCGTTATTTTAATAAGTTGCAAAATTTGCTTGACAATTTTATATAAAATCGCATATAATAACATAGACAATAATCAATGTGAGGGCGCACTATGGAGTTTGCCGATTATATTGAAATACTGAAAGCGTTGGGCGAGAGTACGCGCTTGCATATTTTTGAAATGTTGCGCAATGGTACACTTTGCGGGTGTAAAATTCTTGAACAACTCAATATTACGCAACCTACTCTTTCGCACCATATGAAAGTGTTATGCGATTGCGGTCTTGTAAAAGCAGAAAAAGACTGGAAATGGACATATTACACGATTGACTGCGAAAAGTTGCAGGGCTTGCTTTCCTTTTTAGGCGATACAAAATGTATGCGAGAAAAAAGATAGTCCGAAAAAATTTTTGTCTTTCATATAGATAATTGTCAATATTATAGGAGGATTTATGGAAGAAAACGAAAAGATTTTATCAAAACACAACGAAATAGAAAACGCAAGCAAGCAATCATGGTTTAAGCGTCATAAAAAATTACTGATTTTCTTTGGTGTACTTATCGGCATAGGACTTGCGATCGGAATTGCCGCAATTATTGACGGGGTACACGGCATAGAAGTATTAGGTAGCTTTATAACAGACCAGATTTTGGGTATGCAATGGCTGAACACTTTGCTCGGCATGGCGTTTACCGGAATGTTCGGCGCGGAATTTATGGCAACGCGCTGGGGCGGGGCTATACAATTCTTTATTTACGATACAATCAAAATTATCGTATTGTTATGCTTGCTTATTTTCCTTATCTCTTATATACAGAGCTATTTCCCGCCTGAACGCACGAAAAAGATACTCGGAAAATTTCACGGCATAGGCGCAAACGCCGTTGGCGCATTGCTTGGAACTGTTACACCGTTCTGTTCCTGTTCCTCTATTCCTATTTTTATGGGCTTTACAAGGGCGGGCATATCAAGCGGCGTAACTTTCAGTTTTCTTATTTCAAGCCCGCTCGTCGATTTGGGCGCATTTATACTGTTGGTAAGTGTATTCGGTTTCCCGATCGCAATATCGTATGTAGTTGTCGGTCTATTGCTTGCCATTGTCGGCGGAACTATCATAGAAAAAACAGGTGTCGGTAAAAATGTTCGGGATTTTATACTTGAAGGTGATATTGCCGAAGTTGACGGCGTTGAGCTGACGAGAAAAGATCGCTTGATTTATGCAAAAGACCAAATGCTTTCCACGCTGAAAAAGGTATGGATATATATACTGATCGGCGTGGGTATCGGTGCGGCTATTCATAACTTCATTCCCACGGAATGGATACAAATGGTGCTTGGCGAGGATAAATGGTACAGTGTACTTATTGCAAGTATTGTCGGCGTGCCTCTGTATGCGGATATTTTTGGAACAATACCTGTTGCCGAAGCGTTATTTTTCAAAGGCGTAGGCGTTGGTACGATACTTTCTTTTATGATGAGCGTAACCGCTTTGTCTTTGCCGTCAATGATTATGTTGGCAAAAGCCGTAAAACCGAAATTGCTCTTTTGGTTTATTTTCATAGTTGTTGTCGGGATTATCGCTATCGGGTATATCTTTAACGCTTTGAACTTTTTATTTATTTAGGAGAATAGAAAATGAATATTATCACATTAGGAAATTGCTGTAAAAAATCGCAGAAGAACCATGAAAACGCAGTTATAGCCGCAAAAAATTGCGGAATAGCTGAACCCGTTGTCAACATCGGAGATATGGCGGAAATAATGAAATACTGTGTAATGGCTACCCCTGCACTTGTTATTGACGGCAAAGTTGTTTCAATAGGGCGTATGCTTTCCGTGGAACAAATCGAAAAATTGATTAAGGACAGATTATAAAATGAGTTGCCCCAATGTAAAAGAGTGTATTTGTCCGAAAATTACCTGCCCGAACCACGGGCAATGTTGTAAATGTGTTATTAAACATAGAAACACGGACAGTTTGCCGTATTGTTTATTCCCCGATAATAACGGAGATAAGTCAAACGAAAACCATTATAGAGTGTTAAAAAAACGCTTTGAAAAATAAAGAGGTACTTCAAAAATTATAAAATACAAACATTTGTTTGTATTTTATTGACAAAACGAAATGGATATGGTATAATGGAAGAGTACAGGTGGAGATATAGCCTGTACTCTTTTGCCGTGCTTTGAAATTAGTACGGCGCACTCCCCTTATGGGAGAGTGGGCGCATAATAGGATTGCGCCGAGGAGCGAGATACTCTCCGCAACAGCGCGAGCAGCGCTGCACCCGAGCCGTCTGAAAGACGAGCCAAGACAGGGCTTTATAAGCGTACAAATTTTTGAACGCGGAAGGCCCTTGTTTGGTTATCGCTTTTCGTCGGGCGACGAGCACGAAGTCCTGCGCGGCGCCCGTATAGGTCAGTTCGCCTGCGGTGGGCACTTCTATCTTTGCCTTGACGATAGACCACGTAAGGGTGAGCTCCTTATAGTTTATGATTTCATAGAGTTCGCTGCCGACAATGGTTGCAGATGCGGAATATTCGCCCACGTCCTTAGCCGAATTGCCTCCATAGTTGACTATTACGAACGAGGGCAGGCCGACGAGCGATACCTCCTGCTGCTTACCGTTATATGCGAGTGCCTGGGTGTAGTCCCACTTTACTTCGTCAGCGGTAACTTCCGCCTTAGCAATAATCCATTCTTCATTACGCAACCCATACGGCAAATCAGCATCGTAATGTTTTGAGTCATACTCAAAGTTTGGTGTAATAGTATATGTGCCAGCATACGTCTGCACGTTGTTGGTATATGATTTAACCGTTATTTCTTCGGGAAGGCCTGTAACTATGCGCGTCTTCTGTGTTCCGTCATAGACGTCGGGATTATTATCAATGCTAACAATTTCGCCGTTGTCGTCCACGGTAACCCATTGATAATTACCTACATAGAGTGTACGTCTGTCTATTGTCCAGCCAAAGCTGCCGATACCGATATCTTCGCCGTCTACCGTCACTTTTACGGTTATGGTATAGCTACCGGGCTCCAAGGGAAGCCCCTCGCCGTCGACCACACCTGCAATGGCAGTTAACACGACTTTAAAGGAAGTTTCTACGACTTCATAGTTTTCGGTTTCAACTCCGTCCTTATAGACTTTGAGCCCGAGATCTTCCACCGTCATTGCCTCGCCGTCATATTCGCACGAAGTATTTTCAGCCGTCACGGTTATTACTGCGTCGCCTTCCTGAGAGCCGCTCAACCTCACCGTATAGGGCCAGGTTGCGTCGCCGCTATCAAACACCTCATAGTCGGCGGGGACTGCAAAGCCGCCCGCAACCGTCTTTTATTCCTTATCTGCGATTTCAAAGTAGCCGCCAGTTATATTCACGATACCTTTACTACCCTTATAACTCGTGCCGCCAAGATAGCCGCCTGTTATATCAAAAGCTGCCTCTGCGTAACTTTCAACATACACATTGCTGCCTGTGGTAGCAGTGTTATCCGTAACTGTACCTTCGCCCGACAGCTTAAATGTACCCTAATAAACATAAACGCCGCCGCCTCTGCCGCTAGTGGAGCTACTACCCATAGCCGTATTGCCCGAAATTTTGCCGCCGTACATATTTAAGGTGGCACTTGTCATATAAAACAAACCATATACAGTTGAGGTTGATTGAATATAATTGCCTGCTATTGCGCCGCCGTAGATATTCAATGTGGTATTAGCACCAACACAGTATATAGCATGCGTGCCACGCGCAGGACCGGTTATCAAACCGCCGGAGAAAGAGCCTATCGCATTTTCGCTTTATTCCGTGCTTATTGAGGAAGCTGCGCTCTCGCTTGCCGCGGTATAGTAATGGGTGCGGTTAGCAGTATTGCTGTCCTCAATAGTTAAACTACCACCCGGTATGTAAATAATATGATTATTGGTAGTTACTGACGGACCGATAATCGTATAGCCGTTGAGGTCTATCGTGACAGTTTTACCTGAACTAACATAAATTCTTTCGCTTAAAGTTATATCCTGTGTAAGATAGTACTTGCCCGACGCTAACGTACCGCCGTCTGTCAGCTCCTTCCAGGTGCCGTCAGTAAAGTCGTTGGCTTGCCCCGACGCCGTGCCCGAAACGTCGAGCTCTGTAAGTGTTGCGGGCTCTTCCGCGCTTGCATACTCTGCGGGAATGTCAAAAGTCAGCGCAAATGCACACATAAGCGCCGCGGCAATCGCAAACAGCAAGCCGTATATAGCCCCAAGTTTCCTTTTTGCCATTTTCTCCTCCAAAAAAACATTTATTTTTTGCGATATAATCAAACAATTACTTATATTAACAAACAATGTGTCAATCAAAATTCAATATCGCCATATAACATTATAAAACATTGCAAAATTTTTGTAACAATAACACCCGCGCTTGCCAAATTTGGTGAAATATGTTAATTATGATATGCTTTGTGCGAAGTTTTCACCACGGCAATATGTGCATTTTTTGACAAACGGCGCAAAAAAACAGCAACCTGACCCGCAAAGCACTATCGCAGCGGAAAAATATGTGGTATAATGATTTCGGGGTCTTAAGGAAGCCCGAACAAACTTTTAAACGTTGCGGGGCGGACTTGTCATATTACTACTCTTTCGGGCGGCAACCTATTATGATTAAAAAATCTTTCTGCGCTTTTTTTTCCAACTTCAGATACTTCTTCACTGCCTGCGGCGTAATCTACCTTGCGCTGATTATAATACTCGCCTCGCTGTTGGGGTTCAGTTTTCAGCTCATCTCCACCCTCTCTGCCGAGGCAGTGGGGGAAATACGCGCGCTTGCCGACAACCTTGTCGCCGCGCTGGGCACGGAGCAATCGTTCACCGCCGAATTCTACGCAAATTTCATTGACGACGTGACAAGCATAGTCATTAAAAACATTGACAACTTTGCGGCGATATTCATCTCGGTTTCGGGCTCTTACATAGTGCTGTTGTCGCTTGCCTTTACATACGCCACAAATCTGTGCAGAAAGAGCATACGCAAGGACGCCGTTCGCCTATCCCTTTTCAAGGCGCTGGGCGCGAACGCCGCAAGAGTTGTTACGGCAATTCTCTTCCTTGCGCTGTACTTCTTTATTGCAAACACGTGGGAGATAGGCATTGTTCCTCTTTGCATTATCGCCGCGCTGATTATAATATGCGAAAACCTGTTTTCGACCTGGCTCATATACTTCAGGCACCAGCCGCTTAAAAAGTTTTTGAACGTCAAGAACACAATTGCGCTTGTGGCGGCGTATGCCGTCATCCTTGCGCTGATGTGCGCGGTTATCTCGCTTTCGGCAATCTATCTGGGGCAGTTTGTGTCGCTTGTTATCACTCTGCCGCTGCTCGCCTATACCCTTGCGGTGATGGACGGCATTTCGGTTGTCTATTTCGAGGAGAAGTCGGAAAACGCAAGCTTGACAACCTGAAAAAACGCGTTCGTCGGGGCATACTGCGGGGGCAATTTAAAAATTAGGCTGCGGCTGGGTGCGAGGCGCACTCCCTTAAAATTGCTTTTTAAAATAAAATCGGCTGCGGCGGGCGGAAATAATTTCCGCCCGCCGCAGCTTTTCATTTTGGTGAATTACAATATTAAGTGCAACACCTGTGGGCAAAAAAAGGCTCATACAGAGATCTTGTGGTATAATCAAAATTGACGAAATCAAAAATACT
>CASEDP010000010.1 GCA_949286835.1 uncultured Clostridia bacterium | reverse complement strand
TCTTGCTGACGCCATGAAAGTTTCCAAAGTGTCTGTCTGCAAAGCGGTCAAAAGATTGGTCGAAAAACAACTTGTGACCTACAAAGACCATCGCATTGCATTGACGAAAGAGGGCAGAACTGTGGCCGCAAATGTGTATGAGCGCCATATTGTGCTCACGAGGTTTTTGGTTGCGCTCGGCGTTTCGTCCGCAGTCGCCGAACAAGATGCCTGCCGTATAGAGCATTGCATTTCCGAAGAAACATTTTCAGTCATTAAATCTAAATACGGTAGCGAACGATGATCCGGCAGAGAAAGAAAAACAAAGGAGCAGGAGCAAAGATGAACGAAGTAAAAAAGGAAACATACAAAGATCCGGTCAAAAAAGTGTATGCTTGCTGCCCGTTCTGTTCTTCGACGTTGCTTCAAGCAGAGTGCGTCAAAAACGGCGTTACAAAGTGCGAGCAATGCCACCAGCGCGTCAGAATAGAAATCGAGAACGGCATCGTTCATGTCGCTCCTTACAGTTCGCCGCTAAATAAAAAGTAAATCGGAATCAAGCAAAAGAGGGCTGTTGCCAAGTGCAACAGTCCTCTTTTTTATAGAGAATACTATGCCAAACGGCATAAGAAAGATGGCTCATCGGGAAGATGAAGCGATTCGGTCTTATGCCGCCGCGCTTCGTCTTTCCCGTAATGTGCGGAGGAAGAATGATAAGCACGGAAGACAACAAGAAAAGGAAACAAAGAATAGAATGCGAAACAGTCGGGGATACGGTTTTTACGGTAATAGTCGAGGAAAATCCAACTGCCGAAAATACTGCTCTCGATATTATCGGTACAATTATAAGGCAAAATACTGACAGGAATGTCGGTAAAATTTCCAAAGATAATAAAGGACGAGTCTGCTATTTGGATACTAACGGAGGATAATACAAATGTTAGGAACACAAACAGCAGTATGGAAAACAACAAAACAAAACGGAGGTGATATAACAGCCCTGTATGCAAGATTGAGCCGTGACGATGAAATAGAGGGTGACAGCAACAGCATCGTGCATCAGAAAGAAATTTTGTCCGAGTATGCACGGAAGCATGGTTTTGAAACTACACGATTCTATGCAGACGACGGGTATAGCGGAACGAATTTCAATCGATCCGATTTTCAAAGAATGATGACGGATGTGCAAGCCGGACTGATTAAAACGATTATCGTGAAAGATATGTCGAGGTTCGGGCGCGATTACATCATGGTCGGATACTATACGGAGATTTTTCTTCCGCAAGCTGATATACGTTTTATAGCCGTGAACGATGGCGTTGACACAGAAAATCAGGTTGATAATGATTTTACGCCTTTTCGGAATATCATTAACGAATGGTATGCAAAGGATACGAGCAAAAAGATCAGAAGCGTATTGAAAGCTAAAGGTAATTCGGGTAAGCATTTGAGCGTTATTCCGCCATTCGGATATAAGAAAGATCCGAATGATAAGGAAAAGTGGATCATAGACGAAGATGCCGCACAAATCGTCAGGAAGATATATCGATTGTATCTTGACGGAAACACTATGGGCGGTATCGCAAGAAAGCTCACCGCGGAGGGGATAGAAACTCCGAAGCTATACGCCGAGAATAGAGGAATCAAGCATTATAAGGCGGCAACTTATCCCGAAATATGGAGCAGGATTTCAGTAGAGTATATCCTTTCCAATTATGAATACACGGGCTGTACGGTAAATTTTAAGACAAAGCGCAAATCTTTTAAGAACAAAAAACAAGTCATCCAAAGCAAGGAAGATTGGGCGGTGTTCGAAGGGACGCAGGAAGCGATCATCGACAAAGAAACCTTTGAAACGGTACAGAAAATGCGTGGGACAAAACGGGCATACACGAAGTTCAATGAAGTCAATATCTTTTCGGGGTTGCTGTTTTGCGCTGATTGCGGCGGCAAAATGACAATTCGCCGAAGGAAAGACGATCGAAGAAAAGACGCTTATGTTTGCTCAACTTATCGTAAAAAGAAAAAGCACCTATGTACCGAACACGCAATAAAAGCGGATGTTCTCAAACAGATCGTACTGAATGACATCCGCAAAGTTTGTGCGTATGTAAAAGAGTATGAGCAGGCGTTCATTGAAGATTATCGCAAATGTTCCGTCAAAGAAAGTGCGAGGCAGCAAGCGGCAGCAAGAAATGAGTTGAAAAAAGCAGAAAGCAGACTTTCGGAAATAGGGAAAATTATCGTCAAACTCTATGAAGAAAAAGTTTGCGGAACAATGCCGGAAGCTCGATTCGAGTTGCTTGCCAAAAATTATGAAATCGAACAATCCGCTCTAAAACAAAAAGTAGAATCATTGAAAGTAGGGTTGGCGGTGGCGGAGGAAAGTGACGATAGTATTTCAAAGTTCGTATCATTAGTGCGCAATTACACCGAAGTCAACGAATTAACGCCCGAAATTCTGAACAGTTTTATAGATAAAATTTACATCGGAAAGCCGGAAAGGATAGACGGACAGAGAGTGCAGGAAGTAAAGATTATTTATAAGCTGGTAGGCGCGGTAAATATACCGCAGTAGCAAACATAAAATATCCTTGGGGAGAAAAATCCCCAAGGATAATTAGCACACACGAAATGGAATTGCAAGTATCATATAGTATTTGCACCAAAGTGCAGACGAATGGCAATATATGGGGAATTTAAGAAAGAGATAGGCAAGATATTGCCAGACTTGTGTGAAAGAAAAATGCAGAGATAATAGAAGCTTATGCAATGCCAGACCATATACACGCGTTGGTAAGTATTCCGCCGAATGTAAGGATATGTGATTTTAGGGGATGCTTGAAAGGAAAGAGTACAATGATAATATTTAAAGATACTCAAACCTAAAATATAAGTATGGGAACAGGCATTTCCGAAGCCGAGGATATTATGTAAATACCGTAGGGAACAACAAAGCGGCAGTACAAACATATATCCGGGAGTAAGAAAAAAATATGATAAGAGACCAAATAGCAATGAAGGAGTACCGGGACCCTTTTAAGGGTTGAGGCATCAGTAATGCGGTAGTTAGCTTTAGCGTACCGGTGACCGCTTGAGCGGTTGCCGGTATTGTGCCATTATAGGGCTGAAATAAAGCCCCCACTTTAGCGGGGGATCTTTACTGGCGCCTGTGATTGGGTTTCGGCTAGCCGTGTGCTTTATTTGTGTGCAGAATTGCCGCATATATACAGACGAACCGTGTTCTGCGGCATATGCTGTGGCACCAATTTTCCGGTACCCGCTTACTCGGCAATAAGATGTGCTTATACGCTTTCACATAAATTTATGATAATACTTATAGCGTGATACAAATTGACGTAAAATGAGATAAATTGTTCAATCGGGCGGGATAAAATGCTAAAATAGCCATTGACAACACTTTCAAAATAATATAGAATAATAATGAAAATTTATCGCAAAAGTGCAGAGGGCGCTATCGGCATAAAAAATGTGCGCGGCGCGACGTCCGTTCGGATAAAAAACGCATAGACAATGCGATACTGTATATGCAGAAATTGCGCCGCGAGTATAAAGCCTGCGCTCGGCGCGATATTCGGTCGCATTTTCAGACTTACGAAAAAATATCTTTCAGCGAGGGTAGAAATATGGCAAACATTGTAAACTTGTTCGGGTATCATACCATAACATTCGACGCGCAGGGCGGCGAACCCGTAAAGCCCATACACAAGAGGCGCAGTCAGCTTGTTATAATGCCCAAGGCGGTAAGGGAAGGGTATGTCTTTGGCGGCTGGTTTTTCGACAAGGAGTGCACCCGTCCGGCTCTTATTTCTACTATGCCGAGGGAGAACGTTAAGGTGTATGCAAGGTGGAACGTCATTCTGCCCTTCACCGAGGAGGAGAAGAAAAAGCCCCAGTTCTTCCTTCCTGCAGAGGCGACGTCCGTCCCTCACCCCAAGAGCTTTGTAAAACAGCTCAAGGAAGGGTCAAACGCAAACAAGACGACGTTCACGGGCTTATGCGGCTATCTTCTGGGCTATAAGGGTGTGCGCGTGCGCTATAAGCGCAGAGAGGCGTTGTTCCGCTTCGGCAAGACAGAGCTCGTAAGGGTGACCGTAAACGGCAACGCGCTCAGAATTTTCTATGCCCTCGACCCCGATGAGTTCGAGCCGAGGACCTATCACCACCGCAGGACGGAAAAGAAGTGGGCGGAGGCAACGCCCCTGCAGCTCACAGTGCGCAGCAAACGCAGCAGAAAGTATGCGCAGATGTTCGCTGAAAAGGTGGTGGAAAAATTCGGGCTGCAGCCCAGGCGCAACTATAAATTCCTCGACTATCAGACATACGTGCTCGCACTCGGCGGAAACGCTCTCACAAAGGCGGGACAGAGCGCGCTCATTGCGGAGCGCATAAACGTGCAGGACACGGACGTATTGTCGGATGCCGATGCGCGCGCTATGCAGGAGGTAAAGAAAGTGCCGCCTGCAGAGGGGGATGAGAAGATTGTCACCGTCGCCACGACCACCTTGTCAGAGAATTTCCCCGACGGAGTAAGGGTAAATCTGGCGGTGCTCAAGCGCAAAAAGCTGATTGCGGAGGACGCGACGGGCTTCCGTCTTGTGGGCAAGGGCACAATGGAGCGCAGCTTAATAGTCACTGCAAACGCGTTCAACTTAAGCGCCCTCAAGATGATACTCCTTGCGGGGGGCAGGGCGATAGTGCTTAAGGAGGACGACGCGCTCGCCAACCCTGCGCAGTGATGTGCATGTGACTAAAACTTTAAATTGTAAATTCATTTGCTCCGTATATCGCCACAGGTATGCGGGGTAAACGCTCTATAAAAGGAAAAAAATTCAGACGTTTTTTCCAAAAAAATGAACGACTTTCGGAGTGATAACTATGAAAATCACCTTAAAATCGAGACTTAAAAGCATAATCATTCTCAGCTTTATCATCGTTGCGTCTTTCTCCATGGCAATGTGGGAAATTTTCGGCTTAGGCAATATGCTTGAAGCAGGCGCGGCTACAAACAGTGCGGCGGCAATTGCCTCCGCAATAAACGGCGCTGAAGACGATTGGAAGACCAGGACGGAGATAGAGGTCGGCAACGAAACTGATGTGAACGGCGCCGTTGTCACGATTGGCGACAGTGCGTTTGACGAAAGCGCGGTGGAAGCGGATAAAAAGATAACCGTGCCGCAGGGCGCGCAGGTGACAATAGACGCGCTTGCACCCTCCGTTCAGCGCGAGCTGGAAAACGGCGCTACATATTCCCAGCTCGTCTTCGACGTACCCGTAACAATATCAAAAGAGGCGGTGCTTACCGTAAATTGCGACGTCGTGTTCAAAAAGGACGTGACGGTCAACGGTACGCTTATTATCGGCGGAATGGCGTTCAACCGGAGCGCAATGACAATTGCCAACGTCGAAAACAGCTATGCCGAAATCAAAAGCGAGGGCGTAATTGTAAAGGGCTCTCTGAATAACGACGGCGCGCGCGGCGGTTCGATAACTGTAAATAAAGGTGCTTCCCTTACAATTGCGGGCAGCACCGCTTCGTCGTACAACGACGGCTCGGAAACCAAAACTTTCTCCAATAACGACGGCGGCGCGCTCTTCTTAAAGGCGGACGGCAGCAATTCGTCTGCAATTACTGGCACCGGCACGCTTGTAAACAACGGCAGTATTATATATGACAGCAATATCACTACTGCGCCTGGATCTACTGGCACCGGCGCGGTTGTTTCGGCGGAATTTATAAACGAAATATTGACAAATAATACTTCAAGCGGCACATATGTCTACTATGATACTAGGGAAGAAGCTGATCAAAACGATGTTTATGCTTTAGGCACTACATTGTCCATTAGTAATACTGAAGGCAAAACTTGGAGCAATGTAACATTGCTCTCTTTCGGCAGAACTATAATTAAGAACGGCAGTAACAATGTATCTTATTCGCTGACCAACGTAAATCTTGGCGGCGGAACGTCGGGCGGCAAGACATTTACGCAGGGCGCAAACGAACTTATCTTTGACGGTGGCGCAGAGTGGACGCAAACGACAACTCCGACCAGACCTTCAGGTCATATTACAAGTGCAATAACAGACTTGCGCTTCTATATTGATAACGGTAATGAATTAAACTATATCAATAATTCTGGTTCTAATTCAAATACATCACTCTTGCAAATCAGCGGTAGTGGTAATACTGTCAGTATGTATAGCGGTGTCAAAATATTGCGTCAAGAAACCCGTGCAGGCAGCGGAAACGGGGGAGGCATTGGCGTAAAGAATGAAGCCACGCTGATTATGTACGGCGGAGAAATAAAGTATAACGCCGTAACTCAAAGCAGTAATGACGGTACTGGCGGCGGAATTTATATTGATAATGCTGAAGTTGAAGTTTATAACGGTAAAATTTCAAATAACGCATTGGCAACATATTTGCTAGAGGAACGTAACTGGAACTTGTCATATAAGTGGACTTATTTAGGCTCTGCAGACGGCGCAGGCATTGCTGTCGATTCGTCTGAGGGAGATAAGAACAGCGGGTCAACGTTGACAATGTTTGGCGGAGAAGTATCGAACAACCACGGTGCAACAGGTTCTGCAGTTGACCCGGGTGCTGATGGCGGCGGAATGATTGCGCGCTACTCGACAATCTATATGTATGGCGGCAGTATTTCCAACAATTATGCCGGCGGTTCAGGTGGCGGCATTCTGTTGTGGAACTCTTCACTTACAATGACCGGTGGCGAAATTTCAAACAACCGCGCGGGTTTTGGTGGCGGCATAGGAATGACTTCTGACAACTCGCCGCGTTCAACAATCAGTGTGTCGGGTGGTAATATATCCGGTAACCAAGCATTTGAAAATGAGTATATTTCAACTACAAGCGGGTATGGAGGCGGTATCTGCGTAGGAAGTGCTCAATATCCCATAAATTGTTTTGCCACATTCAGCGGCGATGCAATAGTCTCTGAAAACAGCGCAGTATATGGCGGCGGACTGGCGGTTTATACTGACAGAACAAAGGGTAATTACAATACGCTTACAATGTCGGGCGGTACTGTCACAAACAACACGGCAGACCAAAAGTCATATGGCAGCGGCGTGTATGTAACCTCTACATCAACAATAAGCGGAGCGTTGCTTGACCTCTCGGGAAATGCCTCTATAGACAGCTCTAACAATGTATCTTTTGCAATTCCTACGGGCTCATCCGCAGCACCAATAAAGGTCAGCGGAGCGCTTACGGGCTCCGGGCTTGCCGCGCTCGTATATCTCGATAGCCCTGGTCGCTGGACTAATAATATCGTTTCATATTCAAACGGTGCAACGGCAGACAGAAATAAATTCCTGCTCGATGATACTGACTATACGTTCTATGAAGACAGGAATTATTTTTTAAAGATAAGGGCAAATACAAATCAGGACGCTGTTGCGTGGATAGATGCTGACGAAAACGACGCAATCGGCAGCGGCGAGACTTACAGCACATTGCAGGCGGCGGTAGACGCTGTTGCTACAAGCGGAACACAGACGACCAATATTTATATTCTTAAGACGGCTTCGCTGTCCTCATCAGTTACGGTCAACAACAAAAATGTCGCACTGCTGCCCTATAACGGCGAGGATATCACGCTCGGCGTGGCGTCAGATTTCACCGTTTCAAGCGTGGGCGGCGTCAACGCGCTGTTCCTCGTAAGCGAAGGCGGCTCGCTCACAATCGGCGGAAGCGGTGCGGGCAAACTTGCGCTGGACGGCAATAAGTCCGCGGGCAAGGATATGGCAATGGTATATGTCGCAAGCGGCTCCTTCACCCTCGGGGAAAATGCAACGCTCCGCAACAACAACTCGAGCGGCAATGCGGGCGCGCTCTATCTCGGACAGGACAACACCGCCACAATAAGCGGCACCATAACCGATACTTCGGGCAAGTTCGGAGCAATCTATGTAGAGACGCGCGCAACCCTCGGAATAAGCGGTGCAAAATTTACGGGCAACTGCGCAAATTCGGCAGGGCAGAACTATGCCGTGTATGCAGTCGGCAACGGAAGTATCATAACCCTCGGCGGCGACGTCAACTTCGGCAGCAATGCAATCTATACCGAAAATAAGGTCGTGCTCGGCGACAATTTCCGCAATGTCAATGCGACGGGCGACACGACCACGCCCATAGGCGTTAGCTTCCCCGCCTCCCGTACGGCAGGCACGACCATTGTCGACATTCCCCTCGGGTTTGTAGAGGCTTGGAAAGATGTGGGCGGGAACTATACCTCTGCGGCGGACTATGCCGACAAGCAGTTCGACGTGGTGAATATGGATACCGACTATATGCTGATAGTCAGTACAGAGGCGACAGACGTCGCCAACGCGCTGGTCGTAAGCAAGTCGGTCGTGTTCGTGTTCGATTTCACCTATTCCAACGGCTTCGGCGAAGATATAAAACTGACGGGGGTGGAGTTCGCCGACCTTAAAACCATACTCGATAATTATACGACGGTTGCGATAGACACGGATAAAATTCGCACCCGCGGCAATCTCGTCGTGCTGGAACTGCAGTCGGGCACCAACTTCCCCCTCGACGCGTTCGCGGGATATGCTTCTTACAGCGGCTACTCGCTCATTCGCTGGGAAGTAAACGGCGTTTCCACAAGCTATGACTACAACGGCAGGCTTGCATATCTCGACAGCGAAACTGAAGTAAGCGTCCGTTCGGTATGGGTGGAAAATACCTATAATATCACATTCGACACCAATGCGGCTCAAGTCGGCAACGGCGTAACTTTCGGCGGTACTATGCAGCCGCAGGAGATTAAGGCGACCTCACAAACTCCGCTCAAGCCCAATACCTACACGCTTGTAGGCTATAAGTTCACGGGTTGGAATACCCAGGCGGGCGGCGACGGCACGTCGATAGCTGATGGAGGTACTCCCCAATTTACGCAGATGACCTCCGGCGAGCCCGACTATACCACCACGGTAACGGACGGCGTTTCCCGAATTACGGGCGCGGTATATAACATAACGCTCTATGCACGGTGGGAGTGCATATTTGCAGGCGGCGGCTTGGGCACTTCGTCCAATCCCTTCATAATAGCTGATGTCAACGACTTGTATATCCTCGAGGCAACCGTAAACGGAGAGAAACAGGGTACGGATAAGACGGCGGATTATAGCGCTCTTGAAGGTTACTACAACTCCAACGGCGAGAATGGCGCGGCAACATATACCGCCGAGAGCTATGAGGGGTATTACTTCAAGCTCTCTGGCAGCTTTGACAATACAACTAAGGCTTTCACGGGCGTAATAGGCAGAATTTCTGGCGCTGACCACGTAGCGCAGGAAGCCAACGTCACAAAGGCAATCTACGGCGACAACGGCGCAACGACGGTCGGTGACGGCGCGGCGGCGGGCACTCCTTTCAAAGGCTCTTTCGACGGCAGCGGCAAGACGATACAACTTAATATCAACAAGCAGAAGGCAGAGGGATACGATGTCGGAGCGTCCGTTCCCGCAGATGTTGGCACGGATATAGGCGCATACATAAACGGCGACGAGACGCTTGTCGGCGCAGGACTTTTCGGATATACCGACCACGCAACTATAACAAATGTCACGCTTGCTGGCTTTGTACACGGCTATTCGCACGTCGGCGGGCTTGTCGGCTATGCGTTCGGCGGAAATATCTCTTCAGTTACAAATACGGCAAAGATAACCTCGGGCGGGCACGACGTCGGAGGCGTCATAGGCACGTTCTTCGAGCTTCCCGAAAACTATTTATCTTCCGTCGTTACGGATATGGCAAACAAAGGCAGTGTTGAATATGCTCCGCGCGAAAGGACGAATAGGACAGAACTTGTCGACTATGATGAGGACTGGAACGAGCTGGAGATAATGGCGGACGCGGAGGGCGTGCGCTTCGGCGGCGTAGTCGGCGCAGGCATAACATTGAGGCTGACGGGCGGCTATAATACGGGCGACATAACCGCGCGCTACGGCGTGGGCGGCGTTGTAGGCACGCTCCGTTCGCAGGATAACAGCACCACCAACGACAGCTTCATCTCGCAGTCCTTCAACAGCGGCGCGGTTACGGCAACGGCGGGTCTTTACGCAACCTCAACTTCGCCCAATGGCTATAAGCAGAACTTCATCACCGCATATCTCGGCGGCATTACGGGCAGACTTGTCGGCAGAAGTTCGGTAAACACCTCCTTCAACAGCGGCAGCGTTACCTCTGTATATGCGGCGAAAGTCGGGGGCGAGGGCGTTGACGCATTAGAATACGTCGGAATGTCAGGAGTTCCCGCTACGGGAAGTACGGCGGCGCAGGCGACATATATCGGCGCGCGCGGCGTCGGCGGCATTGTCGGCTTTACCTCTTACGACACATCATCCACCTCGCAGAGCGGACGTATGGCAATTTCCGACGTCTACAACACGGGCAGCATAACCTCGTTTGCGGGCGTGGGCGGCATTGTAGGCTATCTCGCATACGGCAACGTCAGCGAGGCGTTCAACGGCGGCAACGTCACGGCATACGGCACGCACTATTCTGCCGAGAAAGGTTCGTACGTCGCGGGCGGTTATGAACTCGCCTTTGCGGACAGCAAGGTCTATACCGCGTTCCTCGGCGCGATTGTCGGGCGCGGCATAAACGCGCTGCTTACGGCGACCGTTTCCTATAATATGAACAGCACCTATAAGGGCTATACCGACGCCACCGTCCAGGCAATAGGCGACAGCGACTATAACGCGCAGTTCGGCTTCGGAGAAAATTCCTCTTCGGCGAAGGGGCTTACGAGCGCGCAGATGCG
Source organism: uncultured Clostridia bacterium (assembly GCA_949286835.1). Taxonomy (GTDB): domain Bacteria; phylum Bacillota; class Clostridia; order Christensenellales; family Borkfalkiaceae; genus Coproplasma. Next base: position 81,235 of record CASEDP010000010.1, on the reverse strand, counting down.
CGTAAATACAAAAGACACTGCGCCTTCGGGCTTCGACCCGACATTCGACGGCGGCTCCTGGTCGTTCAAGACTTACACGGAAGGCAGTACGGGCAGCAACAATTATTCCTACTATCCCCAGCTCAAGGTGTTCGTCAATGCGGCGGACAAAACCATTGGCGGAACGCAGCTCGACATTGTTTCGATAAGCAAGGAAAGCGCACAGATTAAGTACCGCAAGACCGACGAAAGCGGCGATGAGGTAGATGAGCCCGTAACTGACGAAACTCAGTTCACGCTCACATTCAATCTCGGCGGCGGCTCTTTCAACTTCGACGGCGGGGATGACGAGAACGGGCGCACCTTTGACGGCAAGGAGAAGAAATATCTCCTTTCGGATGCGGGCGACTACTATTATCTGTTTATATTCCCGACGGATACGGTTGACTATGACGGTGTAGGCACGACCAAACTCGAAAAGCCTGTCGACCCCGTGCGCACGGGCTATACGTTCGGCGGGTGGTATATGGACGCGGGCTGCACGCGGGAATTCAGCTTTGACGCAATACCCGGTCAGAACACCACAATCTACGCCAAGTGGAACGCGGTGGTATATACCATAACCTACGAAAACGTCGTCGGCGTCGGCGGAAGCTGGTCGGGCGACTATAACAAGACGTTCAGCATAGAGACTGAGGGCAGCAGCCTGCCTGCGGCAGATAACCTCAACCGCAGGGGCTATGAATTTGTCGGCTGGAAGTACACGGGGATAGACGGCTATATCACGAGATATATTATAGACAGCGTTTCCGCTAAACCCGTAATATATCTCTATAACTCTGATGAGATACTCAAGGAGGTATATTTCTCCGACCTGACGGAGGACACGCTCGTGCTCACTGCCGAATGGAGGGCGAAGGAGTACAAAATAACCTATGAACCTGACCTCATAGGCGGCTTTGTGGATAATGGCAATGCTACCCTTGTCGGGCAGCAGACGACCTATAACATTGCATCGGCGGACATAACTCTTCCCGTGCCTGAAAAACTCGGCTATACGTTTACGGGCTGGCGGCTCGTCTCCATAGACGGACAGACGACGATTGTCGACGAAGTGAACAGCCAGTTCTATAAGATAGGCAACACTATAGAGCGCATACGCAACAACACCGTCGGCGATTTCGTGTTGCAGGCAACGTGGGAGCGCAATAAGATTACTCTCTATCTCGACGCGCGCGGTGGAACGATAGCTGATTATAAAACGCTTGGGTTGAACTATGAAAACACGAAGGGTCTTTACTACAAGACGGTAGACTATTACAGTACTTTGGCTTTCCTCTTTGATGGGGAGGGGTGGAAGATATCGACAAGCGGACTTGTCGGCAAAGATTTCAGCGGTTGGTATGCAAATGCCAACGCGGAAGGCAACCCCGTAACAAGCGGCGACAATGTCACCGTCGGCAGCGGCAGCTATACTCTGTATGCGGGCTATAAGACAAAGACGCATACGCTTACAATCTCACTCGGTTCGGCGAACAATGAGCCCGTAACCGTACTTGATACCGCAAAGGTCAGCCTTGAAGAGCTCGGGTTTGATTTTGAAAACGATTTAACGATTGCCGTGGAGCACGGCGCGGATATATCTTCCGAGCTGTCACAGCTTGCCGCTTCGCTGAATATTCCCCAAAGCTGGTATTTCGACAAATGGAATGTTACGGATAACGGCTCTGTCTATAATGTTACAAGTGCCTTTGAAATTACCGCTCAATACAGTCAGAGTACGGTTACAATCAACTTTGTCGGGCAGAACGGCGACCTTATCGGTACAATTTCCGTCGCTAGAGATAAGTCTATAGCGGAAGATGAAGAAGCTAAAGCCGCATATGATGCCCTTTTGGCAAACGAAGATTTGAATGTGTTCGGCTATACATTTAATAATAAGTGGACGTACAGCGGCGGCACATTCGACGAAAATACGATTGTCACAAGTTCTCTGGTCGTATATGCTTCCTTTACGCCCTGGAATGTCAATGCGACATTCTGGCTGGGCGGCGAGGAGACGGAGTATGTGAAGGAATATACTTTCGGCTCGGCGTTCGGGACTTTCCCCTCGATTGAAGAGCTGGTTGCCGCTTATAAGGGCGAGGAGACAGATTACCTCGGCTATAAGATAGACGGAATTTATCTTGAAAGCGCTTTTGTAAATGCCGTAAACATAAACACTGTCATTTCAAGCGATATGTGGAGCGAAGGGGAGAGCCTTGCCGAACTCCTTGCAACATATTCCGATCCCCTCGGTCTCAACCTCTACGTAAAGATAAGCAAGGATACCTACACCATAAACTTCAACGCAAACGGCGGAAATTTCGGCGGCTCGGAAACGGCTGTTTCGGGTACTTATCAGTATGGCGAAAGCGTATCCTGGGGCGCTTCTTCCAGCGGGTTCCCCACACCTTCACGTAAGGGTTACAGCCTCAACCATTGGTATATTTCAGGCTCTAACGCGCTTGAAATAGGCAGAATAGAGGTGGCGGAAGGCAAAGATTATGCCGTGGCTCTGTTTGCGCTCCTCAAGGAGCTTAACTATGTCGGCACGGTCAACGCCATTGCATATTGGTCGGTGGAAAAGTACGACGTATGGTTCTATGCGGGGGATGACGCAAGCTTTGTCATTCCCGAGGAGATGCCGTCTGGCGTTACATTCTATAAGGATACGGCAGGCAACGCGCCCGTACAAAGCGGCACGGCAACCTACTGCGTAGTTTCTACGGAATACGGCAAAGTTCCCTCCATACCCGCAACGGTCTCCGTCCGGAGGGAGGGCTATACGTTCGGCGGCTGGCTTACAAGCGGCGGCGCGGCTGTGACGGCGGTGTATAACGACAGTACATATACCTCCTCAAGCCCCATAGAGGCGCGCTGGGAAGTCGGAAAATATTCCATAATATTCATTACAAACGGCGGCAATGCCATAACGGACATAACAGGTGTCGACTACGGCACAACGCTTTCGGCAATATTGCCTGTACCTGTCCGCACGGGCTATGAGTTCGGAGAGTGGTGGACAGACAGCGCTCTTGAAACCGCTTGTCCTGTGACAATGCCCGCGTACTCGCTTGTGCTCTATGCAAAGTGGACGCCCGTAACAAGCACACTCACCCTCACAATAACCCTTCCTTCGGCGGTTGAAGGGGCAGGAAGCGCAATTAAAACCGCGATAGACAAAGCGTTGGGCGGGTCGCTTACGGCAAACGTGACTTCGGCAGACAATAATAAGTATGTCGTGAGTATTGCAGATGTCCCCTATGCAACCTCGCTTGCGGGGCTCAACTCGCTTGCGTTCACTGTCGGCGGCACGACCTATGTAATTGACGGAATGTGGCAGAACGGCGGCGCAGGCGTAGTGCTTGACACTATGCCCGAAAAGGCAATGTCTGTAGGCGCAAGCTTTAAGGCTAAGACGTCGGAAAGCGTAATAACCGTTACTTTCTACCTTAACGACGGGACGCAAACCGTGTACTATACTTTAAGCGGCACGGGCAAGGTGGACACTTCGGGCTATGAGGAAATTCTCGTTCCCAAACGCGAGGGCTATACCTTCAGCGGGTGGTGGACGGATAAAGTAAGCGGCGATAAGTTTATGTTCGGCGATGTCGACGTAGACACTGCTCTCTATGCGCATTGGGAAGTAAACAAGCATACCGTTACGCTCATTCTCAACGGCGGCACGGGTACGACTACGGTCGAAGATGTGCCTTTCGGCTCTGACCTGACAGCGGAAGGCGATAAGCTGCTCCCCCCTCCCACGCGCGACGGCTATACTTTTGATGGTTGGTATATCGACAGCACTTGCAAGGTCGAGGCGGACAAAATGCCCGACAGAGATTTAACGCTGTATGCAAAGTGGACGGCGGTCAAATATCAGCTCATATTTAAAATTGACGGCGTGACGAGCTCCGAAATATATGAAATAGGCGCTTTAATCAACTATCCCGACGCAACAAAGAAATACTATACGTTTGAAGGCTGGTATGTTGCTGGCGGAGATGTAAGGTTTGTCGAAAGTACTATGCCCAACCTTGAAGAGTATGGCGGCGTAACTTCGGAAGGCGTTGTAACGCTTACAATCGAAGCAAGGAATGTGCCCGTAATTTATTCGGTTGAATATCTTGACGGAGGGGAAGTAAAAGGCACCCTCGAAGTATCTGCCGATAAGGTTGCTTCTTCCGTCGAAACGGCGCTTGAAGTGCTTGCCGATAAGACTGGCTATAAGTTTGTCGGCTGGAAGGTGTTCTACGGCAATACGGGCGGTGAGCATATCTATACAGGTTATAAATATGGCTCCAATGACGAGACAGGTGTAAAGGGCATAATACTGTTCAACGGCACAGACGCGACGGGCGTAATAGGTTTTGAATATCTTGAGGGTATCGACCTTATCGCCGTATATGAGGCTGAGACATACACCGTAACGCTCAATGCCAACGGCGGCGAGGTTTCGCCCACAGAGATTACCGTCACATATGACGCAATTTACGGCGACAAGCTCATAGAGCCTACGCGCAAGGGCTATACCTTCGCAGGTTGGTGGACGGAGAACGGAAGTACAAGCGGCAATTGGGGCACGCAGGTCACCGCGGATACGACAGTTTCCACGGCGGGCATACATACTCTGTATGCGCAGTGGAATGCAAACAAATATCTTGTCATATTCGACCCCAACGGCGGTGCGGTTTCGCCCACATATAAGACTGTAACCTTTGGTCAGCCTTACGGCACTTTACCCGAGCCCGCGCGCGACGGCTATAAATTCGCAGGCTGGTACACGGATAAAGAAAACGCTACATTGGTAGAAGCAACGGACACCGTTCAAACGGCGGGCATACATACTCTGTATGCGCATTGGTCGCCCATTAAAACGACTATAAAATTTGTCGGTGGCGACGGTACGGGCGGGTCAATGAATGAGCTGACATTGACTTATGGAGGCTCTGTCGAGCTCACCTCAAACGGCTTTACAAAGGTTGGCTATCACTTCCTCGGTTGGGCAACTCAAAGCGGCGGAAGCGTTGTCTATGTAAACGGCGCAACTGTAAGCAACATTGCGGCCGGAGAGCTCACGCTGTATGCGGTCTGGAAAGAAAACACCTACACGGTGGTATTCAACGGTAACGGCAATACGAGCGGGTCAATGGACGCTATGTCGTTTACCTATGGCGAGACTAAGCCTTTAAGTGCAAACGCGTTTACAAAGACGGGCTATACCTTCCTCGGCTGGTCGACAGAGAGTGTGGCAAGTTCTGTAAAATATGAGAACCAAGACGAAGTTTCTAACCTTACAGATGTAAACGGCGCAACCGTAACGCTCTATGCGGTGTGGAAGGCAAACACCTACGAGGTAGTATTCAACGGCAACGGCGCAGATAATCTCGATGCTATGTCGTCGCAGTCGTTTACCTATGACGTAGAGGAGGCTTTAAGTGCAAACAAGTTTGAAAAGACGGGTTATCACTTCCTCGGCTGGGCAACTTCGCAAGGCGCGACGGTTGCAGAGTATTCCGACGGTCAGAAAGTACGTAACCTTGTTGCTCAAGTTAACGGCACATATACGCTCTATGCCGTGTGGGAGATTAACACCTATACTGTGACGTTTGACAGCAACGGCGGCAGTGCGGTTAAGATGCAGAGTGTACAGTACGGAAAGACGGCGAATGAGCCTGACCCTGCACCCACAAAGACGGGTTATACGTTCGTCGGTTGGTATTCGGGCGAAACGCCTTATGACTTCGGGGCGGTAACCGCAGACATAACGCTCACGGCAAAGTGGAAAGTAAGCACATTTAATGTTACGTTCAATGCGGGCGACGGTCAGTTCAGGTATGAACAGACGGAAGGCAGCACCGCTACAACGACTTCCATAACGCTTACCGTTGAGTATGGCGGAAATGCCTATGCCGCGCTCTATGCGCAATATGACAAATTGGAGGTAATTGCTCCCGAAAATCACCACGTTCTCGGTTTTGGGGACAATTACAGCTCGATGTTCTATGTGACAAGCAACCTCGAAATCACCATCGAATACAGTCAGACCCAAGTTACCGTCTATATGTTGAAACCTGACGGCACGCTTAATACAGTTACGGTCAATGTAAACGGCAAACTCTCTGAGGAATTGCTTAAATGTGAAGAGGAGTATCAGTGGGTCAATCTGCCTGACAAAGAGATTGTAACTAAGGATACAGTCATAACACAAACGCAGGTCATCACGCTTGTTCTGGCGGACGGACAGCAAGTGGAGGTCACGTTCAATGCCAACGGCGGCACGGTTTCGCCTACGTATACGACTGTAACTTTTGGTCAGGCTTACGGCGCTTTACCCGTTCTCACGCGCGAAGGCTATACCTTCGCAGGTTGGTGGACAGAGGACGGAGCATCTGGCAAATGGGGCACGCAGGTCACCGCGGACACAAGGGTGACGACGGGCAATCACACGCTCTTTGCAAAGTGGACGCCAAACACCTACACGGTGGTATTCAACGGCAACGGCGGCACGGGCACAATGGGCGCTATGTCGTTCACCTATGACGTGGCGCAGAACCTCACCGCAAATGCTTTCACCCGCAATGGTTATACCTTCCTCGGCTGGTCTGCCAACCCCTATGCAGGTGAGGTAACTTATGTTGAACAGGGCGAAGTTTCTAATCTTACAGCTGTAGACGGCGCAACCGTAACGCTCTATGCGGTGTGGAAGGCAAACACCTACGAGGTAGTATTCAACGGCAACGGGGTAACGCCCGAAACAGAAAGAAAGGAGGTCACTTTCGGCAACTCTTACGGCTCTCTTGAAGTCCTCACGCGCGAAGGCTATACCTTCCTCGGCTGGTGGACGGAGAACGGAGCATCTGGCGATTGGGGCACTCTTGTCACCGCGGATACGATAGTTTCCACGGTCGGCACTCATACGCTCTACGCAAGGTGGCAGGCGATAGAATATCACGTCTACTTCTTTGACGGCGAAACGCTTAAGGGCAGCGATACTTATACTGTCGGCGCACAGGTTGATAAGATAGACGACCCCGAAAAGACGGGTTATACATTTGTATATTGGTCGGTATATGACGCAGGGCAGTCAAAGTATGTCGAATTCAAATTCAATACCCAGACAATGCCTGCGGCAGACCTCTATCTGTATGCGCAGTGGCAGATAAACACCTATACCGTAAGCTTAAACGGCACAAACGTAAGCGGAAACGGTGCGGAAAAAGTCGAACACGGCGCGGCATATACCTATACGCTTACGGCAGCAGAGGGCTATAATCTTCCCGCAAGCGTGACTATTACAATGGGTAGTCAAGCATTTACAGACTTCACCTACAGCAACGGCGTAATAATCATTGAAAGCGGCAAGATAACGGATGACCTTGTAATCACCGCAAAGGGTACAATAAAGCAGTACACCGTGACATTCGACAGCAACGGCGGCAGCGCGGTTGACGTGCAGAAGGTGGAGCACGGAAAGACGGCAAGTATGCCCGACCCCGCTCCTACCAAAGAAGGCTACACATTTGTCGGCTGGTATCTCGGCGAGAAAGAATACGACTTTGAGACGGAGGTCACCGCAGACATAACGCTCACGGCAAAGTGGGAGGCCGCAAGTTATACCGTAACGCTCGATGAAAACTATGCGGGCGGCAACAGTTTTGAAATAACCGTCACATATGATGAGATTTACGGCGACAAGCTCACAGCGCCTACGCGCGAAGGCTATACCTTCCTCGGCTGGTGGACAGAGGACGGAGCATCTGGCGATTGGGGCACTCTTGTCACCGCGGACACGATAGTTTCCACAGCGGGCGTTCACACCCTCTATGCAAAGTGGCAGATAAACAGCTATGATATCACGCTCAGCCTGACGTTTACTGATCAGCCCGATGATGCAACCGTAAACGCAATACGCGCATATATCTCAGATAAGCTCCTGAACAGGGCAACCGTGACCTGTTCGGATAATGTAATAACTGTAACGCTTACAAGGCAGTACGGCGCAAGCCTTTCCGACCTTGCAGAACTGTTTGTCGGAAGCTATTCGGAAATAACCATAGGCGGGCAGCCATACTTCTTCGTGTGGGAAAATGCTCCTTCGGGCGCTCTCGGCGTCGGCGGCGCGACATTCAGTGGCAAGTGGACGAATGATAGCGTGAGGACGGTCACAGTGAATGACGGCGAGGAAATAATTGCCACCTATTATGTGACAAGGGACGGCTCAGGCAACTATACTTTCGACCTCGACGGGGTATCTGTTACTCAAAGGGCAGGCAGTGTATTTATAGGCTGGTCGGCAGATGGTAACGGGCAGATTTCCGAAAATACTCTCACCATAACGGGCGCATCGGTGACCGTCACGGCAAAGTGGCAGGAAATTACCTATACCGTCACGTATTCGGGCGACGGCGTAAGCCTTGAAAGCATAAGCTTCCGTTACGACGGCGAAAAGTTCACGCTTGTCGGCGGAGGAAATGCTCAACTCGGTACGGTAAACCGCATTGGCTATACATTCGTCGGCTGGAAGTATAACGACATCGCCGTAACGACGCTTTCCGAACTGTTTGAAAAGGCGGCGCTCGGCTATGGTAGCGAAACCGCAGTTTCAATCGAACTCGCTGCGCAGTTCACGCCGAATGAGTATTCCGTGACGTTCAATGCAAACGGCGGAAGCGGCGCAATGGGAGCTCAGACTATTACTTTCGGTCAGGCAACTGCGCTCAATGCCAACGCGTTTGTAAGGGCGGGCTATACCTTCGGCGGCTGGACGTACGGCGAAGATATCTATGCGGACGGCGCACAGTTCACCATAACCGGGGAAATGCTCTCTTCGGGCATAGAACTTATGGCAATCTGGACGGAAAACAGCTATACGATTGCGTATGACACGCAGGATGAGGCGGCAGTTGCCAACTTTACGCAGACCGTCGTGCTCGCCAAGCCCGAAAGCGAGGGCAAGACTTTCCTCGGCTGGGCGACCGAAAGCGATGGCGGCGTGGTCTATAACGGCGGCGCAACCGTATCCGTCAGCAAGCTCTTTACGGGACTTGAAAGCTCGGACGAACGCACGCTTACGCTCTACGCCGTATGGCAGATTAACACCTTACACCGTGACGTTCGACAGCGGAGTTGCGGCGCAGAAGGTGGAGCACGGAAAGACGGCAAGTATGCCCGACCCCGCCCCCGCAAAGGACGGCTACGCGTTTGTCGGCTGGTATCTCGGCGAAACGGCTTACGACTTTGCGACGGAGGTCACCTCCGACATAGCGCTCACGGCAAGGTGGGAGATAAACACCTACACCGTAAGCTTAAACGGCACGAACGTAAGCGGAAACGGTGACTATCACAATGGGTAGTAAAGCATTTACAGACTTCACCTACAGCAACGGCGTAATAATCATTGAAAGCGGCAAGATAACGGGTGACCTTGTAATCACCGCAGAGGGTACAATAAAGCAGTACACCGTGACGTTCGACAGTAACGGCGGCAGCGCGGTTGACGTGCAGAAAGTAGAGCACGGCGACAAGGCAACATTGCCCACGCCGCCCACAAAGACGGGTTATACGTTCGTCGGTTGGTATTCGGGCGAAACGCGTTATGACTTCGGGGCGGCGGTAACCGCAGACATAACGCTCACGGCAAGGTGGGAGATAAACACCTACACCGTGACGTTCGACAGCGGCGTTGCGGCGCAGAAGGTGGAGCACGGAAAGACGGCGGTTATGCCTGACCCCGCCCCCGCAAAGGACGGCTACACGTTTGTCGGCTGGTATCTCGGCGAAACGGCATATGATTTCTCTGCGGCGGTAACCGCAGATGTAACCCTTACGGCAAAGTGGCAGGTCGTTGAATACAGAATAACCTATGTATTGAACGGCGGCGCAAATGCGGAGGGTGCGGCGACGAGCTACACATTGGAAAGCAAGGACATCACGCTGCTTGCGCCTGCCCGCGCGGGCTATACCTTCGCGGGCTGGTACACCTCAGAAGTCGGCGGCGACAAGCTTGAAAGCATTTTGAGCGGCTCCACGGGTGACATCACTCTGTATGCGCGCTGGACGGTGGTAAGCTATACCGTCACGCTCGAGCCCAACGGCGGCTCTGTGTCGGACGGCGCGGGCACGCAGATTGTTGCGGTCGGAGGCAAGGTGGCATATGTCGAGCCCGTGCGCGACGGCTATCTGTTCGTCGGCTGGTACGGCGACCGTGCGCTTACGGCGCGCTATGACTTCAACTCCGACGTCACTCAGTCGTTCACGCTGTACGCAAAGTGGAGATTGCAGACTGTTGCGGGAGAGGCGCCCGACGGCACCACGATAACCGTAAGCTCCGAAAGCGGTTTCGACGACGGTACAACTCTGAGATTTACAGAGGTGACGGAAGGCGATATATTCTCCAGGGCAAACGAAAAGCTTGCCGAAAATATTTCGCTCAAGAAGATGTATGACATTCAGCTCGTCGCGGCGGACGGCACAATCGTTCCCATAGAGAATATGCTGTCGGTCGGCATATCCGTATCCGACCTCGGCACGGCGGTCGGCAGGTTTGCGGTCGTATATGTAAGCGACGACGGCACCTCGGAAGAGCTTGCAACCCATATAGGCGCGGACGGCAATCTCTACTTCTTCGTGGAGCACTTCAGCCACTATGCAATTGTCGACATAACGGAGGTCATTCCTGCGGCGGGCTTCGCCTGGTGGTGGATACTCGTTGCGGTGGGCGCGTGCGCGATAGTAGCCGTCGTCGCAATCATAATTGCGCGCAGCAACAGGCGCTATGAGCTCAACTATGTCAACGGCGGAGTGCCTCCCGTAAAGCTCAAGGAGAGTATGCTCGTCGAACTGCCCATACCCGAAAGGGAGACGGAGGTGTTCGAGGGCTGGTACTACGACGAGGACTTCCGCGACAGGGCGCTGCTCACGTCTATGCCCAAGCAGAACCTCATACTGTTCGCAAAGTGGCGCACTATGACCCAGGAAGAGCGCATTGCCCGCGACAGAGCGCATGCGGAGGCGGCTTCGGCAAAGGACGACGGCGAAATTTAAAAAACTGTACCGTAACGGCGCAGTAAAGGCAACCCGTTGATGCGGGGATAGTTCCCCGCATCGGATAGGGCGGGATATGTGTAACGCACATATCCCGCCCGATTTTTTGTGGCGAATGAGGACGGGGTATTTTTCGGCTTGCAGGACGGGAAGATTAGGGGCGGTATTGACGGGCGCGAGGCAATCTGCTATAATTATCTCGGCGGGCGTTGCTGCCCGAAACGTTAAAATAATGCGGACGCCCTGCGGGGAAGAGCGAGGGGGCTTGCCCGCATCGCAAGGGCGTGACGGGCGGGCTCCTACAGGGGCAAAAAACGAGTTCGATGCGTGATAGTATGGGGGCAATTATGAAAAAACTGTTTGAAAAATATGCCGCCGCGGTAAGCGACGAGGGGGAGCAAAGGCGGCTTTACAGGCTGTATGTGGCAAAGGTTGTCTGCGCTGTCGCCTTCTTTGCCTTGCTTGCGGCGATAGTGCTGGAATTTGTGTGCTTCGACAAGCTCACCGACCCCGCCGCAATAGACGCCGCGTGGGTGGTTTACGGCATAACTATGTTTGCGTGGGCGGCGTGCGGCATAGCCTGGTGCGTGCTCGCAATAGTTTTCCGCCGCCGCGTCCGTTCCTCGCGTGGCAGAAGCTGAAAGGGATGCGTAGGGCGCAAACTTGTGCGATTATGCGGCCGTATTCCGCTTTTTTTGAAAAAAGCAACTGACGGTTGACAGATTGGTCGGCTCGGTTGGTGGCAGGCAACCGACGGATATGGTACAATGCAGACAGGAAAAAGGAGGACGACCAATGAATATTTCCGAAAAGATCATAAGGCTTAGAAAGACGCGCGGGCTCTCGCAGGAAGAGCTTGCTGATATGCTCGACGTGACGAGGCAGTCGGTTTCAAAGTGGGAGAGTGGGCAGAGCATACCCGACATTCAGAAGATTGTGCAGCTTTCGCAGCTCTTCGGTGTTACTACCGATTATCTCTTGAGGGAGGATGAGGATGAACAACCGCCTGCGGAAAACGAAAAACCCGTCGCCTTAAAGGCAAGGGCGATAAGGCGCGAGGAGGCGCAGGAATTTATGGCGCGCGCTAAGGCGAACGGCGTAAGATATGCCGTGGCAACCGCGCTCTGCATAATGTCGCCATTGCTGATTATCGCGCTCAATCTCGGTAAGGGAGTAGAAAAACTCGGTTCGGCGGTGACCAATATAATCGGAATAAGCGTGCTGTTTGTGATGGTTGCGGCCGGAGTGGGATTGTTTATCTATTCCTATCTTAAAAACGGGACAGACAAAAAAATCGCTGCGAATGCCGCCGCAACGGGGGAAGTCAGAGAAGAAATCGAAAACGGCAGGAAGCAATATGTCCCTCTGTTTGCCGCCGCTGTAATTGCGGGAGTGACGCTGTGCATTCTCTCGACTATACCGCTGATCGTCTGCTCGACAATGTTTGAAGAATATATGGATATAGGTTTCATAGCGTTCGATCTGGTGGTTATGGTCGCGGTCGCGCTGTTCGTATGGGCGGGCACAAGGTGGTATGCCTTCAACCGACTGCTCGGGCTGGGCGAATTCAGCAGAGAAGGAAGGCGCAGGGCAAAAATTGCCGAAATTGTGGGCGGCATCTACTGGCCGCTTATAGTGGCAATTTATCTTGCAACGAGTTTTTTGACTGGCGAATGGGACATGACGTGGATAATCTGGCCCGTTGCCGGCGTGCTCTTCTTTGTGGCAGAGGCAATTATAGAGGCGGTATTGGGCAAGGCAAAAGATGGGGACGAATGATTATGGATAGTGATTGTGGATAGAGCGGCGGCGGCTGAAAATTTTCAGTCGCCGCTTTGAACTATGATATTTGCTGCTTTTAACTAAAACGGTGAGAGGGGCTGCGGGAATATTCCCGCAGCCCCTCTCTTCTGTCAGTGGTAAGGAATTTACATCTGTAATGTCAATTTCTGTGCCGCCCTTCTTTCAGTCGTCCGTATCGGGCGTGTACTCGTAGTATTCGTTGCCGTTCGCGTCGGTCTTTTTCTCTACGATATAGCCGCGCGTCTCTTTTCCGTCGCCCGCCTTAAGGCGTATGACTTCACGCCCTCTTTTTTGCACTCGCTCGAATTTGAGCGTCTGCGTTGCGCCGTCTTTAAGACACGTCATCTTGAGTTCGGTCTCGCCGTGCTCCTCTTCATATTCAAAGGTGCTGCGCTCCTTAAGCTTGCCGTTTTCGTATATGCTGTAGCTGAACTCCTGCTCGGTTTCGCCCTCTTCGATTTCTTCGCTCTGCTGTACAAGTACGTAAGAGTTGTCGGAAATCTGTACTCTGAATTCGGTTTCAACCTCGCTCTCGTTTCCCTCTGTCTCAATCTCTCTTTCGCCGCGGATGGGGTACTCCGTATCGTCGATTAGCATTATGCCCGTTATGTCGTATGTCTCTTCGGTCTCGTCCTCGTCGACCTCGGCTTCGGTGAGTATCTGGTTGTAGTACATTATATAGGAGTTCTGCTCGTTCTGCATATCTCTGTATGTGACTACTACCTTCTCGGTGTATTCAGCTCTGTCGGAAGTCTGGCTGACTGTTTTGAAGCCGCCGTCGCTCAGAAGGCTCTCCACAAGCGTCATATAGCCGTCGAGCTGGTGATTGCCTGCACTCTCCGCGCCCTGTTCAGGGTTAGTCTGTTCGGGGGCGCCCTGTTCGGGGTTAGTCTGTTCGGGAGCGCCCTGTTCGGGCGTTGCCTCGTTCATATCCGATATGATCATACCCGCAGATGCGGCGCTGAAGCCGTAGACTGCCTTAGCCGTCGTAAGGTCGTCAAACTTGTTTGCGTTTGGCGAGCTGCTCTTCGAGCAGGCGGCGAGAGTTAAAGTTCCCGCAAGCGCTATTGCCGTTGCCATTGCTATAAATACTTTTTTCATTTTGATGTCCTCCTGTGGGGGTTTGTTTTTTGTTTTGCACCTATATAACAAACGGGCGGGCTTTTTTGTTGGAAAAAATAAAAAAATTTTTTGCGGAAATTTATGTGCCCCTTGACTATATTATTATTTGCTGTTATGATTTTTTTGATAAATTTATTTTTTTGCCAACAAAATTCAATCCGCAAACTGTTTATATTATGGAAGAAAGGATATGAAAGGGGATAAACTTGAAAAAAAGGTTGCCGAGTTCAGGGGCGGCGACAAGCGCGCCTTTGACTATATATACGAGCAGACCCATAAAAGCGTATATTTCGCCGTGCTGTACATAGTGCGCGACAAGATGTATGCCGAAGATATACTGCAGGACGCCTTCATCAGGGCGATGAACTGCATAGAGCAATATCGGGCGGGCACAAACTTCACCGCGTGGGTTGTAAGCATAGGCAAGTCGCTTGCGCTCAACCATATAAAAAAGCGCTCGCGCGAGGTGTCGACCGACTTCGAGGCGGAGGCATACAGATACGGCGTCACGCATACCGAACTGCCGTTCATCTTCGACGTGGCGGCAAAGGTTTTAAGCGAGGAGGAGTATGAAATTGTAATGCTCTGCCAGGTGGCGGGCTACAAGCGCAGAGAGGTGGCTGATATGCTCGGCATACCCATAGGCACGGTGACGTGGAGGAATAACGAGGCGCTCAAAAAACTTAAAGCACACCTTGAAAAGGAGGGCGGCTATGAATGACAGGGATATAAAGAAGATGCTGTCGGACGGCGCGAAGGACGTCCTGCCCGACAGGAGAATAAAGGACAAAATAAAGTCGGAGCTGGGCGGAGAGGAGGAGAGGGTTCTCGTCCTCGCCGGCGGCGGAACGGCGGCAAGCGGCAGACGGCGCAACATAATAATAGCGGCGTGCGCGGCGGCGCTTGCGCTGATAATCGCGCTGTGCTTTCTGCTTCCTCCGCTCTTCGGCAAAGACGACCCCTTTGGCGGCGGGCTCACGGGGGGCAACAAGTTCGAGGACATAACCGATGCCAATTCCTTCTACGCCTACGGCGCGGCGTCGGTGGGGACAATGCTCACCGCTCGTGCGGACGGCGGCAGCGCGGCGGCTTTCTCTGCAGTTGCGCTTGCGGACGACGAGGGGCGCGGCGGCAGGGATGAGCAGATAGAGAGCATAAACAGATATATGTCCCTCGTCGAAAGCCTCTTAAGCGACAGCGCCATTGTCGGCTCCGCCATAGACGGCGCGGACGGCTATGATTACGGAATGAAGATAAGCTATAAGGATTTGCTTGGCGGCACCGTCAGCTATGAAATGTACTACAACAAGATATTCATAGAGGGCGAAACGGACGGCGACGAGGCGGAAGAGGACTATTCGATAGAGGGAATGCTCGTTGTCGGCGGCGTCACTTATCCCGTAGAGGGCACTTATGAAACCGAGACATCGGAGGGTGAAACGGGCGACAAGCTGGAGTTCAGGGCATATACCTCTGCGGACAGACGCTCCTACATCGAGGTGAGGCAGGAATATGAAAGCGAGACGGATGACGGCGAGACGGAAACGGATAAGGAATATGTCTATACCGTGGTCGTCGACGGCAATGTGACCGAAAAGACGGAGGTCAAATACGAAAAGGAGGGAGAAGAGGTCGAACTTGAACTCGTCGTCGAGACGGGCGGCGTCAAGGACGAACTCAAGTTCAGAACGCGCAGCGAAAACGGCGAGAGCGTAATAGTCGCCGAGGGCAAGATTGACGACGCCGACGTGCGCTTCAGGGTGCGCGTCAGCGCTGGGCAGTACCGCTATGAGTTCGAGGACGGAACTTCCTCCGACTACGACAGGTACGAGGAGGACGATGACGACGGCGGCAGGCACGGGCGCTCGCTCGACGTTGTATCGATATAAAACAGACTGTGCGGCGGGCGCAATGTTGTTGGGCTTGCCGCCCATTTTTTTCGGTCGGAACAGGTTATGTCGGCAAAGGGCAAATCGGTTGCGGCAAAGGGACGGCATAGGATGCGCCGCCGTGAGGGGCGTGACGGGCGCCTGGCTATGGTGCGCCTTAATTATGCGGAAATTTATTGCGTTTTTTTGTCGCTGTGGCAATAAAGACGGGTTGCAAACGCGCTCGGGATATGATAGAATATGCTATATATGTAAGCGTCGCAGTCCCGCGCGGCGGGCGCGGCGCGCATCATTCAATCAAAAACAGTCAAGGAGCGAATACTGTACGGTATATGAAATGGGTTACAGTTTGGGGCAACGCCACTTCGGTTGCTGAGCACAGACCTGAAACATATGCAAAGGACATAACGCTGCGCTATCCCGTAAAGTGCGCGTTCGGCGGAGAGAAGATGCGCCTGCACTTTTCCAACTTTTGCGGCAAAGAGCCCGTAACGCTCGAAAGCGTCACGGTTGCCACGGCGGTGGGCGACAGGGAGATAAACCCCAAGGGCGCAAGGCTCATAACCTTCGGCGGCAGGGAGTGGGTGACCATTCAGCCGGGCGAAGAGCTCTTTTCGGACGAGGTCGACTTCCGCATAAAGAGGGGCGGCGTGATGTCGGTAAGCTTTTACATACGCGACTTTACGCTTATGCGCTCTGCGGTGGTCATAACGGGACCGCTCTCCAAGGGCTTTTTCTCTGTGGGCAACCACACGCTTTCGCCCGTATTGCCCCTCGAATATACCCGCTCTACCTCGACTTTCTACTTCCTCACGGGCATAGACCTCTATGCCGCGGACGAATGCAGCGCCGTAATCACCTACGGCGACAGCATAACCGCGCAGAGCTTTCCCGACTATATGACGGAGGAGTGCCTTGCCGACGCGTACAACAGGACGGCAATCGTAAGGCGTGCGGCAAGCGGCACGCGCGTTCTGAGGGAATATACCTGCATAACCTACGAAAGCTACGGACTTAGCGGGGAACACCGCTTCAGGAGGGAAATTTCAACTGTCAGCGGCGCACATTCCGTGCTCATTCAGCAGGGCATAAACGACATAATTCACCCCGTCGGCACTGAGGTCAACCCCTTCCGCCCGATGAGCGATTTGCCCTCCGTCGACGAGCTGTGCGCGGGATTGCAGAGTTATATCGACATTGCAAGGGAATATAATTTAAGGGTGTACCTCGGCACGCTATTGCCCATAAAGGGGTGGCGCACATACGCTCCTTTCAGGGAGGAAATGCGCCGCAAGGTAAACGAATGGATACGCACGACGAGCGTGGACGGCGTGATAGACTTCGACAGGGCGCTGCGCTCCGACGGCGACGGGCTGAGCTTTGCAGAGGGCGACGACAGCGGCGACCACCTGCACCCCTCCGAAAAGGCATATATGATAATGGCGCACGAGGCGCTCAAAGGAATGGGGATATGAGGACGGCTATCTACGGCGCAGGCGCAATGGGCACGGCGATGGGCGCATACTTTTCGCGCCGAGGGCTGATGGCGGACGTAATCTGCCGCAACCGCGAGCACGTCAATGCAATGAAGGAGAGCGGCGTAAAGGTCTCGGGCACCGATAATTTCAGCGCGCGCGTAAACGCCCTCCTTCCCGGGGAGATGACAGGGCGGTACGACATAATATTTCTCACCACCAAACAACTCGAAAACGTGCAGACGGCGCACTTTTTGAAGGACTATCTCAAATCGGACGGCGTGCTCTGCACAATCCAGAACGGGCTGCCCGAATATACGCTTGCGGAAATTCTTGGCAGGGAGCGCGTTTTGGGCTGCGTTTGCAGTTGGGGCGCAAGTCTCGTCAATGCGGGCGAAGTCGTGATGACCTCCGCGCCCGAAAAGATAGAATATCAGATAGGCTCGCCTTTTGAAGGGGGCGCGCCCGCAGAGGGAGTGCGCAGCGTGCTCTCGCTTATGGGCAGGGTCGTCGTCGAGGAAAATTTCATCGGCGCGCGCTGGACAAAACTCATTATAAACAACGCTTTTTCGCCCCTTTCGGGACTTACGGGGCTGACTTTCGGGCAGATTGCAGGGCAGAAGGAGCCACGCCGCATAGCGCAGGGCATATTCAACGAGGGTGCAAAAGTGTGCCGCGCGCTGGGCGTAAAGCCCGCGCTCATTCAGGGGAGGGACGCCGTCGGGCTTTTAAGCTACAACAACCCCTTTAAGCGCGTTCTCTCAACGCTGCTGTTTCCCGTCGCAATGAAGAACCACAGCCACATTCTTTCGGGAATGTACTTCGACCTGTCGCGCGGGAAAAAGTGCGAGATAGAGTACTTTTCCGGGCTGGTTTCGGCATACGGCGACAAGGCGGGGGTAGATACCCCGCTTACCGACCGCGTATCCGTGCTCATCGGCGAGATAGAGAGCGGCAAGCGCCCCATTTCCCCCGATAATATTCAGGCTTTTTATTCATAAAGGCGTATTTGCTATTGCAAACGCGCAAGCTAAGTGTTATAATTTTAACTGTAAAAGGGAACTTGAGCGCCGCCTGTTCTGCGGGGCGCAGGGCGGAGATTTTATGGCGGGAGAGAAATATCTGTTTTCAGAGGTTTATTATTCGTCTTCTGACGGAAAGAGCAACATACACGCCTGTATATGGCAGCCTGAAGGCGAAGTCAGGGCGGTGTTGCAGATAATTCACGGAATGGCGGAATATGCCGAACGCTATCACCGTTTCGCCGCCGCAATGGCGGAAAAGGGCATACTCGTGTGCGCGGAGGACCATCTCGGGCACGGCAAATCTGTCTCTTCCGAGAACGAGTTCGGCTATTTTGCCGAAGAGCGCGGCTGCGAATGCGTGCTCAAGGACATACGCACTCTTACGGAGAGAATGAAGCACAGGTTTGAAGGCAAGCCCTGTTTCATACTCGGGCACTCTATGGGCTCCTTCTTTGCGCGCAGGTACGTCGCGCTGTACGGAGAAGAGCTTGCGGGCGCGGTGATAATGGGCACGGGCTTCAAGGGCGCGCTCGTCACCGGCACGGGCAAATTCGTCTGTTCGCTCATCGCGCTGTTCAAAGGATGGCATCACCGTTCACCGTTTGTCAACAGGCTGGCTTTCGGCGCATACAACAGGCGCTTCGGAGGCAGGACGCAGTTCGACTGGCTGTCATTCAAGGAGAGCAACGTCGACGCATACATTTCGGACCCGCTGTGCGGCATACCCTTCACGCTCAACGGCTTTTACGGGTTGTTCGACGCGCTGGGCAAGGCTTGTTCAGAAAAGACTGTTGCGGCTACGCCCAAATCGCTGCCGATACTTCTCGTTTCGGGCGGGGATGACCCTGTGGGCGACTATGGCAAGGGCGTAAAAAAACTGCACAAAAAGTACTTTTCGCACGGTCTGGACGTTCAGATGAAGCTGTACGACGGCTGCCGTCACGAGATTTTGAACGACGTCTGCGAGTGCGAGGTCGTTTCGGACATTTTGGCGTTCATAGAAGGGCATATCTGAACGCGCTATCAGAGAGAATATTCATTTTATGCTATTGAGGGAAACCATAACCGTTCCCCCGCTTACGGGGGACAGGGAGAGGCGCGTCTATTTCTACCTGCCGGACGGCTACTATGAAAGTGACGAGCGGTATCCCGTACTGTATATGTTTGACGGACACAATCTTTTTCTCGACGGGGACGCGACTTTCGGCAAAAGCTGGGGGCTTATGGACTACCTCGACAGAACGGGTACGAAGATAATCGTCGCCGCGCCGGAATGTAATCACGAAGGGGATATGCGCCTTTCGGAGTACTCCCCCGTAAGTTTCGACTTTCACGGCAGGCACATCGTCGGCAGGGGCAAAAAATATATGGATTGGCTTACGGGCGTGTTCAAGCCTATGGTGGACGGGCGCTTTAAGACGCTTGCCGACAGAGAGCATACGTTCATAGGCGGCAGCTCTATGGGCGGGCTTATGACGCTCTACGCGCTGGCAAAGTACAACGAGTTTTTCTCCAAGGGTGCGGCGCTTTCGCCCAGCCTCTGGGTGCAGAACGGGCAGATGCCCTCCTTCATCTCCTCGGGCAGATACGTGCGGGGCACGGCGCTCTTCACCGACTACGGCACCAGGGAGTTCAAAAATCATTCGCCCCAGCTCAAGCTGTTCGGCGAAACCTTTTCCTTCCTTGCGACAAAGGGGATAACCGTCACGGCGCGCGTCGTCGAGGGCGGCACTCACTGCGAGGCGGCGTGGGAGAGAGAAATTCCGTATTTTATGCGCGCTTTCGGCTTTTAAAATCGCCGCGGCGGGCAGAGATATAAATTCAACTAAAGCACTATAAAGGAAGTGGCTAAATATGAAAAATTTTGTGTTCATTTCACCTAACTTTCCCGAAACGTACTGGCGTTTCTGCAGGGGACTTAAGGACAACGGCTTCAATGTCCTGGGAATAGGCGACGCGCCCTATTACGAACTTTCCGAACCGCTCAAAAAGAGCCTTACGGAATATTACAAGGTCAACTCGCTCGAAAACTATGACGAGGTGTTCCGCGCCGTCGCATTCTTCACCTTCCGCTACGGAAAGATTGACTGGCTGGAGAGCAACAACGAATACTGGCTGGAAAGAGATGCCGCGCTCAGGACGGAGTTCAACATAACCACTGGCTTCCAGAGCAAGGATATGCCGAAGGTTAAGTACAAGTCCAAGATGAAGGAGTACTACAAGAAGGCGGGCATCAAGGTCGCAAAGCACTGCAACGCCAGCACGATATCCGTCTGCAAGAGGCTGATAAACAAAGTCGGCTATCCCGTGATAGTCAAGCCGGACAACGGCGTCGGGGCAAACGCTACATACAAGATTTCGAGCGACGAGGAGCTCAAGGCGTTCTTAAAGAACAAGCCCGACGGCGTGCCCTACATAGTTGAGGAATACATAGAGGGCGAGGTCAACTCCTACGACGCAATCGTCAACAGCAAGGGGCAGCCCATCTTCGAGACGGGCAACGTCACTCCCGATTCGCTTATGGACGTCGTCAACAACGGCGACAACTCGGTGTTCTACATCGTAAATCAGCCGTTCGAGGACGTCAGGGCTGCGGGCAGAAAGGTGCTTAAAGCCTTCGGCGTCAAGAGCCGCTTCGTCCACTTCGAGTTCTTCCGCCTCACCAGGGACCAGCGCATAGGCAAGAAGGGCGACGTCGTCGCGCTGGAGGTCAATATGCGTCCTTCGGGCGGCATTTCCCCCGATATGATGAACTTTGCAAACTCCACCGACGTCTACAAGATATGGGCGGATATGATCGCTTATGACAGCACGCTCAAGGACTGCGGCGAAAAGTACTTCTGCGTATTCGTCGGCAGAAGGGACGGCAAGGAATACAGGTATTGCGAGCAGGAAATCGTCGAAAAGTACGGCGCTAACATCAAGCTTCTGGGCAGGGTTGCAAAGGCGCTTTCGGACGCTATGGGCGATCTTATGTTCATAGCAAACTTCTCGGACAAGGGCGCAATGGACGCATTCGTCGCCGACGTCGTCGCACCCGCGGCGCAGTAACAGTGCGAAAGTTTTGGCGGGTACGCGCAATTAGCGCGCGCTTGCAGAACAATTTTTCCGCCTCTGCTTCGGTAGGCAAAATACAACAATAATAATATCCCGTCGCTCTCTGTGCGGCGGGAATTTTTTATGAATATTCCGCCCGCCTCTGCCATATGTTATTAAACATAACAGAAAATTTTTCGATTTTTTAATAGCGGAGGCGGAAAATGCAGGAAAGTAATATCTACGAAGATGTTGCCGCAAGGAGCGGCGGGGATATCTATATAGGCGTAGTGGGGCCCGTGCGCACGGGCAAATCCACTCTCATCAAGAGGTTTATGACCGAGCTCGTCCTTCCCAACGTCAGGGGCGGCGTCGGCGAAATGGTTGACGAGTTGCCCCAGTCTGCCTCTGGCAGGACGGTAATGACTACGGAGCCCAAGTTCATACCGGCAAAGGCGGTCGGCATAGAGGTGGGCAATGCGACGGCAAACGTGCGGCTCATTGACTGCGTCGGCTTCCCCGTCGAGGGCGCTTCGGGCTTCGAGGAGGACGGCGCGCCCCGCCTCGTCAAGACTATGTGGAGCGAAAATCCCCTTCCGTTTGCGGAGGCGGCGGCGCTGGGCACCCAAAAGGTAATCTGCGACCACTCCACGATAGGCGTGCTCGTCACTACGGACGGCACGGTGACGGACATACCGAGGGGCAATTACGTCGCCGCGGAGGAGAGGACGGTAAGGGAGCTCAAGGCTATCGGCAAGCCCTTCGTAATGGTGTTGAACAGTGCGAGGCCTGACAGCGCGCCGGCGCAACAGCTTGCCGCAGAGCTCTCCGAAAAGTATGATTGCGCCGTCGTCGCCGTCAACTGCGAGAGGGCGGAAAAGGGCGAGCTGGAGGGGATACTCCGCGCGGTGCTCTTCGAGTTCCCCGTCACGGGTGTGGAGGTCGACATTCCCGAATGGATGAAGGTAATGCCGCCCGAAAGTTCGGCGATTGCAGAACTTCTGGAGGGCGTGCGCTCTGCCTGCGAGGGCATAAGCGTAATGCGGCAGTGCTCGGCTTTCGACGGGCTGTTCTATAACAGCGATATCTGGCAGAGCGGCGCCGATGTAAGTCTTTCGCCTGCGACGGGAGAGGTTACGCTCGGCGTGGCGCTTAAGGAGGGCGTGTTCTTCAGAATGCTCTCCGAGACGGCGGGAGAGGAGATAAAGGACGAATGTGACCTGATGCAGTATGTCGCCTCGGCATCGCGTGCAAAGCGCGGCTATGACAAGGTCAAGGACGCGCTGGAGTGCGCGCGCGTCACGGGGTACGGCATAGTCAGACCCGACGATGACGACCTGACGCTCGAAGCGCCCAAACTTGTAAGGCAGGGCGCCAACGTGGGCATAAAATTAAAGGCGACGGCGCCCAGCTATCACGTCGTAAAGGTCGACGTCAAAAGCGAAGTGAGCCCGATTATGGGGCTTGCCTCCCAGTCGGAGGAGATGGTCAACGGCATTATGAACGGGTTTGAAAGCGACCCCCAGGCGACGTGGAACACAAGCCTCTTCGGAAAGTCCTTGAAGAGTATGGTCAAGGAAGGGCTGGACGGCAAGGTGACGTGTATTCAGGAGGATACGCGCAACAAGATGCGCCGCGCCATAACGCGCATCGTCAACGAAGGAAAGGGCGGCGTTATATGTATTCTTCTGTAATCTGACCCCGCGCGCGGGGCTTGAATAAGTAACGGGGGTGGCGCATAAGTCGGCAAGTTTGCGGCATATGCGCAAATAATAAGGGGCGGCGGAATTTTCCGCCGCCCGAAACTTTGTTTCGCGCGTGCAGCCTTTCTTAGGGCGAGTTCTATGGGCGGCAGCTCGGCATAATTGCGTTCGCTGCGGCATATGTGCCGTTCAATCGCCCTTTTTGTCCTCTTCTCTCTTGTCGGGCGTAATCTCGTCGGGTATAAACTCCCTGCCGTTTGCCATATAAAGGGCGGGCTCTCTTCGCAGCACGGCAATGTATTCGTTGTACTGCTCGTCCGTAATTCTTCTTACCTTGTGTTTGCTCTTGGACATATGGATGACCTCCGTAGTTTTGTTAATCTCATTATGCGCCGAGCGGGCGCTTTTTATTCGTCCTTGCGCGTCGCGCAAGGGTTAAATGCCGCCGCCTGTCGCCTGTCGGACAAAGGGCGGAAGGGTGCCTGTCGGCGGCGCGGAAGAAGGGCAGAGGGAGCGTTCGTGCGGGCATATCCGCGTGGCAATGCAAAAATTCGATTAAATGAAGGCGGCGCGGACTTTTCAGACGAAAAGCCCGCGCCGCGCGCAATTTGTTTTAGGTTTTTAAGTCCGTCAGATTACCCTGACGCGGATGACGCCGGCAATTGCGGCTATGTCCTCCGCAAGCGACTTATCGACCTCGCTGTCGACGTCGATTATGCTGTAGGCATAGTCGCCCTTGGATTTGTCGGTCATATTGGCGATGTTCAGCCCCTTCTTCGAGACTGCCGCCGTGAACTGGGCAATCATATTCGCCACGTTCTTGTGGTGTATACAAATTCTCGCCTTGCCCTCTCTTTCGGCGGTCACTGCGGGATAGTTCACGCTGTTTACTATATTGCCGTTGTCGATGTAGTCCTTAAGCTGTCTTGCCGCCATCACCGCGCAATTGTCCTCCGCCTCGGGCGTGCTTGCGCCGAGGTGGGGCACGCATATGGCGTTGGCAACGTCTATGAGCCTGGCGTCGGGGAAGTCGGTGATGTATCTTCCCAGCTTGCCGCTTTCAAGCGCGTCCTTTACCGCGTCGACGTCTGCAAGTTCGCCCCTCGAATTGTTTATCAGCACCGCGCCGTCCTTCATCTGGGCAATCGTCTTTGCGTTGAAAAGTCCCTTAGTGTCGGGGGTGAGGGGGACGTGCACGGTTATGTAGTCAGCCCTGGCATATACCTCTTCGCGCGTTGCGACCACCTTCACCGCGGGATTGAGAAGAAGCGCGTTTGCCGTGGAGAGGTAGGGGTCAACGCCTATTACCTTCATTCCCAGCGCAAATGCGGCGTTTGCCACCGCAATGCCTATCGCGCCCAGACCTATGACGCCCAGCGTCTTGCCCATAACTTCGCCGCCCACGAACTTGGACTTGCCCTTTTCCACGAGCTTGGAGAGGTTCTCCTCGTTCTTCACGCTCTTTACCCACTCCACGGCGTCGATTATCTTTCTGCCGCCGAGGAAGAGCTCGCAAAGTACCAGCTCCTTTACGGCGTTGGCATTCGCGCCGGGGGTGTTGAATACGACTATGCCCTTTTCGGAATATGCCGCCACGGGTATGTTGTTTGTGCCCGCGCCCGCCCTTGCAACTGCAAGCAGGTTGGCGCCCGTCTCATAGTCCGCCATTGCGGCAGAACGCACCATTATTCCGTCGGGGTTCTTCACGGCGTCGCCGTATTCGCAACCCTCGAACACGCCGTCGGCGAGGGGGCTTATTGCATTTAACTTCAATATTTTGGTCATATCACTTGTTCTCCGTTTCAAATTTCTTCATAAATTCAATCAGCGCCTTTACGCCCTCTACGGGCATAGCGTTGTAGATGGAAGCCCTCATTCCGCCAACAAGTCTGTGCCCTTTGAGCGAGACGAACCCTGCTTTCTTCGCTTCGGAGATGAACTTTGCGTCCAGCTCTTCGCTGCCCGTTACGAAGGGCACGTTCATTATCGAACGGCAGGACTTTTCTACATAGTTCTTGTAGAGCGAGGAGTTGTCGATAAAGTCATACAAAAGCTTTGCCTTGTATTCGTTCACCTCGTTCATCGCCTTAATGCCGCCCTTTGCCTTAAGGTTGCGCAGCACGAGGCACGCCATATAGATTGAGAATGCGGGGGGAGTATTGTACAGCGAACCGTTTTCGTCCTGCACCTTCCATTTGAGGAGGGTAGGGCAGATTTTAAGCGGTTCCTGAATGAGGCTGCGCTTTGCAATGACAATCGTCACGCCCGCGGGTGCAAGGTTCTTCTGCGCGCCCGCATAGATGACGCCGAACTTTTCCACGTCAATCTCCCTGGAGAATATGTCGGAGGACATATCCGCGACGAGAGGAGCCTTGCAGTCGGGGAACTTGACGTATCTCGTGCCGAAAATTGTGTTGTTGGAGGTTATGTGCACATAGTCCGCCCCGTCGGTATAGTTGAGTTTGCCGACGTCGGGGATATAGGTGTAAGTTTTGTCGGAGCTGTCGCCAATCTTGTTGGCAGTGCCGAAAATCTGACCTTCCTGCCAGGCCTTCTTTGCGAAATTGCCCGTAACTATGTAGTCGGCAACGCCGTTGTGCATAAGGTTTAAGGGAACTGCCGCAAACTGCGTGCTCGCGCCGCCCTGCACGAAGATTACTGCGTAATCGTCGGGAACGCCGAGCAGTTCCCTTACAAGCGCTTCGGCTTCCCTGACAATCGCCTCGTACGATTTATCCCTGTGGGAGATTTCGGTCACGGACATTCCCGTGCCGGCAAAGTCAAGGAATTCTTTCTGCGCCTGTTCAAGCACTTCGAGGGGCAGGGTGGAAGGACCTGCGGAAAAATTGTAAACTCTCATTGTGTCACCTCACTGAAAAAGTTATATTGCCGCCCGCTTCCGCGTGGCGAATAGTTCTGCGCCTTAACCCGTCAGCGGCGCCCTCCCGGCGCCTTTCGGGTGCGATTTGGTATAATTATACACACTTTATTCAGAATATTCAAGCATTTTGCATAAATTTGCGGCAAATATATAAAAATTTTTGCATAACGCCCGAATTATAATATTTATGTAACAAAAAGACAAAAAATTTTAGGCGTTTAAACAAAAAATTTTCACAATTATATTTACATTCTTGGGAAATTGGTGTAAACTAATTATCGGGTATATCTATTATATGAACGCAGTAACCGGCATATATACCCCGTCGAACGGGTCGCAAGAAAAATTTTCTGACCCGAAAAAGTATATCGAGGTGCACAATGAGCGATATAAATAAGGGCATGACAAAGGCCGACCTCATCCTTTCGAGACTTGAACAGATGGCGCGGCAGACCTCTTCCTTAGAGGCGAAGATAAACTCCCTCTCGGGCAAGGCGCCTGTCGGTCAGCCGCAGCAGGATGCGGCAACGGCGAAGCTTGCCGAAGAAAACAGAAACCTCAAGCAGGAGCTCGGGTATATCTCCGTGCAGGTGGAAAGCGTATATAATTCGCTCTCGCGCTCGATGCAGCAGCTCAGCGCCGAAGTAAAGGCGCTCAAGGGCGAAGGCGTCGGACTTGCCTCCAAAGACGGGCAGACCGTCGCCGCAGATATCGACTACGACGCGATAGGCGTCGCCGTCGCCAAAAATCTCAAAATACCTCAGGCGATCGCCGAGGATATCGACTATGACGAGCTGTCGTCAAAGCTCGCCGAAAAGCTCGCTCTGCCCGCGCAGGCCGCAAGTGCGGAAGCGCCCGCGGAAAAAGTGTCGGTTTCGGCGGATGCGCTGGACTATGACGCGATCGGAATGTCGGTTGCCAAGAATATCTACGTGCCCCAGGCGTTTGCCGAGGACATAGACTATGACGCGCTCGCCGAAAAGATTGCCGCAAGGCTCGGCGCCGTCGCGGCGCCCGCATCGGAGGGAGCAGGCGTTCATACCGCTCCCGCAGCAGATATAGACTATGACAAGCTCGCCGCAAAAGTGGCGGCGCTCGTCGTTCTGCCTGCGGCGCAGCCCGTTACCGCAGAGATTGACGCAGACGCCCTCGCCGAAAAGGTTGCAAGGACGTGCTCCGTACAGGAGGTCGTCTCTCCCGACTATATCGCAAGCAAGGTTGCAGAGCAGGTGGTAATACCCCAGCCCGACCTCGAGAACATAATCACCGATATGCACATAGAGACCATATCCCGAAAGGTCGCCGACAAGATAGCCATTCCCGCCCAGCACGAGGTCGACGAGGACAGGATTGCCTACTCCGTCGTCCAGAAACTCAGGGAAGAGCAGGAGAGCGAGGAAAAGCCCGAAGAGCAGCCCGCCGCAGCCGTCATCGACGAGGGCGCGCTTGCGGAGGACATCGCCTCCAGGCTCAATGTGTCCCTTTCGGATGAGCTCATCGCCGCCGCGGTCGTCAAGAACCTTGCGGGCGCGATAGACAGCGACGAGATTGCCGACTGCGTGGCAAAGAAAGTCGGCTACATCTCGCCCGAAGAATTTGAAATCAACGTCGACGACGACGGCTGCGACTCGCTTGCAAAGTGCATAGAGGGCAAGCTCGACTACGAGCATATCGCCTCCGCCGTCGCGGAAAAGCTTGCGCCTGCGCTCATCTCGGCAAACGAGAGGGAGACAGACGCCGAAGAGCTTGCGACCAAGCTCAACGAAAAGCTTGCCGTCAGCGTCAACGAGGACGTGCTCGCGGAAAAGGCTGCGGCAGTTCTCTCCAACTACCTCCCCGAAATCGACGCCGTGGATATCGCCGACAAGGTGGTTGCGGGCATAATTCCCGTACTTCTCGCCGCACCCAACGTCGACAGCGCGGAGATAGCTTCGCAGGTTGCGGAAAAGCTGGTCGAAAATCAGGAAAACAGTGACTATGACATAGTAATCGACGAAGAAGGGCTCAAGCGCATAACCGACAGCGTGTCCGAAGAGATAAAGGGCGAATATTCCGTCCGCTTCGACAAGCTCGAAGGCGACATTGCAGAGCTCAAGGCGGGGCTCATCCCCGACGTCGAGGAGGACATAGACTACGACAATATCCCCGAATACACCGAGGAGGACGCCGAACCCGACGTTCCCGCCCTCGTCAAGGGGTATGAAGAGCGGTTCGACAAACTCGAAGGCGGCATCGCCTCCGTAAAGGAGGACAGCGCCGTCCGCTTCGACAGGATGGACGGCAACTTCACCTCCGCCAGGGAGGAGCGGGACGCCCGCTTCGACAGGGTGGAAAAGGACATCGCGGAGATAAAGAAGATGCTTCTCGGCGGCGCGGTGGTCGCTGCTGGCATAGCCGCGGCGGACGCCTGCGCGGAGCAGGAGGAGCAGCAGCCCGATGACGAAAATGAGGAGCTCGTGACCGTCAGCGACCTCGTGGACGAGAGCGAGGAAGAGCCCGCAGAGGGCGAAAAGGCGCCCGCGGACGAAGTTATGGAGGAAATCGTCGAGGACATCGACGAGAGCCCCGTCGACGAGGAGATAATGTCGGAGGATATGACCGACGGCATCTCTGCAGGCGTAGACTTCGCAAATATGATGAAGTACAACCGCTCCTTCATCGCAAGGATAATTCAGGGCTCGGACGAGCAGAAGAATTACTACGGCAAGGTAAAGACGGCGCTTTTGTCCTATAAGAAGGTAAATTCCAACATAGCGTGGGGCGCCGAGAGGTTCAACAAGGGCAGGGAGACTATCGCCCGCTTCAAGATAAGGGGCAAGACGCTGTGTCTCTATCTCGCCCTCGACCCCAACGAGTTTGCGACTTCCGTATATCACCACGCCGACGTATCGGACAACAAGTCGATGCACGGCACGCCGATGATGGTCAAGATAAAGAGCCCGCTCGGCGTAAAAAAGGCGATAAGGCTCATCGACGAAATGCTGTCGAGGAGGGGCGGCATCAAGCGCGAGATTGCAGAGCGCGACTACGCCGCAATGTATCCCTACGAGAGTATGGAAGAGCTTATAGAGGACGGACTTGTCAAGGACGTCAGCAAGAAGTAACTTTTAAGTCAGAAGATAAGGGAAGGGGGTTTCGCATCACGACCCCCCTTTCGTATGTAAGCGGCAAAGGCGCGGCTTACATTGTGGGTTTGCACCCCTTCAAGGGGCGCGGGCGCCGCGCAATGCGGCGGAATATATAATTCAAAGGTTGCGCCCGTCGGGGCGCGTATAGGTAAACGGAATAAATGGAAAACAACACTCAAGGCGCGTCGGCGAAAAAGCCGCGCGAAAAGAAGTCGCGCAAGGGGGGCAGGGCGGATAACCCCAGGCGCGCGCCCGTAAGGGAAAATCTGCATATGCGCGAAAACCAGCCCCCGCTGGTATTGAAGCGCAAGTCGGAAGGGGCAGAAAGCACCCCCGCCCGCAAGAAGGGCGCAAAGAGGGCGGAAGCCCCCGCCGCAGAGGTAAGGGAAAAGACAAAGAAAATCCGCCCCGTCAAGAACGCCGTCAAGATAATTTTTCTCGGCGGCGTCGGCGAAATTGGCAAGAATATGACGGCGATAGAGTGCGGCGACGACATAATAGTCATCGACGCGGGCATAATCTTCCCCACGGAAGAGACGCCGGGAATTGACCTCGTCGTGCCCGACATAACTTACCTTGCAGAGCGCAGAAAAAAGGTAAGGGGATTGCTGCTTACGCACGGTCACGAGGACCATATCGGCGGCGTTCCCTATCTCCTCAGGGAGATATCTACGCCCGTCATCGGCACCAAGCTCACGCTTGCCCTCGTCGACAACAAGCTGCGCGAACACAGGCTGAATAACGTCGTGCAGAGGGTGGTAGAGCCCGGGAATGAAATTCAGCTCGGCTGTTTCAAAATCAGCTTCATCAACGTCAATCACTCCATTGCGGGCGCGGTGGCGCTGGCAATACGCACGCCGCAGGGCGTAATCTTCCACAGCGGCGACTTCAAAATCGACCTCACCCCCGTTGCGGGCAGCCCCATAGATTTAAAGACGATAGCCGATATCGGCAGCAAGGGCGTGCTTCTCTACCTCGGCGAGAGCACTAATATTGAGCGCCCGGGCTATACTATGAGCGAGACTGTGGTCGGCACCACGCTCGACAGACTGTTCGCGGAGAACGCTGCGCGGCGCATAATTATAGCCACGTTCGCCTCAAACGTGCACAGACTTCAGCAGATTATCGACCTTGCCGTCAAGTTCAGGCGGCGCGTTGCGCTCAACGGCAGGAGTATGCTCAACGTCGTCGACGCGGCGGAAAAGATAGGCGAGATAAATATTCCCGACGGCGAACTCATAGACATTTCCAAGATTAAAAACTACAGGGACGACCAGCTCGTAATAGTCTGTACGGGCAGCCAGGGAGAGCCGATGAGCGCGCTCACCCGTATGGCAAACCAGGAAAACCCCGCCCTCGCCGTGGGCGCGAACGACACCATAATCATCTCCGCGTCGCCAATACCGGGCAACGAAAGGGGCATCTACGGCGTCATAAACAAGCTCTATCATCTCGGCGCGGAAGTGGTGTACGAGAGCCTGGAAAACATTCACGTTTCGGGGCACGCCTGCCGCGAAGAGCATAAGATTATGCATACGCTGTTAAAGCCCAAATTCTTCATACCCGTCCACGGTGAATACCGTCACTTAAAAAAGCACTCCCTGCTGGCGCAGGGGCTGGGAATGAAGGAGAGCAACATCGTCCTGCCCGATATAGGCGCGTGCGTGGAGGTCACCTCCAAGACCATACGCAGGCTGGAGGACGTTCCCTCCGGCTCGCTGCTCATCGACGGCGAGGGAGTGGAGGACGAAAAGGCGTCCCAGGTGCTTCAGGACAGACGCCAGATGTCCGAAGAAGGGATGTTCATCGTCGCGGTCGCAGTCTCCGGCGGGGAGGTCATCGGCGAACCCGCAATCAATTCGAGGGGCTTTGTCTTTGATTTCCACAGGGATTACAATAGGGAGATGCGCGAGGTGATCGACAGGGCGATTATGGGCTACGACCTGTCAATCGGCTCAGTCGACGAGCTCAAGAGGGTCATCAAAAAGGCGCTCCGCAACTACCTTCTCAAAAAGACCAAACAGTCGCCTATGGTGGTGCCCGTGGTGGTCGAACTCTAAAAAAATTTTCCGCGTTCGGGCGTGTCTAAAAGGCGGGGGGAGGGTGCATTGCCCCCGCAATATGCGCCGCCGAACGCGGTTTTGCTTGGTCGGCGCATATGTATTTCGGCACATATGCGTTGCGGCTGATATGCCCCGCAAGGCATATTGTCGGGCGGGCATATGTCTGTACGTTCAACAAGTCTGCACGCATATGCGCGCGGACGCAACCGCATAGACATATGCCCCGCAATTCAGATGTATCGGGAGGACCACCGCTTTGAAAGATAAGCCA
Organism: uncultured Clostridia bacterium; assembly: GCA_949286835.1. Taxonomy (GTDB): domain Bacteria; phylum Bacillota; class Clostridia; order Christensenellales; family Borkfalkiaceae; genus Coproplasma. The sequence goes on along the minus strand of CASEDP010000010.1, from coordinate 49,772 downwards.
ATTGAAAACTTTACGTATGCGCACAACGACACGTCTGTTCCCGAGAGGGTCAGCCGCACCTCCTCCGTCAACAGTCCCGTCTTTTCCGAGGCGGTCTTAAAGATGCGCGCCGACGCATTCGGGCGAAATATCCCCGTATCGTCGGACGAAACGCTTGCGTTTTTACGCATATGCGTCGCAATGGCAAAGCCGTCGAAAATTCTGGAAATAGGCACGGCGGTGGGCATTTCGGGCTTATGTATGCTTGAAATCTGCCCTTCGGCGCACCTCACCACCATCGAAAAGAACGCCGATTTTGCGGGCGAGGCGGCGGCAAACTTTGCGCGCGTCGGGCTTTCGGACAGGGCGACGGTGCTCGTCGGCGACGCGGCGGAAGTGCTTGCTGCGTTAAGAGGCACGTTCGACTTCATCTTTCTGGACGGACCTAAGGTGCAGTATGTAAAATATCTGCCCCGACTTAAGCGTCTGCTGTCCGCGGGCGGAGTTATCTTTGCCGACGACGTGCTCCTATACGGCTGGGTCAACGGCGAAAACCCCGTGCCCCCCAAGCGCAGAATGCTCGTGGAGCATATCCGCGAGTATCTCGACGCGGTAAAGGGCGACCCGCAGCTTATAACGACGGTCGTCGACGTCGGCGACGGGGTGGCGCTGTCGGTAAAGGCGGGAGCGCCTGAATGAGCGCTTATGCCGCACCGCTTTAAAAATTGCGGCAAAAAGGTGAGATAATATGTTGAAAAATGTAGAACTTTTAGCGCCTGCGGGCAACCTGAATAAACTTAAGACGGCGTTCTATTTCGGTGCGGACGCGGCGTACATAGGCGGCAAGCTGTTTTCACTGCGCTCGTTTGCGGACAACTTCGACGCAGATGAGATGAAAAGCGCGATTGCGCACGCCCGCGCCCTCGGTAAAAAGGTGTACGTCACCGTCAATATCTTCGCAAAGAACGCCGATATGTCTATGCTGGAGGACTATTTCTCCCTTATATATTCTCTTGGCGCAGACGCTGCGATTATTTCGGACAGCGGCGCGGTCTATGCCGCAAAAAAAGCGGCGCCGCAGCTCAAAATACACATCTCCACGCAGGCAAACCTCACAAATAAATATGCGGTCAAATTCTGGGCGGAGCAGGGCGCAACCCGCGCCATACTCGCAAGGGAACTCTCGCTTGAAGAGATTGCGGAAATTCATTCCTTTGTGCCCGACATCGAGCTCGAAGCCTTCGTGCACGGCGCTATGTGCATCTCCTATTCGGGCAGGTGCCTGCTCTCCGACTACCTTGCGGGCAGACCGTCCAACCGCGGCGAGTGCGTGCAGGCGTGCAGGTGGAACTATGCCGTAAAGAAGAAGGACGTCGGCGCAGAGAGCGGCTATCTGGACGTCGAGGAGGACGGCAGGGGCACGTATATCTTCAACAGCAAGGACCTGAATATGAGCGCCCATCTCGAGGAGATGGCAAGGGCGGGAATAAGTTCTTTCAAGATAGAGGGCAGAATGAAGAGCGAGTATTACCTCGCCACTGTAATTAACGCATACAGACGGTGTATGGACGGCGGCTATTCGCCGATAGTCGAAAGGGAGCTTCTTACGGCGGCGCACAGGGACTATACAACGGCGTATATGCTGGGCGAAAATCACAAAACAGTCAACTACGACGACAATCAGACAAAGGGCGACTGCGACTATATTGCCAACGTCCTCGGCTGGAAGGACGGCAGGGCGGTAGTCGAAATGCGCGGAAGGTTCAGGGCGGGCGATACGCTCGAGGTGCTCTCCCCGTCGGCAAACTTCGGCAAGAGCTTTGTCGTCGGCGGCGCTATTACGAGCGGCGGCGAGCGCGTCACGGACTGCAAGCTCGTGCAGGAAAAATATACGATAGACTGCCCCCTCGCGCTGTCGGAGGGCGATATTTTGAGGAGGAGGAAATAGCGTATGCAGTACGAGGTAAAGAATATCTTTTCCTCCGTAAGGAATGCAAGGCAGATTGTGGAGGTGCCAGGCTCCAAGAGCATTACGGCGAGGGCGCTGCTCATCGCCGCGCTGGCGGAGGGCAAATCGCTGCTGTACGGCGGTCAGCTCTCGGACGACTGCTCTACGTTCATTGAGGCGGTAAGGTCGCTGGGTATAGGCGTCGAAGTCGGCAGTGACTGCATAGCCGTAGAGGGCTGCGGCGGAAAATTGCCCGTCGCTTCGGGCGAAATTTACGTCGGCAGCGCGGGCACGGCGGCGCGCTTTCTCACGGCGCTGTGCGCCCTTCAGGACGGCAGATTTACCCTTACTTCCTCGCCCCAGATGATGCGCCGCCCCCAAAGGCCGCTCATAGAGGCGCTCGTCTCCCTCGGCGCGCGCTTTGAATTCTTAGGCGAAGAGTACTGCTTCCCCTTCGTCGTGCAGGGCACTTCCTCGCCCGCGGACGAGGTGACGGTCAACATAGAAAAGAGCAGTCAGTTCCTCTCCGCGCTCTTGATGTCGGCGGTATGCGCAGGCAAGCCGCTGACCATACGCACGGTGGGCAACCACGGAATGGACTACGTAAAGATGACGCTGGATATGATGTGGTCGTTCGGCGTAACGGCGGAAGAGGGCGACGGGTGCTATACGGTATTCGGCGGGTACGAGGCGAAGAGGTACGAAATCGAGCCCGATATCTCTGCGGCGTGCTATTTCTATGCTATGAATAAAATTCTCGGCACGGAAATCTCCGTCAGGGGAGTGATGAAACACACTATGCAGGGAGATATGAAATTCATAGAGATTTTAAAGGACTTCGACGGCGGCGTGATTGATATGTCGGCGTTCTCCGACCAGGCGCTCACAATGGCGGCGGTCGCGCCCTATCTCTCCCGCCCCACGACGATTGTCGGGGTAAAGCACATAAGGGGGCAGGAATGCGACCGCATAGCCTCAATTTCTAAGAACCTCGCCGCGCTCGGCGTCAGGTGCGAGGAGTTCGACGACGGCGTGACCATATATCCCTCAGAGCCGCACGGCGGACATATAGACACCTTCGGCGACCACAGGGTTGCAATGAGCTTTGCAGTCACCGGGCTGAGGTGCGACGGGGTTGTTATCGACAATGCCGAGGTCTGTTCCAAGACGTTTAAAGAATATTTCGACGTGCTGGACGACCTCGTCTGCAGTCTTACCGCCGAATGATTAAAGCGATTTTTTGTGCGCCTTAAAAGGGGCGCGTTAAAGCAGATAGTTTAGGTTAAGGCACAGGCGGGCTGCGTTGACGCAGCCCGCCTGTGCCGCTTTATCTTTGGCTTGTCAGATAGCGCCTTTAAAACAGGGGGGGGATTTGTTTTCGTCACCAGAAAACAAATTCACGAAACATCTAAAATATTGAACGGAAAGACCAAAAATCACATTTTTTGGTCTTTCACCTTGTTTGCAAATACTTTCGCCTACTACGCTGACGCTCCGTGCGACCGACTTTGTCGGGCGGGCAGTAGGTGAAGGCGGCGCAATTATTATATTTGAGAGCACTTAAGATTCGAGGACGAGGGCGGATTTTTCAAAATGTGCCTCGGTTTGGCACATTTTGCCGCCCGAGATAAGTCCGACACAACAGGTCGTGTCGGACGGTGACCGAGTAAGGCGTTGCCATTGCGCCTTGCGAGAAAGAGCCGCTCAATCTCGTCAAATTTGTTTTTGTCACCAGAAAACAAATTTACGAAACAAATTATATAATTGTACATATGCCCATATTGTGGTATAATAAAAGTATGGAGAGGATAGTCATACATTCCGACCTCAATAATTTCTACGCGTCGGTCGAAAGGAAACTTCATCCCGAACTCAACGGGGTGCCGATAGCCGTCTGCGGCAACAAGGAGGAGCGCAGGGGAATAGTGCTCGCCAAGAGCGAGGAGGCGAAAAAGCGGGGCGTAAAGACGGGCGACACCGTCTGGCAGGCGCAGAAAAAATGCCCTGCCATTGTCATAGTGCGCCCCCATTTCGACAAATATATGCGCTACTCGCGCCTTGTAAAGGGCATATATGCGCGCTACACAGACGAGATTGAAAGTTACGGCATAGACGAATGTTGGCTGGACGTAACCAAATTTACCAGGGTGTTCCCCGCTTTCTGCGGCGAAAAATACGTCGGCGAGGGGGAGGACAGGCACTATTCTGACGATTTTTTAAGGCATATAGGCGACACTATAAGGAATGCCGTCAGGGAGGAACTGGGACTGACCGTCTCCTGCGGGGTATCCTTCAACAAGGTGTTCGCAAAACTCGGCTCCGACCTCAAGAAGCCGGACGGCACTACGGTAATCTCCCGAAAGAACTATAAGGACGTAATCTACGGTCTGCCCGTCACAGATCTGCTTATGGTGGGCGGCGCGACGGGTACAAAGCTCGTGAAAATGGGCTATTCCACAATCGGCAGGCTTGCCGCGGCAGATGACAGACGCATAGTTGCTGCGTTCGGCAAATTCGGTCAGACGCTCCTCACATATGCTCGCGGGGAGGACGCCTCTCCCGTCAGAAAACTCGGCGAGGAGAGGGAGCTCAAGTCGATAGGCAATTCAATGACGCTGCCCAAAGACCTTACTAACCTCTCGGAGGTGGAGCGCACGCTCTACGTCATCGCCGAAAGCGTTGCGGCGCGCCTGCGTGCCTCCGGCAAGGGGCTTGCCGACACCGTGCATCTGTGGGTGAGGGACAGTGCGCTGAACAGCTTCTCCGTGCAGAAAAAGGTCAGGCACACCGCGCTGTGCGGCGAAATCGCCGCGCACGCGTATTCGCTCTTTATCGGCAAGTTCCGCCCGCCGTTCAGCGTGCGCGCGCTGGGCATAACCGTATCCGGCTTCGACGGCGGGGCATCGCAGATGACCTTCGACGAAGCTTCGGGCGACTACCTCAAGAGGGAGAAGGTCGAGCGCTGCGTCGACGACATACGTAAAAAGCACGGCTACGCCGCCGTGCAGAGGGGGATTGTCGCCGAAGACCCCACCGAAATGCATAACGACATAAAGGGCAGTCACCTGATAAAGCCCGCCCGTTTCGACGACGAGGGCTTTGCGGGCGACGAAGGCGGCGACGGAGAGGACGGCGGCTTCTTCTTCGACGACGAATATTCCGACTGACCGCTGCAAAAAACGGCGGCGCGGGATGCGACGAGAGGCGGGGCGGAGCGCAATCTTTTGCAGGGAGCAATTCGGGGCGCATATTCAACTTTTGAAACGCGCAGTTTGCCGATAAATGTTGACAATCTGTGAGAATTTCACTATAATTTGACTTGTAAATCTAAAGCGCTGTGAGAGAGCCGCTGGAGAAATAAGCATACAGGAGTAAAGAGAATGAACCTTCCTCAGATGTTCGGTGAAAACGTATTCAACGACGCGGTACAGAAAGAGACACTGCCCAGCGAAGTGTATAAACTTTTAAGGGCAACAATAGAATCGGGCAAGCCGCTCGACGTAACCATCGCGGGCACGGTCGCTTCGGCAATGAAAAAGTGGGCGGTCTCCAAGGGCGCAACCCACTATACCCACTGGTTCCAGCCTCTCACGGGGCTGACGGCGGAAAAGCACGACAGCTTTATAGAACCCGAGGGCGACAGGGTAATTATGCGCCTCACGGGCAAGAGCCTCATCGTCGGGGAGTCCGACGCGTCCTCGTTCCCTTCGGGCGGTTCGCGCGCGACGTATATGGCAAGGGGCTATACGGCGTGGGACCCCACGTCCCCCGCATTCGTCAAGGAAGGTACGCTCTACATTCCTACGGTGTTCGTCTCCTACACGGGCGAAACGCTCGATAAAAAGTCGCCTTTGCTGCGCTCTATGACGGCAATAGACAAGCAGGCAAAGAGGCTGCTTGCGCTCTTCGGAAAGACCTGCAAAAAGGTCTCCACGACCGTCGGACCGGAGCAGGAATATTTCCTCATCGACGCAGAGGTATATAAGCAGAGAAAGGACCTCAGACTGTGCGGCAGAACGCTGTTCGGCGCGCCCGCGTCGAGGGGGCAGGAGCTGGAGGATCACTACTTCGGTATGCTCAAGCCGAGGATTGTCGGCTATATGCACGAACTCGACGAGGAGCTGTGGAGCTACGGCATACTCTCCAAGACAAAGCACAACGAGGTAGCTCCCGCCCAGCACGAGATGGCGCCCGTATTCGGCACGACAAACGTCGCCGTCGACCACAATATGCTGACGATGGAGATAATGAAGAAGGTCGCAAAAAAGCACAACCTTGCCTGCCTCCTGCACGAAAAGCCCTTCCGCGGCATAAACGGTTCGGGCAAGCACAACAACTGGTCAATGTCGACGGACGACGGGTTCAACCTTCTCAACCCCGGCGACGCGCCCGAAAAGAACACCTTCTTCAAGCTTATGCTGGCGGCAGTCATCAAGGCGGTCGACGACTATCAGGGCATATTGAGGGCGTCTGTCGCCTCTGCGGGCAACGACCACAGGTTGGGCGCAAACGAGGCGCCCCCCGCAATAATTTCGGTATATCTCGGCGATCAGCTCGGTAAGCTCGTCGATACGATAGTAAAGGGCGTGGACTACATTCCCGTCAAGGCGGAAAAGGGCTCGATAGGCGTGCCCGAATCGCCCATATTCCCCAAGGACGCCACCGACAGAAACAGGACGTCGCCGTTCGCGTTCACGGGCAACAAATTTGAATTCAGAATGCTCGGTTCGCAGGCGAACGTTGCCGACGCCAACATCGTGCTCAACACCATCGTCGCCGACGCGTTCGAGCAGTTTGCCGACGAGCTGGAAGGCAAGGAGAACGTCGAAAGGGCGGCAAACGCAATCGTTGCAAGGGAGCTCAAGGCTCACCGCCGCATAATCTTCAACGAGGACGGCTACGGCCCCGAGTGGGAGCCCGAGGCGGCGAGAAGGGGACTTCTCAACAACAAGAACACCGCCGACGCCGTGCCCGTATGTTTCGAGGAAAAGAACATAGACGTGTTCGTGCGCCAGGGCGTATATACCCGCGAAGAGGCAATCGCCCGCGCCGACATTCAGCTTGAAAACTATACCAAGATAATCAACATAGAGGCGCTCACTATGCTCGAGATGGTCAGAAGGGACATAATCCCCGCCGTCTCCGACTACATTGCAGAGCTGTGCTCCAACGTAGCCGCAAAGAAGGCGGTCTGCGAGGAAATACCCTGCTCCGGCGAAAAGGAAGTGATTATGAAGCTCGCTGCCCTCAACGACGAGGTGGGCGCGCTTGCCAACAAGCTCGAAGGTATACTCGCCGAAACGGATATCGGCAAGGCGAGGGATGCCTCTCAGGTAATGGCGCACAGGGTCATTCCCGTAATGGAGGAGATGAGGAGCAAGGTCGACAAGATGGAAACCCTGACCTCTTCCGACTACTGGCCTTATCCTTCTTATTACGATCTTCTATACAGCGTAAACTGACGGGGAGGCAAAGCCCTGTCCGCGAGCGGCGCGGGGCAAAGCGCCTTGCAAAGACGCCGCGCGGCACGCTTCCGCCGCCCGCAAAGGCGGTGAAGGCAATCTCCCGGCGCACGCCGCCGGAGCTCAACGCAAATACACTGCTCTCTCATAGATACTCCGGAAGGGCGCCCGCCGCAAAGCGGGCGCCCTTCCGGCCTTTTTGTCCGTAAAGTCGCCGTATGTGCGTTTTTTTGCCGTAATGGTTTGACGGGGAGAGCATAAAAGAGCTATAATGCATAAGTTATGAAAACGACATTTTTAAAGCGCACGGTCAGAAGGCTGCGCTCATATGGATTAAATCTCGTATTGCTCAGCATAATTACGGGGCTGTTTGCGGGCGTCGTCGTCACGTTCTACAACATCTGCACGTCGCTGGGCGAGGGGATAGCGGAGGAGGCGTATGCGCTCCTCCTCGAACATCCCGCATTCATTCCCCTGCTGTTTCTGGCGCTGGCGGCGGGCGCGATACTCATAGGCACGCTCACCAAATTCGTGCCTATGGTAAAGGGCAGCGGCATACCTCAGACGGAGGGTGCGGCAAGGGGGCTCTTCCGCATAAAGTGGTATGCGGTTATGTGCTCTATGTTCGCGGGCTCGCTCGCCTGCGTGTTCCTCGGGCTCTCTGCGGGCTCGGAGGGACCGTCCGTCCAGCTCGGCGGGTGCGCGGGCGATGCGGTGGCTGTCACGCTCAGGCGTTCGTATATGATACGCCGCCTCCAGATTTCGGCGGGTGCCAGCGCGGGCTTTGCGGTGGCGTTCAACGCGCCCATAACGGGTATGATTTTCTCCATAGAGGAGGCGTTCAAATCGCTCTCCCCGGCGGCGTTCATCTGCTCTGCAATCTCGGTAATAACGGCGCTGTTCGTGCGCAACGCCGTGCGCGGCGCGCTCGGCTTTTCTGTGGGCTTCTCGTTTGAAAATTTTGTCTTTGCGGAGGCGGGCTATGCAGATATGGCGTTTGTCGCGCTGGGCGCGGTAATTGTCGCCCTGCTCGCCGTGGCGTTCTACTATGCGATGTTTGCGGCAAAGAAGGCGTTCACAAAGGTGACCTTCCTCGGCGGCAGGGGAAAGTATCTCTTTCCCTTCCTCATTGCAGGCGTTTTCGGACTGATAACATCCTACTGCATAGGCGGCGGACACGGCTTTATAGATGCCCTTTCCACGGGCGGCACGGGCGACATTTCGGGCATAAGCGTTATGGGGCTGTCAGTCGGCATAAGCATTGCCATAATCGTCGTTTTCCGCTTCATCTCGATGATTTCCGTGATGTCCGTCGGCGTGCCCTGCGGCGTATTCGTGCCTATGCTCGCAGTCGGCGCCGGCGCGGGGGCGCTGCTCTCCGTCGGCTTTCAGAACATAGGAATGGCGCCCGAATTTTCTGACTATTTCGTCATAATCTGTATGGCGGTGTTCTTCACCACGTTCGTCCGCGCGCCCATAACGGGCATATGTATGGTGTTTGAACTGACGGGGCAGTTCAAAAACTTTCTGCCGGCGCTGCTCGGCATAACCATTGCCTATATCGTCAGCGAGGTGTGCCATCTGCACCCCGGATATGAAAGGATGCTCGCCCAGTTCATCAAGAGCGAGGGGCTGGATAAGAACGTAAAAAAGGTCAGCGTCACCGTCACGGTAATGCCCTCCTCGCAGGCGGACGGCAACAGGCTCAGGAAGATTATCTGGCCTGCGAACGGACTTGTCACCGAGATTATCCACCCCGACGGAAAGACGGAAGTGCCCGACGGCGCGACTGTGCTCGCGGCGGGCGACAGCATAGTGTTCGAGTGCGAGACGGACGACGAAAAGGTGCTCCGCGAATATCTTGAAGAGATTGTCGGCAACAGCAAGACTGAACTTGTATAACGGGCAGGGCGGCGCGCTCTGCCCCGCTTGCGTTAATGAATATTTATAAATTCTGCTCCGCAGGTAAGTTATAATTATACGCGCTATGGCAATAAACTATCGCAAAATCGCAAGTTGCGGGCTGTCGGTAAATATTTACGCTTGACTAAGTTTGTCGGTTACACTATAATATATAGCGGGCAGAAGAGAGCGGCGACTTAAGATGCGCTCGCGCGCTTCATTCCGTTCGGCGTTCGCGCGCGGGAAGTTGAAGGAGCTCTCCCCGCATAAAGCTGTTAATGTATCGCGCTTTGAGAGCGGCGCGAAAATTAAAATAACCTTATAAGGAAAAGAATTATGCTTACAAGTATCTGTGGAATTAACTGGGGCGACGAAGGCAAGGGCAGAATGGTTGACCTGCTTTCTCAGGACTTCGACATAGTCTGCCGTTATCAGGGCGGCAATAATGCAGGTCACACCGTAATCAACGAAAAGGGTAAGTTCATATTAAACTTGCTGCCTTCCGGCATACTCAGAGAGGACGTCGTAAACGTTCTCGGCTGCGGAATGGTCATCGATATTAAACACCTCTGCGGCGAAATCGCAAGACTGAGGGAGGCAGGCATAAGAATTTCGCCCGAAAACCTCAAGATAAGCGACAAGGCGATAATCACAATGCCCTACAACGTGTTGCAGGACATAATGGAGGAGGACAGGCTGACTAAGGCGACGGGCAAGCCCTACGGCTCCACAAGGCGCGGCATCTCCCCCATATACGCCGACAAGTATATGAAGAAGGCGTTCCGTATGGGCGAGCTTCTCAACACCCAGATAATGTACGAGCGTCTGCCCGACATCGTCGCGTGGAAGAACCTCACCATAAAGGCTTACGGCTACGACCCCGTCAAGGTAGAGGATATGATAGACTACCTCGAAACGTACGGCAAGCCGCTCAGGGAATACATAGTCGACACCGGTCTCTTCCTCAACGAGGCGCATAAAAACGGCAAGAAGATTATGTTTGAAGCGCAGCTCGGCGCGCTCCGCGACATAGACTACGGCATAGTGCCCTATACCTCCTCGTCGTCGACGATCGCCGCCTATGCTCCCATAGGCGCAGGCGTGCCCAACCTCAAGATAGATAAGTCGATAGGCATAATGAAGGCATATTCGAGCTGCGTCGGCGCCGGCCCCTTCACCTGCGAATACTTCGGCAAGGACGCGGAAAGACTGAGAGAGCTCGGCGGCGAATACGGCGCGGCTACGGGCAGAGCCAGGAGAGTGGGACCCTTCGACGTCGTCGCTTCGCGCTACGGCATAATGTGCCAGGGCGCAGACGAAATCGCGCTCACCAAGCTCGACATCCTCGACGACTACGAGGAGATTGAAATCTGCACCCATTACGAGCTTGACGGAAAAATCCTCGACGACTTCCCCTTCACGGACGTCCTCGACAGGTGCAAGCCCGTATTTGAAAAGGTAAAGGGCTGGCACTGCAGCACGGCAAATTGCAGGACGGCAGATGACCTCCCCAAGGAGGCGCTCGACTATATTCACCTCCTCGAAAAGCTGTGCAACTGCAAGATAAAGTACGTCTCCGTAGGCGCGGAGAGAAACGCCTGCATAGTAATGCCGTAACTGCGGCAAGGGGGGCATAAAGCGTTTTTGCCGCGCGGCGGCGAAAATACGCGGCGCCCGCAATCGATATAGACATCTCTGCACAGATAACTGACCTAAGGTCGGCAGTGCGGCGGCGCGGAAAAATTTTCCGCGCCGCTCATTTTTCTTTGCCTGCGTTTTAGGCCTATTTACTTGCAAATGTGTCGGCTTTGTGATAATATAGATGGGAATATATAATCGGTCAATATTGGTATCAGGATGTTGAGAAAATTTTACAAGTTGCACGGCATAGGCAACGACTATGTGTATTTCGACTGTATGAAGGAGGAGCTGCCCCGCCCCGAGGAGCTCGCCGTCCGCCTTTCGGACAGGCATTTTTCGATAGGCGGCGACGGAATAATACTTCTCTGCCCGTCAGAAGTCGCCGACTGCCGTATGAGAATGTTCAACGCCGACGGCTCTGAAGGCAAGATGTGCGGCAACGGAATACGCTGCGTGGGCAAGCTCGCCCACGACCTCGGCTATGTCGGGGGAACTTCGTGCAGCATAGAGACGCTCTCGGGCATCAAAAAGCTGGATTTTAAGCTGGACAAGTTCGGCACGGTGGAGACGGCTAAGGTGGATATGGGCGCGGCAATTCTCCGCGGCAGGGACATCCCCTCTTTAATAGACGGCGAAAAGGTCGTCGCGCACACGGTCGAGGCGGGGGGAAGGCAATACGAAATAACCCTCGTCTCTATGGGCAATCCCCACTGCGTCACTTTCTCCGTCGACCCCGACGGGCTGGACATAGAAAAGGTCGGTCCGCTGTTTGAAAACAACCCCCTCTTCCCCGACAGGATAAATACCGAATTTGTCAGGGTAATTGCGAGGAACGAGCTTAAAATGCGCGTGTGGGAGCGCGGCAGCGGCGAGACGTGGGCGTGCGGCACGGGCGCGTGCGCGGTTGCGGTTGCGGCGGTGCTCAACGGATATGCCGACAAAGGCGTGCCGATAACTGTGCATCTTCGCGGCGGCGACCTTACCATAACTTACACGGACGAGACCGTGTTTATGGAAGGCGGAGCAACGCTGGCATTCACCGGCGAAGTTGAAATCTGATTGCGGACAAATTTCCGCGGCAAACGGGCAAAATACAGCAAACGGCAAAATATATAAATTACCTTAGGAGCAGATTATGACAAAGTACATCTTCGTTACGGGCGGCGTAGTATCGGGCCTCGGCAAGGGCATAACGGCGGCATCTCTCGGCAGACTTTTAAAGTGCAGGGGATATAAGGTCGCATCCCAGAAGCTCGACCCCTATATCAACATCGACCCCGGCACGATGAGTCCCTATCAGCACGGCGAAGTGTTCGTAACCGACGACGGCGCCGAAACCGACCTCGACCTCGGGCATTACGAGAGGTTCATCGACGAAAATCTCAATAAGTATTCCAACCTCACCACGGGCAAGGTCTATTGGAACGTACTCAACAAGGAGAGGAACGGCGAATATCTCGGGCAGACCGTGCAGATAATTCCCCACATCACCAACGAAATCAAGTCGTTCATCTACAACGTCGGCAAGACTACGGGTGCTGACGTCGTAATAACCGAAATCGGCGGCACGATAGGCGACATAGAGAGCCAGCCCTTCATAGAGGCGATAAGGCAGGTCGCAAGGGAAGTGGGCAGGGAGAACTGCTGTTTCATTCACGTCACCCTCGTTCCCTATATCTCCGGTTCGGAGGAGTTCAAGTCCAAGCCCACGCAGCATTCCGTCAAGGAGCTGCAGGGTATGGGCATCAATCCCGACATCATAATCCCCAGAGTGGACGCGCCTATGCCCAAAGACGTAAGGGACAAAATTGCAATGTTCTGCAACGTGGAGCCGGAGTGCTGCATAGAGAATATGACTATGCCCGTGCTCTACCAGTGCCCCATAATGCTGGAGGAGAGCAACTTCTCCGAAATAGTCTGCAAGCGCCTCAACCTCGACCCCGGCAGGATTGATCTGACCGAGTGGAACAGGATGATTGACAGGATAAACGGCAGGGATAAGACGGTAAAAATCGCACTCTGCGGCAAGTATGTGCAGCTCCACGACGCATATCTGTCGGTTGCCGAAGCGCTCGCCCACGCGGGATATGAAAATTCGGCAAAGGTGGACATAAAGTGGGTTGATACCGAACTGCTCACCGACGCCACGGCGGAAGAATATCTCGGCGACGTCGACGGTATAATAGTACCCGGCGGCTTCGGTTCGCGCGGCGTAGAGGGTATGATAGTCGCCGCAAAGTATGCAAGGGAAAAGGACGTGCCCTACTTCGGCATATGCCTCGGTATGCAGACGGCGGTAATCGAATACGCGAGGAACGTGCTCGGCTATAAGGACGCGCACTCTTCGGAGTTCGACCGCGACAGCAAGCATCCCGTAATCGACCTTATGCCCGACCAGTACGGCGTAAAGATGGGCGGCACTATGCGTCTCGGCGCATATCCCTGCAAGGTAATAGGCAGGATAATGAAGACGGCGTACAATGCGGAGGAGGTCTCCGAACGTCACCGTCACAGATATGAATTCAACAACGACTACCGCCAGGAGATTGAAAAGGCGGGTATGGTGATCGCGGGCACGTCGCCCAACGGACTTTTGGTAGAGGCTGTGGAAATTCCCGCAAACGACTTCTACATCGGCGTGCAGTTCCACCCCGAGTTCAAGTCGCGCCCCAACAACGCGCACCCCATCTTCAGGGAGTTCATAGGTCACGCCGTAAAGTACAGCTCAAAAAAGGTAAAGCGATAATATGAAGTTCAATACAAATTTCAAGAACATTGCGGAGAGCTATCTCTTCTCCGACATAGCGCACAGGGTAAACGCGTACACCGCGGCGCACCCCGACAAAAAGGTGCTCCGCCTCGGAATAGGCGACGTAACTCTGCCCCTCGTGCCCTCGGTAATAGAGGCGCTTCACGGCGCCGTCGACGAGATGGCGCATAAGGAAACTTTCAAAGGCTACGGTCCCGAACAGGGCTATGCCTTTCTAAAGGACAGCATAAACGGCGCATATGCGAGGAAGGGAGTGCAACTCGAAAGCGACGAGATTTTCATCTCCGACGGCGCGAAAAGCGACCTCGGCAACATTCTCGACCTCTTCGACAGGGACAACACGGTGCTCGTTCCCGACCCCGTATATCCCGTATATGTCGATACCAACACTATGGCGGGCAGGAAGATAATCTTTATGGACGCCACCGCAGAAAACGGCTTTCTGCCTATGCCCGACTACTCTGTCGACGCCGACATAATCTATCTCTGTTCGCCCAACAACCCCACGGGCGCGGCGTACACAAAAGCGCAGCTTAAAAAGTGGGTGGACTACGCCCTTAAAAAGCAGGCGGTAATACTCTACGATGCCGCATACGAGTGCTTTGTCACCGACGACAGTCTCGCAAGGTCTGTCTATCAGGTAGAGGGCGCGAAGAAGTGCGCCGTCGAGTTCTGTTCGTTTTCAAAGACGGCGGGCTTTACGGGCACGAGGTGCGGCTATACCGTCGTTCCCAAGTCGATAGAGGCGGACGGCTTAAGCGCAAACAAGATGTGGCTCAGGCGCCAGACGACCAAGTTCAACGGCGTTCCCTACATCGTGCAGAAGGGCGCGGCGGCCGTGTTCACCGAGCAGGGCGAACGTGAAATAAAAAAGAATATCGCCGTATATCAGGAAAACGCAAGAATAATCGCGGAGTGTATGGACGAACTCGGCATCTGGTACACGGGAGGCAAAAACTCGCCCTATATCTGGCTCAAGTGCCCCGGCGGTATGGGCAGTTGGGAGTTTTTCGACTATCTCCTCGACGGGGCTCAGGTCGTCGGCACTCCGGGCGCGGGCTTCGGCAAAAACGGCGAAGGTTTCTTCCGCCTCACGGCTTTCGGCAGCAGGGAAGTTACCGAAGAGGCGGTTGCAAGGATTAAAAAACTTCTCACGGAATAACGGCTTATGGAAGTATCTGAAAGAACAAAAGGCGCAGGCATACTCTGCCATATTTCCTCTCTCCCCGGCGAATACGGCATCGGCACGCTCGGCAGGGAAGCGTACGAATTTGTCGACATTCTCGCCAAGTGCGGCGCAAAGTACTGGCAAATTCTGCCCCTTCAGCAGACGGGGTATGGCGATTCGCCCTATCAGTCGGTCTGCTGTCTTTCGGGCAACCCGTATTTTATCGACCTTGTCGACCTCAGAAAGCGCGGGCTCATCGACGATGAGGAGCTGGAGGGCGCAAGGCGCCCCGCGGGCGCCGTCGACTTCGGCGAACTGTATGCAAGCCGCTATGCGCTTTTAAGAAGGGCGTATGCCCGCTTCAACATCAAGGACAAGAAATTCGTAGAGTTCATAGAGTGCGGGGAGTTCGAGGACTATGCGCTGTTTATGTCCTTGAAGTCGCGCTACGGCGGCACTTTCACGGGCTTCCCTGACGCGTTCAAGTATAAAGAGCCCCTTGCCATCTACGAATTCAGAAATTCGGTTTATCGCTCCGAATACTGCTTCTGGCTGTTTTTGCAGTACATCTTCAGGCAGCAGTGGCAGGCGCTCAAGGCATATGCGAACGGCAAGGGCATAAAGATAATAGGCGACATTCCGCTGTACGTCGCGGCGGACTCCTCCGACCTCTGGTCGCGTCCCGAGCTCTTCCAGCTCGACGAGGACTTAAAGCCGACAAAGGTGGCTGGCGTTCCCCCCGACTATTTCTCGAAGAAAGGTCAGCTCTGGGGCAACCCTCTCTATAATTGGAACGCAATGCGCGCCGACAATTACGATTGGTGGATAGACCGCATTTCAAGGGCGAGCAAGATGTACGACGTCGTAAGGATTGACCACTTCCGCGGGCTTGACCGCTACTATGCCGTTCCCGCAGGCGCATATAACGCCGTAGAGGGCGAGTGGGAGCAGGGTCCAGGAATGGAGCTCTTCAACGCCATAGGCGAGCGCCTAGGCGACATAGACATAATCGCCGAGGACCTCGGAATTTTAGACGACGGCGTGCTCGAACTCAGGGAAAAGAGCGGGCTGCCAGGAATGAAGATACTTATGTTTGCCTTCGACGGCAACGAAAATAACGACTATCTGCCCCGAAATATTCCCGAAAATTCTGTTACGTATACGGGCACCCACGACAACGACACCGCGCTCGGCTTCCTCTATAAGATGAACGAAGAGCAGTTCAGGGACTTCAAGAAGTGCCTGCGCAAGGTCATAAAGGAGCAGGGCTTATATATGCCCGTTGTCGACAGGGACGATGCCGTAAAAGCGCTTTGCCTGTGCGCGCTCAACACGCGGTCGTATCTCGTCGTTCTGCCCGTGCAGGACGTCCTCCGCCTGGACAATACGTCAAGGATGAATACCCCCGCGGTTGCTTCTGGCAACTGGACTTTCCGCCTCGAAAAACAGCCCGACCGCAGGACGATGGCTGCTCTCAAGCGTATGATTGTAAACAGCGGAAGATAATTTGATTTTTGTACCTCTTAAAGGTTGCGCCGCAGAGTGCTTTGATAAAAGTACTCTGCGGCGCGTCTTTTATGGGGAGGGAAGAATGATATTGTGGTCGTAAGGTTTCTTGAAAGCGGCGAGGTTGCGCTATGTTCGTGCGTCGGGTTTGCGGCGCGCGCGAATGTTTCAACGTCGCCCGCGTTCTCGCGGGCGTGTCGGGCGGGCGTCAGGCGGACTGCCGCTCGAAAATGCGCACGCACAGCACGGTCATATCGTCCGGTATGCCGAACTGTCTGCTTTTCGCCTCTGCGAGAATGTCATCGGCTAGCGACTGCGGGTTGAGCGGGGTGAGCTTCTGCAGGCAGGAGTACAGTTCCTGCGGGGTGGAAAACGCCGACGTCACTCCGTCGCTCATAAACACCACTAAGTCGTCACATTTGAGCTGTTCGCTGCAAGTGGTGGGGTGCAGGCTGTCGAGTATGCCGAGGGGCAGCGAATTGCTCTCCAGCACCTTTATTTCGCCCTTGCGCACTATCACGCCCGCGGGCGAACCGATCTTTATGAAGGAGGCTGCAAGGGTATTGAGGTCGATTGCGGCAACGTCTATGCAGGTAAACCGCTCCTCCCTGTTAAAGCACAGCAGTTTGTTTATGGTGTCAAGCACAATGTCGGCGGGCATCTCCGCGCGGTAGAACGCCTCTATGAGCGATATCGCGGTAGATGACACCTTGCGCGCATATCTGCCGCTGCCCATTCCGTCGGAGAGTGCCATCAAAAAGCTGTGTTCGTTTATGTCTATCACGGAGTGCGTATCCCCGGAGACGCGCTCGCCTTCCTTTATTGCGAACGCCACGCCGAAAGCGGCGTCATAGCGGGGAGGTCGGACGAATATGTATGTGCTCTTCTGCGCATCGACGGGTATTCTGTCTTTGAGGAGCACCTCCGTGCCCGTCGACCTCGCAATTATTGCGCCGATGGCGGAGGGGTTTACCTTGCCTATCGCCGTCGCAAGAACGGTGAACTGCTCCCCGCCCGCAATTCTTATCTCCGGGCAGGAGATGCCGCACGCGGCAAGTTCCTTCATCGTCGCGTCCTCCAGCGGGGCAAAGTTTTCCTGCGTGCGCGCAAGCTCCACGGCGTGGCTCTTCAATACCTCCGCAACGCCCTTTGCCTGCCCCGCAAGCAGCTTTCTGCCGCTCTTCACGTTGTAGTTTTCAAGCGTCAGTTTGCGGTATTCGGCAAGGTTTACGTTAATTGCGTCTATCAGCGCGCCCGCCTGCGAGCAGTTCGTCGTTATCTCCTTCGGCAGGTCCACAAGGCTAACCTTGCCCTTAAGACAGCCGACTTCGATGAGCGAGGCTATGCCGCCGTAGACGTTGGTCTTTGCACAGATGTTTTTGCGTTGGCAGCCGGCGCACAGCTTTTCCCTGACTTCGGTAAGCATTCTGCGGCGCAGGGCGGTCTCGTCAATGCCCTCGTCCAGGGCGGTGAACGCCAGCTCTATCTCCCTGAACACCTCGCTCATTCTGAACAGCCTGCGCGAAACGTAGTCGCGGAAGCGCTCTTCCTCTGCGCGGTCAAGCTGTTTTTTTACGTATATGAGGTCGCGCAGGGATCTGAGTTTGCCGTCCGAGGGAATGGAGGAGGCGAAGCAACAGCAGAATAGCAGGAGAGCATAGATAACCGTCAGCGCGACGCCCTTTTCAAATGCGCCCGCAAAGTACATGAACGCCGTGACGAGCGCAAGAGAGACGACGGGCGGCGCGCCCCTGCCCGCCCCGCAGAAGATGAGGCAGGAAAGGGAGAGAAGCATGGCGTAGGTAAAATAATTTATGTCCAGCGTGGCTATTGTCAGCGGCAGCGCCAGAACGCAGGCGACGATGAGCGCGGCGGGGGAGCGGTAAAGCCGCACGGCAAGCGGTATCAGCCCCGCACATATGCAGATATACGCAAACTGCCCTGCAAGGTTATAGATGCCCGCTCCGCACAGCGCGGCGACGGCGGATATGCACAGCAGCTCGTCGGGGCGGAGCATACACCTGAACAGCCTGAAAAAGAGCGAATATACGCACCTCACCGAAAAGAAGGTGAAGAGCATCACGGCAATCGCGGCGACCGACTTTATCAAGTATATGTTGTCGGTGAAGTACAGCGAACTTATGCCCTGCCAGTCCGAAAAGGCGATAAACGGTGCGAGGGATATAGCCATATATGCCGCCGCCTCCGCGCGTATCTTTCTCCCGGAGCGCCTGTAAAGCAGAGTGACAAGGCAGAGAAAGCCGCCCTCGAAAAGACCTAAGACCATAGTCATCCAGTTGAGCGATATCACCGAGGCGAGCGCGTACAGTACGGGCACCGCCACGATGTTCGCCCCGCAGATTAGCATTGCAAAGCACAGCCCCAGTGAAAAGGGCACTCCGGGCAGCGCGCCGTTTATGAACACGACGGCAAGGGCATATGTGCAGTACATAAGTACGCTTTTTAAGTTTATCCGCACTCGCATAACCGCATTATATACTGCGGGCAAGGCAATATTTTGTCTTTGTTTGGGGCATTTTGTGACATAATGCAGATTGCCGTTCGCCGCGCACGTAACGGGGGAACGGCGGTTGCGGGCGGCAAGGTCGGCGTTTAAAAGCGGGGGAAAGGTGCGGCGGACTTAAGGAGGAAAGAGCTGCGGGCAGCGCAATGATTTGCGCTGCCCGCAGCCAATTCAATTATATCAGATTAAGCGGCGGCGTTTTTCAGCCCTTTTTCAATGTCAGCCAGACCATAAGCACGGAGATGTCTGCTGGATTTACGCCCGAAATTCTCGTCGCCTGACCTATAGAGCGGGGGCGTATCTTGTTCAGTTTTTCGCGCGCCTCCAGCCTCAGTCCCTCAATCTTTGAGTAGTCTGTATCCTCAGGCAGCAATCTGTCCTCAAGTTTCTTTGCCCGCTCTATCTGCTGCCTGTTCTTTTTGAGGTACCCTTCGTACTTTGTGTAGACCTCTGCGGACTCGCATACCGAGCGGGGAAAGTCCACGCCGCCGAACTCCTTTTTAATTTCGTCCAGGGGTATTCCGCGCCTTATCAGGTCGCCTCGGCTTATGCTGCCCGTCGCCCTCTCGAACCCGTGCTTAAGCAGCAGCCTTTCGGTTGCGTCGGGCGGCAGGTCGCGCCTTTCAATTTCATTCAGCGCGCTCTCGTACTGCGAATAGCGCTTAAGGTACGCGGCGTATCTTTCCTCGGTGACAAGTCCCGCCGCATATCCCTTTGGCGTAAGGCGGAAGTCGGCGTTATCCTGCCTCAGTTCTATGCGGTATTCCGCGCGCGAGGTCATCATTCTGTACGGCTCTTCCGTGCCCTTTGTCACAAGGTCGTCGATGAGCACGCCGATATACGCCTCATCTCTGCCCAGGACGAGAGGGGGAAGCCCGCGCAGCTTTAATGAGGCGTTGAGCCCCGCCATAAGCCCCTGCGCCGCTGCCTCTTCATAGCCCGAAGTGCCGTTAATCTGCCCCGCCGTGTATAGCCCGTCCAACTTCTTGAATTCAAGCGTCGGCAGAAGGTCGAGGGCGTCTATGCAGTCGTATTCTATGGCATACGCAAAGCGCATAAACTCCGCGTGCTCCAGCCCCGCAATCGAGTGGTACATCTCAAGCTGCACGTCGTGCGGCATAGAGGAGGACATTCCCTGCACGTACGCCTCAAGCGTGTCTATGCCCTCCGGCTCTATGAAAAGCTGGTGTCTGTCCTTGTCCGAAAAGCGGACTACTTTAGTCTCTATCGAGGGGCAGTATCTTGGACCTGTGGAGGCTATCGCGCCGTTGTAGAGGGGGGAGCGGTCGAGATTTTTTAATATTGTCTCGTGCGTCGCCCTGTTGGTGTACGCAAGGTAGCAGGGCAGCTTGTTTTCGGGCGGCGTTTCGGAGATGAATGAAAAGGGTCCTACGTCGTCCTCGCCGTACTGCACCGTGAGCTTATCGAGGTCGAGGGAGGCAAAGCTAACTCTTGCGGGGGTGCCCGTCTTGAAGCGGCGCACAGAAAAGCCGAGAGAGATGAGGTTTTCGGTGAGCGCAGTGGCGGGGGCGAACCCGTTCGGCCCGCTGTTCTGCACGACTTCGCCCGTAATCGTGCGCGCGTTTAAATATACGCCCGTGGCAAGTATTGCGGCGCGGCACTTCAAAATTCCGCCGTATGTCGTCTTAACGCCGCACACCCTGCCGTTTTCGGTCATAACTTCCTGCGCCTCGCCCTGAATTATCCTCAGGTTGGGAGTATGCTCCAACACGCTCTTCATTCGCGCGTGATAGGCGTTCTTGTCCGACTGGCACCTGAGCGACTGCACCGCCGCGCCCTTGCCTACATTCAGCATCTTTATCTGTAAAGCCGTCTTGTCGGCATTTATGCCCATCTCGCCGCCCAGCGCGTCAATCTCCCGCACCAGGTGCCCCTTTGCCGTGCCGCCTATCGAGGGATTGCACGCCATAAAGGCGATGCTGTCCAGGTTGAGCGTCAGTACCGCGGTTTTTAAGTTTGTTCGCGCAGAGGCGAGCGCCGCCTCGCAACCCGCGTGACCTGCGCCCACGACTACTACGTCGTATTCTCCCAATAAAAATTCCGTCATATGCCCTTAATGTTTTCGCCCTCGCGGTAGCAGAGGGCGAAAGTCTTATTTTTTGAGTATTATGTTCTTTATGTCGTCAATTTCCTTTGCCATCTTGTCGCTTACGGCCATCATCTCTTCGACCTTGTTGCGCGAATAGAGTATGGTGGTGTGGTTGCGGTTGCCAAGTTCCTTGCCTATGGACATAAGGGGGAGGGACAATAGCTCGCACATAAGGTAGCAGCATACCTGCCTGGGCAATACAAGGTCCTTTTTCTTGCATTTGCCCACAAGATCCTCCCTCGTGACGCCGTAATAGCCGGTGACTGCGCTTATTATGTTTGCCGCGGTAATCTCGCCGTTGCCGCTCTCGGGCACCGCTTCGTTCAAAGCGCTCCTTGCAAGCGCCACGCTTATCGGCGTCTCGTGCAGGCGCGCGGCGAAAATGACTTTGGTCAGTCTGCCCTCAAGCGTTCTGACGTCGTCGCCCGAATCCTGCGCAAGGAAGGCGAGCACCTCGTCGGGCACTATGCTGCGCTTTTCAAACGCCTTCTGCTTGAGTATGGCAATCTTGGTTTCATAGTTGGGGGGTAGTATGTCGAATACCAGTCCGCCGGAAAATCTCGTTCTCAGCCTCTCCTCGAGTGCGGTCAGCTCCTTCGGAGGCTGGTCGGATGTAATTACTATCTGCTTGCCGCGGGAGATGAGTTCGTTGAAGGTATGGAAGAACTCCTCCTGCACGGCCTTCTTGTTGGCTATGAACTGTATGTCGTCAATAATCAGCACGTCTGCGGAGCGGTAGTGCTGGCGCAGTCTGTTGCCGCGTTCCCTCGCGTTGGGACCCTTTGCGGCGAACATCGTGTCTATAATCTCGTTTACAAACTGTTCGCAGGTGGCATATATGACCTTCAAGTTGGGCTTGTCGGCGATAATCTTGTTGGCGATAGCCTGAATAAGGTGCGTCTTGCCAAGTCCCGTCCCGCCGTAAATGAACAGGGGGTTATAAGCGCCCGCGGGGTCGTTCGCCACGTCCTTTGCCGCCTCCACCACAAACTGGTTGTTGCCCGCGACGAAGGTGTCGAAGGTGAAGCGCTTGTTCAGGTTGTTGGGGGGAGAATAGGGGGCTTCCTCTGTCGGCGCGCTGAAATATTCCCTGCTGCCCTTGACGACAAGCCTGAAGTCTGACACGCCTACGTCCGCCTTGATTATGGCGTCTCTCATCTTGTCGGCGAGCGTGTTGGTAATCAGCTCCGCAAAGTTTTCGGAGACGGTCTCCAGCACGATATATCTGCCGTCTATTTCGACGGGTTTAAGCTTGTCGATATATGTCGAGAACATTATGTACGTAATGTTTTCCTTCATCTTTTCCCTTATGGGGTTATAGATAAAGTCAAGATTGGAAGAGTCCATAATTTAGCCCGTAATTCCTTTGAATTTTTTGCCGCAATGCGCTATAATATAGTTAAAACGACGCGGCGTCTGCCATACAATCATTATATACCAAATTGACGATTAAATAAAGTATTTTTTGCTCGGAAATGCACATTAAAAAATTGTATTTGAAAAATTTCAGAAATTACGCGGAAGAGAAGTTTGAATTTTCCCCCGCCCTCAACGTGTTGTTCGGCAAGAACGCGCAGGGCAAGACCAACTGTGCGGAGGCGGTTTTCTACCTCTGCACGGGCACTTCTATGCGTGCAAGGCGGGACAGACAGATGATACGCGAGGGCGAGAGTGCCGCAGCGATAGGCTGCGTGTGCGCGGGCAGATACGGAGACGTGACGATAGACGCGGAAATCACCGATGGCGGCAGGGAAATACGCGTCAACGGCAACAGGATAAGCCGCAATGCAGACCTCCTCGGCAACGTGTTTGCCGTCTTTTTCTCCCCGCAGGAGCTCCGCCTCATTCAGGACGGTCCGGACGAGCGCCGCAGATTTCTGAATATCTCCATTTCCCAGCTTTCCAAGAGCTACTATACCGCCCTTTCAAGGTACAACAAGATACTCGAACAGCGCAACAACCTCTTAAAGAACAGGGATATCTCCCTCGTAATGGACACTTTGCCCGTGTGGGACGCGCAGCTCTGCCGCTATGCCGCGGAGATTGCCGCAAGGAGAACGGAATACCTCGCAAAGCTGTCGCCGCTCGCGGGGGAGGCGCACGCATATCTCACCGACGGGCAGGAAAAGCTTGAAATTTCCCCCGAAAAGAAGTACAAGGGCGACGGGGAGGAGCTGTCCGCCCGCCTCTTCGACGAGCTTTCAAACAACTATGACAGGGACATACGCCTCGGCTATACGGCAAGCGGTCCGCACAGGGACGACATCGACATAACCATAAACGGACAGGACGCCAAGAACTATGCCTCGCAGGGTCAGACGAGGACGGCGGCGCTCGCAATAAAGCTCGCCGAGGTCAACATCTTCAGGGAGGCGTGCGGCGAATATCCCATACTCATTCTCGACGACGTTATGAGCGAGCTCGACCTTCCCAGGCGCAAAAAGCTCGTCGCCCGCACGGAGGGGCTGCAGACGATTATCACCTGCACCCACGCCGAGAGGGTGCTCTACGGCAGGGAGGTCAACAAGATAATGATAGAGGGGGGCGCTATAAAGAGATGATGCGTGCCGATATGCACATACACACATATTATTCGGACGGAGCGCAGTCTCCCCTTACGGTGGTTACGAGCGCGAAGGGCAGGGGCGCGGAGCTGATCTCCGTCACCGACCACGACAACGCCTGCGCGTGGGAAGAGGTGTCCGCCATTGCCGCAGAGCAGGGCATCGTCGCCGTGCGCGGCGAGGAGATTTCGGCATACGACGGCGAAGTCAAGGTGCACATTCTCGGGTACAATATGGACTTGGGCTGCGGGGAATATGCCGCCTTTCACAAAAGGCTCGACGACGGGGCGGAAAGGCGCACCGCAGACATATTAAAAAAGCTGGCGGCAAAGGGCGTCGGCATAAAATACGAGGACGTCCTTAAAGAGCGCAGGTTCACCCGTACGCCCATACACGCTATGCACATCGCTGCGGCGGGCGCAAGGCGGGGCTATGCCTCCTCGCCCGTGGACTTCTACGCGCGCTATCTCAACTACGGCACGGCGGGTTTTTCGTGCATATGCCGTCCCTCGCCCGAAGAGACGGTGCGCTTCATAAAGGCGTGCGGGGGGATATGCTCGCTTGCCCACCCCGGGAGGATAAGTATGGAAAAAGAGGGCGTAATATCCCTCATCGAACGCCTCAGAGCGTGCGGGCTGGACGGCATAGAAGCCGTCTATTCGGGGCATACTGATAGTCAGACGCAGTACTTTAAGGAGATTGCCGCAGAGTATGCTCTCCTGATTACGGGCGGGTCGGATACGCACTATTTCGGCGGAAACCGCAATATAGGCACTCCGCCCTTTTATCCCGACGAAAGGCTGCTTGCGGCGCTTGGTCTGACTTAATGAAGATATTCAAAAAAACTGTATGTACGGTAACTGCGCTTGTCCTTGCGGCGGGCGCTTTTATATTTTCCTGCGGCTTCGCGCTGTGGGTGCCGCGCGGGGTAAGCGTGAACGGCGTCGGGGTCGGGGGAATGACTTACAGGGCGGCTTATGCGCTCCTGAGGCTTAAGGCGGAAGAGGAGCTGAAGGGCAAGCGCCTCGAAATATGCGCCGACGGCAGGACATACGATTTCATATTTCCCGAAATCATATACGAAGAACGGTTTATGTCGGCGCTTCGGGGCGCAAAGCGGGGGGAGAGCGTGATATCTCCCCCGACATACCGCCTTGCCGACGAGGATATGGCAATAGCTCGCATATGCGCCCTCTGCGAAAGACGGTCCGAAGAGCCTAAGGTAATATTCAACGCGACGGGCGCGCCGTTCACGGTGGAAGCGGGCAGGGACGGACGCACTGTCGACGTAAAAAAACTCAGGGCGGACATCGCCCGTTCGCTCGGAGGTACGTTCGGCAAGGTGTACGTATCTTTCAACTACTTCTCCCCGCAACTTACAGAAGAGCAGATCGCGCGGGATACGGCGCTCATCTCCTCGTTCACCACCCGTTTCGACGGCAGCGCGGAGGATCGCGCGCACAACATAGCGCTCGCGGCGGAAAAGCTCAACGGCAGGGTGATTGCCGCGGGCGAAGTGCTGTCGTTCAACGGCGCGGTGGGCGCGCGCACGGCGGCAAACGGCTTTAAAATTGCCAAAATCATTTCGGGAGGCAGGTTTGTCGACGGCTATGGCGGCGGAGTGTGCCAGGTGTCCACCACGCTGTACAACGCCGCCCTGCTCGCGGGGCTGGAAATTGTCGAATATCATCCGCACAGCCTGCTCGTCAGCTATGTTCCGCCCTCGCGCGATGCAATGGTCAGCGGCGACTACTTCGACCTGCGCATTAAAAATCCGTCGCCCGTGCCCGTATATATCCGCGCTTCTGCATCCTCTGACAGCGTAACTTTCAAACTCTACGGCAGGAGCGACGGGTTCAGCTACGCCTTTTCCTCAGAGGTGAGCGCCGTCATTCCAAGCCCCGAGCCCGTCACGGTGGAGGGCGACGAGGACAGGGTGATAAGCTACGCCAAGGAGGGCGCGGAGAGCGTGTGCTATCTCATAAAGAAGAAAGACGGCAAAGAGGAAAAAATTCTCCTCCGCAAGGACAAATATCTGTCTGTTGCCGAAATCAGACAGGTGAAGCGCGGAGACGGCGGTCAAGACAAACAAAAAGATAGTCGGCGCGGGGAAATTCAGGGCGCCGCCTGACGCAGGCGGCGTTTTGGGCTTGAGCGGTGAGATAATAGTTGCGGCGGCGGGCTGCGGAGGCGGAAAAAATTTCCGCCTCCGCAGCCTTTTTGGTCGCAAAGGCAGTTTTTTTAAAAGCGCGCTCTTTTTTCGTTGACAAACGCGCTGCGTCGTGATAATATATGAATAACAATTCATAAGTTAATTTTACAAAATTTATTGACGGAGGCAGAAAATATGTCCGTAAAGACCGGGTGCGACAGCGCGTCGGAGTGGCTGGAACACGAAGAGAACGTGCGGCGCGCGCTGGAAACTATGCCTTGCGGCGGCGACATAGAGCGTATGGCTGTGCGGTTCAAGGCGATCAGCGAGCCGTCGCGTCTAAAAATACTCTTTGCGCTGTCTTGCGGCGAGCTGTGCGTGGAGCACCTTACCGCTGCGATAGGCGGAAACCAGAGCGCCGTCTCGCATCAGCTCAAGACGCTCAAGGATAACGACATAATCAAGTGCCGGCGGAGCGGCAAGCAGGTCATCTACTCCGTCGCCGACGAACATATAATGACAATATTAAAGGTTGCAAAGGAGCATCTGTATTGCGATGAAAGAGACAATAAAGATTAAAGGGCTGGACTGCGCCAACTGCGCGCGCGAGCTCGAGGAGGAGATATCCTCGCTGGAGGGCGTAAGGTCGGCTACCGTAGACTTTATGGCGTCCAGGGTAGTCGCCGACTGCGAGGAGGGCGCGCTTGAAAGGGTAAAGCGCTGCTGTAACAACTTCGAGGAAGTAAAGGTGGTGGAGGACGAACCCGTCGCCGAGATTTCAAGGGAGGGCAGGCGCATAAAGATTGCCAACCTCTGCTGCGCCAACTGCGGCAGGGAGCTTGAAGAGGAGCTCAACGCCATAGACGGCGTGTCCGCCACGGTGGACTTTATGAATATGACAGTCGTCCTCAACGCGGCAAACAGCGAAGCATACGATAAGGCGATATATGCCATAACTCACTTCGAGGATGTCAGGATTGTCGACGGAAAACCGCCGAAGAGAAACGTGTTCGAGGAGAACAAGGTCGACATAATAACCATACTCATCTCCGCCATATTCTTCATTCCCGCGATAGTTTTCGACCTCGGCGGGTTTGAGTGGGCGAAGTGGTACGTCTACATTCCCTTCTATGCCGTGGCGTTCGCGTTCTCCGGCTACATAGTGCTGTGGAATACGGCAAGGAACGTCGCCAAGGGCAAGATTTTCGATGAGAATTTCCTTATGGCGGTGGCGTCTGTCGGCGCGATTGGTTTGGGCATAACGACGGGCGACGGACTGTTCGAGGGCGTTGCGGTAATGCTTCTTTACCGCATAGGCGAGCTGTTGCAGTCGATAGCCGTCGGCGCGTCGAGGCGGTCGATATCCGACCTTATGGATTTAAAGAGCGATACGGCGACGCTCATCGACGGCGACAGACAGGTTGTCGTCTCGCCGGAAAGTCTTAAAATCGGCGATAAAATACTCGTCAAGGCGGGCGAAAAGATACCCGTCGACTGCGTGATAGCCGGGGGGGCGAGCTCGCTCGATATGAAGA
Source organism: uncultured Clostridia bacterium (assembly GCA_949286835.1). Lineage (GTDB taxonomy): Bacteria > Bacillota > Clostridia > Christensenellales > Borkfalkiaceae > Coproplasma. Next base: position 22,511 of record CASEDP010000010.1, on the reverse strand, counting down.
GCCTCAACGGCGAGGCGGTGCCCAGGGACGTAGGCGTCGGCGACGAAGTGCTGTCCGGCGCAATCAACCTTACGGGTGCTATAACCGCAGAGGTCGTAAGGGAATACAAAAATTCGGCGGTGGCGAAAATTCTCGAACTCGTTGAAAATTCCACCTCCAAGAAGGCAAAGTCCGAAAAGTTTATAACGACCTTTGCAAGGTACTATACCCCGATAGTCGTAATCGCGGCGGTGCTGCTGGCAAGCATAGTTCCCACTGTGGTCTGCGGCGTGAACGCGGCGTTCGCGTGGGAGACGTACAGGGAGTGGATATACAAGGCGCTCTCCTTCCTCGTAATCTCCTGTCCCTGCGCGCTTGTAATCTCCGTGCCGCTTTCCTATTTCGGCGGCATAGGCAGGTGCGCGCGTTCGGGGATACTGGTAAAGGGCTCTACAAGTCTGGACGCCCTTGCAGAGGCGACGATTGCCGCATTCGACAAGACGGGTACGCTTACCGAGGGCACTTTCAGAATTGTCGAATACTCCTCCGAAAGGGCGCTTAAGCTCGCCGCCGCAGCCGAAAGATATTCCTCGCACCCCATAGCGGCGGCGTTCAAAGACGTGCGTACAGACTATGCCGCGACCGACGCCGAAGAGGTTGCGGGCAGGGGCATAAAGTGCAGGGTAAGGGGAAAAGAGCTGCTCTGCGGCAACGGCAAATTTATGGAGGAAAACGGCGTCGCGTACAAGCGCAAGCGCAGCATCGCCACGCTCATATATGTTGCATTGGGCGGCGAATATGTCGGGGTTATCGACATCGACGACACCGTAAAGGCGGGCGCCAGGGAGGCGCTTACGGCACTGCGCGAACAGGGCATTGAAAAGACGTGTATGCTCACGGGGGACAGCGCCGAGAGGGCAAAGGCGGTCGCCTCGAAGATAGGAATGGGCGTGACGATAGGCTCTCTTCTCCCCGACGAAAAGCTGGAGGAGGCAAAAAAGCTCAAAAAGGAGGGCAAGCTCATCTATGTCGGCGACGGCATAAACGATGCCCCCGTAATGACGGTTGCCGACTGCGCCGTATCTATGGGTCAGGTCGGCTCCGACGCGGCTATAGAGGCGAGCGACGTCGTCCTCGTCTCCGACAACCTCGCGCTGCTTCCCGAGGCGAAGAAGATTGCAAAGGGCACGAGGCGCATAGTCTGCCAGAACATAGTCGGTTCCCTCGTCGTCAAGTTCGCAATTATGATGTGCAGCGTGTTCATACCCTCGTTCCCGCTCATTATTGCCATATTCGGCGATGTCGGCGTAATGCTCCTTGCCGTGGCAAACGCAATGAGAACGGCGCTTATCGGCAGGGGAAAAGGGGCGTAGAGGCGGTGCGCTCGGTCGTCTTGTCAAGGCGTCGGGCGCGTACAAATTATTTTTCACAATTATATAAATAAAACTAAGGGCAAACAAGCGTAAATTGTTTGCCTTTTTTGTTGTTTAGTGTTATTCTAAAATTAGTTTTTGTGAAAACGGCGTGAAATATATGTTTTTCTGCCGTTCAACTTCAAGAAAAATTTAATCGGAGGTACTTTCCAAATGGCTGAAGAAACTCAGCAGACGGAGGAGCAGGTAGCAGAGACTGCCGAAACCGCTGTCGAAGAAAAGAAGGTCGGAAAGGTTGACGCCTGGTTCGGCATTACCAAGAGCGGTTCTACCTATAAGACCGAGATCGTGGCAGGCCTTACGACGTTTATGGCAATGGTCTACATTCTTATGGTAAACGCAGGAATGTTCCAACACGTCATCGGCGGAGAAGACCCTTACGGCGCGGCTTACATCGCAACGGCAATCGGCGCAATCGTCGGCACAATGCTTATGGCGCTGTATGCAAAGATGCCCCTCGCACAGGCTTCAGGTATGGGCATAAACGCGTTTATAGTCTATACGCTCGTGCTCGGCGGAACGGGACTTACCTATGCTAACTGTATGGTATTCACCCTGCTCGACGGCGTAATCTTCGTCGTGCTCACCACAACGGGCTTAAGGCAGAAGATATTCGCTGCAATTCCCGCAGGCGTACGCCACGCAATTCCCGTCGGCATCGGTCTGTTCATCGCCTTCATCGGTATGCAGAATGCGGGCATCGTCGTTGACAGCTCCACGCTCGTCACCTTTGTTTCGTTCAACGTGCTCAGCTCGACAAACAGCTTTATGACCTACAACGCAGGCACGGTTGGCGGTATGCTTCCCGCACTTGTTGCAATTCTCGGCGTAATCGCTATTGCGATAATGACCAAGAAGAACGTAAAGGGCGCAATTCTGTGGGGTATTCTCGGCACGGCTGTCGTGTTCTATATCCTTGCAGGCATCGCAACGGCTTGCGGTTCCGAAGGCGCAGTTGCATTCTTTGAAAGTATCTCCCTTTCCAATCCCTTCAACGCATTCGCTGCGTGGGGCAAGGACAGCGTAGGCAAGGTATTTACCGAAGGCTTTGACTTCGCCGCATACCTCGGCGTAGAGGGCAACAATGCAGGCACTCTCGTAGTTCTCATCATCACCACGGCTCTTTCGCTCTGTATGATAGATATGTTCGACACAATCGGCACTCTCTACGGCGCTTGCTCTAAGGGCAACCTCCTCGACGAGAATGGCGCGCCCATCCGTATGAACCAGATGATGCTCTCCGATGCAGTCGCAACCTGCGCAGGCGCAATCGCCGGTACTTCAACGGTCACGACTTTCGTAGAGAGCTCTTCGGGCGTTGCTGCAGGCGGCAAGACGGGCTTCACCGCTCTCGTCACGGCAATCTGCTTCATCGTCGCAATGTTCCTTTCGCCCATAGCCCAGCTCATTCCTTCCTGCGCTACCGCAACGGCTCTCATCTGGGTAGGCGTGCTTATGATGACCTCCGTGGTAAAGGTAGACTGGACGGACGCAGCCGAAGCTATCGTCGCATTCCTTACGTTCATCGTAATGGTACTCGGTTATTCCATCTCCAAGGGTATCGGCATCGGCATCATCACGTATATCATAGTAATGGTTTGCACCGGCAAGATCAAGGAAGTTTCCATTCCTACCTGGGTAATCGGCGTTATCTTCCTTGCAACATTCATATTGACCTAAGTCCTTTAATTAAAGGCACAGCGCCCCGAAGAAAATTCTTCGGGGCTATTTTTTTGCCCGTTGACAGCTCGGGCGCGCCGTGTTAGAATTATATACGAAATTCGTTTCTTTCGGAGAAGGACTATGGACTATATACTCGCCCTCGACCAGGGCACGACATCTACGCGCGCGATAGTCTTTGACAGGCGCGGCGCAATCGTCGGCAAGGCGCAGCAGGAGTTCGCGCAGATTTATCCCCGCGCGGGCTGGGTCGAGCACGCGCCCAGGGACATATTCGGCACGGCTATGGGCGTCATTGCCGAAGCGCTCGCCAGGGCGGACGCGGACATAGGCGACATAGCGGCTATAGGCATAACCAATCAGAGGGAGACTACGCTCGTCTGGGACGCAAAGACGGGCGCGCCCGTTCATAACGCCATAGTTTGGCAGTGCAGACGCACGGCGGAATATGCCGAAAAGCTCAAGCGTGACGGGTTGTCGCCGTTTATATACGAGCGGACGGGGCTTGTGCCGGACGCATATTTTTCGGCTACAAAGATAAGGTGGATACTCGACAACGTCGGCGGCGCCGCGGAGAGGGCGGAGCGCGGCGAGCTGCTCTTCGGCACGGTGGATACATACCTTATGTGGCGCCTCTCCAAGGGCAGAATTTTTGCCACCGACTATACAAATGCTTCGCGCACGATGCTGTTCAATATACACACTCTCGAATGGGATGAAGAGCTTTTAAGGCTGTTCGGCATACCCGCGTCTATGCTTCCCCGTGTCCTGCCGTCGGGCAGTCTGTTCGGCTGTACGGACAAGGGCGTGCTCGGGGCGGAGGTTCCCGTATGCGGCGTCGCGGGCGACCAGCAGGCGGCGCTCTTCGGGCATCTTTGCACGGAGGAGGGCGACGTAAAAAACACATACGGCACGGGTTGTTTCCTCCTGATGAATACGGGCTCGAAGGCGGTAAAGAGCACGAACGGGCTTGTGACGACGCTCGGCGCGGCTGCGGATGGCAGACCGCCATACGTTCTGGAGGGCTCGGTATTCGTCGCGGGGGCGGCGGTTCAGTGGCTGCGTGACGAGTTGGGGCTCGTCTCCTCTGCGGCAGAGACCGAGATCTGGGCTAACAGAGTAAAGGACACGGCGGGTGTATATCTCGTACCCGCGTTTACGGGGCTGGGCGCGCCCTATTGGGACGCCTCTGCACGCGGCGTGATTTGCGGCATAACGCGCGGCACCAACAAGGCGCATATGATAAGGGCTGTGCTCGAGAGCATAGCCTACCAGACCGAAGATTTAATCGCGGCAATGCGCAGGGATTCGGGGCTAAACGTAAGCTCCTTAAGGGTGGACGGCGGCGCATCGCTCAATAATTTTTTGATGCAGTTTCAGGCGGACATATCGGGCATCGACATTGTCCGCCCGGAGGTTGTGGAAACCACAGCGCTCGGCGCGGCGTATCTTGCGGGGCTTACCTGCGGATATTGGAACAGGGAGGAGCTCTCCTTGCTGGAGGGCGGCGGGGCGCGGTTTACGCCCGCAATGAGCGGGGAGGAAAGGCGCAGAAAACGCGACGGCTGGGCGCTTGCCGTCAGTCGCGCAAGGTTGGGTTAATCGGCGCATATATGCCGCCCGATTGACAGATAATAGAGGTGAATTATGTACGATTGCATTATTTTGGGAACGGGCGTTGCCGGCATCTCCGCGGCGCTCACGCTGAAGGCGCTCAAGCGCGATTTTCTGCTCGTCGGCAACAAGGGGCTTTCGGGCAAAGTGGCAAGCGCCGAAAAGATAAAGAACTACCCCGGACTTCCCGAAGTTTCGGGCGGGGCGTTCAGGGACGCGCTCTCCGCGCAGCTCGCGGGGGAGGGCATAGCCGTGACTGAGGGTCGCGCCACGGGCATATACGACGCCGAGGGCGGCTTTTTCGTCGCCTGCGGGCAGGAAGTGTACGAGGCAAGGACTATAATTCTCGCCACGGGCGTGGAGACGGTCAAGCCGATCGTCGGCGAAAAGGAGTTTGTCGGCAGAGGTGTAAGCTATTGCGCCACCTGCGACGGCTTTCTGTACAGGGGAAAGGTCATTGCCGTCGTCTGCGCGTCGAAGGAAGAGGAGCACGAGGCAGAACTGCTTGCGGACTATGCCGCAAAAGTGTACCTCTTCGCGCTGTATAAAGATTGCGGCGTCGAGGGTAAAAATATTGAAAAAATTGTCGGCATTCCCAAGCGCATAAAGGGTGAAGGCAAGGTGTCGTCGGTTGAATATTCGGGCGGAGAGATAGAAGTCGACGGCGTGTTTATGCTCAAGGATGCCGCCTGCGACAGTCTGTATTCCGCGCTCGAAGTAAAAGAGGGCGCCGTCGTGGCCGACAGGAATATGGCGACCAATGTCGCGGGCATATTCGCCGCGGGCGACTGCACGGGCAGACCTTATCAGTATGCCAAGGCGGCGGGGGAAGGCAACGTTGCAGCCCATTCCGTAAATGCTTGGCTCAACCGCAAATAGCGCGTTTCGACGCCTCTTTGCGCGCAACAAAAAAATTATAAAAAAAGAATAAATTATTAAAAAATGAGTTGACATAAAAAAATCCATTTGCTATAATACTCAAGCATTGAGTTGTGCGTGACCTGCTCCGCTCAGGGTATGAAGTGCATACAGATGCGGGTGTAGTTCAATGGTAGAACACTAGCCTTCCAAGCTGGTTGCGTGGGTCCGATTCCCATCACCCGCTCCAATAAAACAAGGCTTTGGCGTGTTAAGCTTAATGCGTACATATGCGCCTGTAGCTCAGCAGGATAGAGCAACGGCCTTCTAAGCCGTGTGTCGGGGGTTCGAGTCTCTCCAGGCGCACCAGCATTTATGGCGGGCGTAGCTCAATCGGTAGAGCGCCAGATTGTGGCTCTGGAGGTAGCAAGTTCGAAACTTGTCGCCCGCCCCATAAATACGTAAGGGGGGAGTTCCTCACTCTTATCGTTGGGGTGTCGCCAAGCGGTAAGGCACGGGATTTTGATTCCCGCATTCGTAGGTTCAAATCCTGCCACCCCAGCCAATTATTTTGGCCCATTAGCTCAGTCGGCAGAGCACTTGACTTTTAATCAAGGTGTCCCGGGTTCGAATCTCGGATGGACCACCACAAGCAGACAGCGGTTGATCCATTGGGACATCCGAAAACAAATAAATAGCAAATGCACCTTTAGCTCAGTTGGTAGAGCAACTGACTCTTAATCAGTGGGCCCAGGGTTCGAGTCCCTGAAGGTGCACCAATAAGAGCCTAAATCGAATATTCGATTTAGGCTCTTATTTTTATAGGTAAAATATCTTTTCAGAACACTTCTTTTTCATATTTTTCTCTGATGTATCCTGTTTGATTTTATTGCTCGATAAATTCTGCCGAATCAATCTCAATTCTATCCATTTTTACCAATAAACAGCTTTGGGCGGGCATCGCCGCGTCACCAACCCCATTCTTCTTTTCAATTTCTACTGAAACGCTTATTTTCCCTCCTTCGACGGCAATCTTTTTCAAACTGTAATTTCTTCCAGGATAAATTTCGGAATGAATATACAAAAGCAGTATTTCATTTGCAAAATCAACGATAATGTCATCTCCCTTGAAGATTTCATCAAACGTCACATTGTCAGAAATAATAAAAGTTCTCGTCAGGGGAGCAGTTTCATCATAAATGTATCTTTCGGATTGCTCATCGTTCTCATCATAATTTTCGTTTGGATAATACGCCTTTACACGATTTTCCCGCAGAAAATCGTCACGAATCCACTGTTCAGCATTATTAAATAATTCTGCATTATATTTATTGCCACACCCAACCGAGCCAAACAAACAACATATTAAGACGATAATACCTACAATGCGTACAAATTTTTTCATACTTCTCTCCTCATCATTAAAAATCTATTCATTATAAGCTCCGGCTTGTCTGGCAAGTTCAATAATCTTATTTTGTAAGTCCCCCGTTGAAAACGCATAATATCGTTTCCCGTCTTTATTTACTCTTACATGTAAATTATATTCTTTTTCACCTTGTATGATTTTTATACTTGTATTATCACCAGCAAACAAGTTTTCTTCTCCTCGGTCTATAAATGTTGCCGAAAAGATTATAGTCATAACTTCGTCAACGGCTTCTTGATTATCAATCGTGAAATAAAAGGGAACGCCCGAATTATTATCAAACTCGACTTCTACTCTGTCAGTTTCTTGCGTCATATCTGAAAATTGTGAAAAATCGGTAATACTATTTATTTCCTTTTGGCAAGCAACCAATAAGCACGTTAATAAGCAACAAGATAGAAACAATATTACTTTTTTCATAGGATATTCCCCCTTTAATTATTAAACGGCGCACAACGGTATTTTACTCATTTCAAAATTATTATAATATAAGCAAAACAAAATTGCAAGATATATAAAAAAATACCTTTTGGCACCGTGGCGTGTGCTTGGCATAGACAAGTGCGGCGCGCTAACGCGCGCCGCAGCCAAGCACACGCCACACAAAACAAACAAAACAAAGCGGCAAAAGAACAACCGCAAAACCACACTACGGAAACGCCGAGCGGGTACGGGCGGATCGCCGCTGAACCGCTTGGCGAGCCGCCCTTATGCTCCGTGCGGCAGTATTTGAGTTTTAACGTCTTTTTATATGCCGTCGGTATTTGTATATCGGCGGCGTTTTTCTTTGTTCATTTACAATGAAGTGGAGGAAAAGTATCTGTGCAGTTTCGGTTTAGATACGGAAAAGTATACTTTCACCTGCTCACGCTTGGAATAAAAAATAGTGTATAATTTTGAATATCAAACTTTCCGCTTGGGAAGTCGGATTGCGGCTCAGAAAGGAAAAATCGGCTCTAATGTAAAAATTGTGTGAAATTTTGACATCAGACCGTCTACTTTTCCCTTTTTCGAGCCTATATATTGAGGGGTATTTTTTGCCGCTCAAAAACAAACGAAAAGGAGGTGGAAAAATGCTGAAAACAGAACTCGAAATTGTTACAGTCGGAACGCCGGATATTGCAACTTTATCCGAAAACGAACAACGGATTTTCTTTGAAACAATATTTGCAAGAGTTTTGGAATTAGCGAAAGAAAGAAATGTAAAGTAATGGAACGAACTGAATTGTAATGTATTGTATTGAAACGGAATTTGAATGAAATGTATCGGGGCGCAACGTAATACGCCGTCGCCCCGTTCATAGGCACGCTGCTTTCCCTCGTCATCTTCAGGGAAATGCCGCACTATACCTATTTCATAGCGCTGGGGCTTATGGCTGTCGGCGCTTGGCTGTCCGCGCAGGATAAGCCGCTTTTCAGGCGGCGGGACGAAAAACGCGATGACGGGGAGGAGTTTTCAGGGTAAATCTCTCTCCGTATAGTGATTATCATAAAAAACTTATGGAAAAACGCCCGCCGCAGTGGAGCTTTGAGGAAGAGATTTTTGCCCGCCATTCGGAATTGCCAAACTTTCGCTTGTCGGGCGGCGGAAGAAGGGGTATAATGGATAAGAGGTGAAAGTATGAACGAGTTGAAGATAAACGGCATCTACAGGCATTTCAAGGGCGACTATTACCTGCTCTGCGACGTCGCCACCCATTCGGAGACGGGCGAAAAGTATGCAGTCTACCGAAGGTTGTACGGCGACGGCAGTCTGTGGATAAGACCGCTTGAGATGTTCCTCGGCGAAGTGGACGCGGAAAAATATCCCGAGGCGGGGCAGAAATACCGCTTCGAGCTGCAGCACATCGGGAGCGTCGCCGCCGATTTCGGCAAAAAGCGGGAATGACGGAGGGTTGGACTTATGGACATATATGAGGCTGTCGCGGCAAGACATTCCGTGCGCAGGTATTCGGACAGACCCGTGGACGGGGAGACGAGGCAAAAGCTCGACGCCTTCGTCGCGGAGTGCAATGCGCAGAGCGGGTTGCACATACAGACAGTGTACGGCGACAGGGCGGTATTCGACTGCTTTCTCGCGCGGTACGGCAAGTTCTCCGGCGTGGAGAACTACATTGCGCTCGTCGGCGGCGGGGAGAACCTCGGGGAGAGGTGCGGCTATTTCGGCGAGAGCATAGTGCTCTATGCCCAGACACTCGGGCTGAACACCTGCTGGGCGGCGCTCACCTTCAGGAAGAGGGCGGTGCGGGCAGAGCTCGGAAAGGGCGAAAAGTTGTGCGCCGTAATTGCCTTCGGCTACGGGCTGACGGCGGGGGCTGCGCGTCGCTCGAGGACGAGGGAAGAGGTTATGCGCGTCGGCGGCGAGCCGCCCGAATGGTTTTTGCGTGGAGTGGACGCCGCGCTGCTCGCCCCGACGGCGGTCAACCAACAGAAATTTCTCCTTGAACTGTGCGGCGCGAACGGAGTTCGTTTAACTCGCGGAAAGGGGTTCTATACCGACATCGACGAGGGCATAGTAAGGTATCATTTCGAGGTCGGCGCGGGCAAGGAAAACTTTGTCTGGAAAAAATAATTGCAAAAAATTTTAAAAACAGGTATTGACAACGCGCCGAGGGTGTGGTAAAGTAAATATACTACAACGCGACGGAAAAGTCCGTGTAAATTAAAAAGTGTAACATTCTGATTTAAGCTTCTGCGGCGCCGTGAACCCACGGCGCCGCAGTTTTTTGTGCGCTTTGACGAGGGCGGAAAAGGGGCGGGCGCCGCTCATCGCTACTGGTTTGCTGACACTTTAATATAATATTACAGCCGCTTTTTTGCGACTTGCCGCGATATGATAGTTTATTATTAACAAGGTCTGGCAAAGTTATGACAGAATTGCTACAATTTATGCGTGCGGTATTGACATTTTTTTATTATTATTGTAAAATACACAGTGTTAAAAAAATTAAAATCAGGCAATTTGTACTGTCTGTCTGCAATTAAGAACGCTGCATCGGGGGAAGCTCCTTTATGGTCACTGTTTTTCTGGTTGCGACGGGAGGGGGACTTTGCGTGCCTGCGGCGTCTGTTACCGTCGCGGCGATGGCGTTTCGCAAAGGGTTTTGTCAAGAAAAAAAACTCAATAGGGGAGATTTAATATGAAGCACACTGACATCATTTCCAAACTGACAAGAAGACAGAAAGCCGACCTGTTATCCGGCAAGGATTTCTGGTCGACTATGCCCTATGAAGAGCTGGGTCTGCCCTCGGCATTTCTGTCGGACGGCCCTCACGGCGTGAGAAAGCAGGCTGCTAAGTCCGACCACCTCGGTCTTAACCAGTCAATTCCCGCGACCTGTTATCCCACCGCCGCTACGATGGCGAACAGTTGGGACCCCGCCCTCGGCGAGGAGATGGGCAAATACCTCGGAGAAGAGGGCGTTGCACAGGATGTCAACGTGTTGCTCGGACCCGGCCTCAACATCAAGCGCAACCCCCGTTGCGGCAGAAACTTTGAATATTTTTCGGAGGATCCGTATCTCGCGGGCAAGATGGCGGCTTCCTATGTCAAAGGCATCCAGAGCAACGGCATAGCTGCCTGCCTCAAGCACTTTGCCTGCAATAACCAGGAAGAGCGCAGAATGGTAATCGACAGCGTCGTCGACGAGAGGACGATGAGGGAAATTTACCTCACCGGCTTTGAAATCGCAGTGAAAGAGGGTGGCACGCAGATGGTAATGTCCTCTTACAACAAGCTCAACGGCACTTTCACCAATGAAAACTATCATCTCCTCGTAGAGATACTCAGAAAGGAGTGGGGATATAACGGCGTGGTCGTAACCGACTGGGCAGGCTGCAACGACAGAGTAGAAGGGCTCAAGTGCGGAAACGAGCTGGAGATGCCCTCCTGCAAGTACGGCAACGACGACGTATATAAGGCGCTCGAGGACGGCTCGCTCGACGAGAGCGTAGTCGACGAATGTCTCGACAGGCTCATCGACTGGATCCTGAGGACGGACAAGGTAATAAAGAATGCTCCCAAGCAGTTCAACGTCGAAGCGCACCACGCATTCGCGCAGAAGTGCGCAGAGGACAGCATAGTCCTCTTAAAGAACGAGGGCGTTCTTCCCTTAAACGAAAACGAAAAGGTCTGCGTGGTAGGCGACTATGCAAAGAACCCCCGCTATCAGGGCGCGGGCTCTTCGGTAGTAAATCCCACCAAGCTCGACAACTTCGTCGGCGTTATGGACGGCGAGAAGATGTCCTATACATATGCCCAGGGCTTCGACCGCTACGGCAAGAAGAACAAGAAGCTCGCCAAGGAAGCGCTGTCTCTTGCAAAGAGCGCCGACAAGGTCGTATTCTTCGCGGGGCTCGACGAAGTTACGGAGGCTGAGGGGCTTGACAGAAAGGATACCAAGATACCCGCAAACCAGCTCGCCCTCCTCGAAGAGATATACAAGCTGGGCAAGCCCGTCATCGTCGTGCTCTCCTGCGGCAGCTCCATAGAGCTTGACAACATCAATAAGGCGCAGGGCATAGTCCACGGCTATCTCAGCGGGCAGGCTGCTGCAAAGGCAATGTACAACGTGCTCTACGGTCAGGTCAATCCCAGCGGCAAGCTGTCCGAAAGCCTTCCCTACAAGTACGTAGACTGTTCTTCGGCGCCCTACTTCCCCGGACTCAAGAACACAATCGAATACCGCGAGGGCATTTTCGTCGGCTACAGATATTACGATACGGCAGGGGTGGAGGTCAACTTCCCCTTCGGCTACGGTCTTTCCTATACGACGTTCGGATATTCCGACATTCAGGTCACCGAGGACGGCGTAAGCTTCACCCTCGAAAACACGGGCAGCGTTGCGGGCGCGGAAGTCGCACAGCTCTACGTCGGCAAGAAGGACAGCATAGTTCCCCGTCCCAAGAAGGAACTCAAGGGCTTTGTTAAGGTATATCTCGCACCCGGAGAGAAGAAGAAGGTCGTCATTCCCTTCGACGACAAGACCTTCCGCTATTTCAACGTCAAGACAAACAAGTGGGAAGTAGAGGGCGGCAAGTATGACATCTACGTCTGCGCATCTTCCGTCGACGTGCGCCTTACGGGCAGCATTGAAAAGAAGGGCACTACGGACGTCGTTCCCTATGACAAGGCGGCGCTTGCACCCTATTACGACTGCGATATCAGGGCGGTTTCAGACGAGGCGTTCACCGCGTTGCTCGGCAGGGAAATTCCCGAAAGCGACTATAAATTCTATAAGAAGAACAGAATGGTCATTCACGAAAACTGCACCATTGCAGACCTCAAGTACTCCAAGCGCTGGGTCGGCAGGCTGTTCTCCTGGGGCATACTGTTCGCCCGCGACTTTATGTGGAAGATAGGCAAAAAGACTACGGCGAACACCCTCACTATGGGTATGGTTCACCAGCCCGTCAGGGGTCTTGCCAAGTTCGGCGGAATGTCGAGGAGGCAGATGGAGGCAATGCTTATGATGTTCAACGGACATCTCTTCAAGGGCATCGGCAGGTTCCTCAGCAAGGAAAAGACCAAAAAGTAAGCTACGTCAACGCGTTTTTTGCGCCATAACCGCCAGAAGTTATGGCGCAAAGACACAGAGGGAGAAGGGAATAAATGAAAAAGTATATCGGTATTGACATCGGCGGAATGACCATTAAGGGCATTATCATCGACAAGAAGGGCGAAGTTTATTGCCAGGGCAACATCGTCACGGGTTGGCAGGACGGCGGCGAAGGAATGTGCCGCAACATACGCGAACTGACGGAGGATATGTTAAAGCGCGGCAATATCGCAAGGGAGGACGTCTCCGGCGTGGGCGTCGGCTGTCCGGGAATGATAGACAGCAAGAACGGCGTGGTGGTGTTTGCGGGCAACCTCAATCTCCGCAACTTCCCCCTCGCGGACACGCTCGAAGAATATCTGGGCTTTAAGGTAAAGGTCACAAACGACGCAAACGCAGCGGCGCTGGGCGAAGCTAAGTTCGGCGCGGGCAAGGACTACCGCGACAGCATACTCATCACCCTCGGCACGGGCGTGGGCGGCGGCATAATAATCGACGACAAGCTGTTTGAAGGTTACAAGTCGGCGGGCGCGGAGATGGGACATATGGTAATAGTCGAGGGCGGCGAAAGCTGTACCTGCGGCAGAAAGGGCTGTTTCGAGGCATATTCCTCGGCTACCGCCCTGATGAAAAAGACGAGAGAAGTGATGGAAGCAAACCCCGATTCCGCTATGTGGAGGAGCTATAACCTCGAGACGGTAAGTGGAAAGACGCCCTTCGACTATCCCGAGGACAAGGCGGCAAACGAAATTATCGACTGGTATGTAAAGTATCTCGCGTGCGGAATATGCAACCTTGCGAATATATTCCGTCCGCAGGTGGTAATGCTCGGCGGCGGCGTAAGCGAGCAGGGCGAAAGGCTTACAAAGCCCCTTCAGGCAAGGGTCGACGCGCAGATTTTCGGCGGCACGAAGTTCGCGCCCGTCAAGGTCGTAAAGGCGACGCTCGGCAGTCGTGCGGGCGCGTTCGGCGCGGCAACGCTGGCATTCTCAATCAGGAGATAAATTCAGACAGCGGCGGAATACCGCCTGCCGCGTGACAGGGGTGATAAATATGAAACTTATAACCTTTGCCGTTCCCTCCTACAATTCGCAGGATTACCTCGCAAACTGCGTGGAAAGCCTTCTTAAAGCGGGGGAGGAAGCGGAAATTATAATCGTAAACGACGGCTCCAAGGACGATACCGCAAAGATCGCCGACGAGTACGCAGCGAAATATCCCACAATCGTGCGCGCCGTGCACAAGGAGAACGGCGGACACGGTTCGGGCGTAAACAAGGGCATAGAACTTGCAACCGGTCTTTACTATAAGGTCGTCGACAGCGACGACTGGCTGAGGGAGGATGCGCTCGCGGTGCTTATGGACACCCTGAGAAAGCACGTTGCAGAGGGAACCGCGCCCGATATGTACATATCCAACTTCATATACGACAAGGTGTATGCGGGCGAAAGTTACGTCAGCAAATATACCGATAAGATGCCGGTTGACAGGTTTTTCGGCTGGGAGAGCGTAAAGACGTTCAGACTGTGGAGAATGCTCCTTATGCACGCGCTCATATACCGCACGCAGATGTTAAGGGATTGCGGACTTAAGCTCCCCGAACACACTTTCTACGTCGACGAGATATACGCCTATGTGCCTCTTCCCCACGTAAAGACTATGTACTATCTGGACATCGACCTCTACGATTACTTCATAGGAAGAAGCGACCAGTCGGTTACGATAGAGAATATGACCAAGCGCTATGACCAGCAGATGAGGGTAATGTACGTAATGTTCGGCGCGTACAGCTATGAAGAGATAAAGAAGATGCCCAAGCCCCTCAGAAAGCTTGCGTTCCATATACTGTTCACCATAATGATGAACACTTCGTTCTTTACGACTTCTAAGGATACCCCCGAAAGGCGCGCGGCGTATAAGAAGATGTGGAAGGACTTCAAGGCGACCGACAAGAAACTCTATAAAAAACTCCGCTACCGCACGTGGGGGTGCCTGGTTCTTAACCTGCTGCCCTGGAAACTTAAGGGGGCAATAACTACGGCAAGCTATAAATTCCTCTGCAAACACGTAAAGCTGGGAATGTAAGCGGGATGAGCCGCAAGGCGGCAACCTGAATTTTGAAAAATTATAATACGGGTAGACCGGTTGCGCCTGTCCGTTGTATATTTTTAAAAAAAATTTTAGGAGGAAACTATTGTGGAAGGAAAAAAGAGCATCTTTGACAACCCTTTGCTTTCGACAAAGATTAAGTCAGCGAATGCAAAACTTTTCCCTGAAGGCGCGCTCGGTTACCTTATAGGACCGACGCTGGCATTGTTGGCTAACTCGATACTTTCGGGTTATTTCAACAGGTATATGACGGATATTTTGAATATCACCGCGTGGGCGGCAGAGTTCTTCAACTGGTTGCCCGTAATCTCGGTAATATTCGTCATACTCGGCAACATCGTTGTCGGCAGGCTTATGGACAGGAGCAGGACTAAGGCAGGTAAGGCAAGACCGCTGCTTCTTCTGTCTGTGCCCCTTGCAGTACTTGCGCTCATCATTCTGTTCATAGTATCGCCCTATGCTAATCAGGACAGCGAAGCTGGTCAGCAGATATTGCTTTTGAGTATGATTGCAATCGGATATAACCTCTGGTTTGCAATCGCATATCCCTTCTACTATACCCCTCACGCAGGTCTTGTAAACCTGTCCACGAGGAACAGCAAGGACAGATCGCTCCTTGCAACCATTTCCAATGCAACCACACTTGCGGCAATGGGTCTTTCGACTATGATATTGCCCTTCTTCCTCAATCTTCTGTTCGTTCCCGAACTTGACGCCGCCGGCAACAAGGTCATAATCGACGGCATCGAACAGATTGATATGGTTGCTTCCTTCAACCACTGGAAGGTATTCGTCATCGCGCTTATGGTAATAACCGCCCTCGGCGTGCTCATCGAATACTTCTTCACCCGCGAAAGAGTTACCGAAGAGAGCTTCATCACGGGGGTGGTAGAGCAGAAGAAGGCTATCCCCATATCCAAGCAGGCAAAGGTATGCTTCAAGGATAAGTTCTGGTGGATAATTATAATATTCTTCTTCCTCTATCAGCTCGGCGGTATGCTCAAGAACGTTTCCCAGCTCTATTTCTGCTCGGCAATGTTCCCCATAGACGATGTATATTCGACGGCTAACGGCGGTACGTTCCACGGTACGCTTTCGATAATCGGCGCAATACCCACCGCGCTCGGTATGGTAATCGCCTGGCCGCTCTCCAACAAGATCGGCAAGGGCAAGGCAATACTCTTCGGCGCAATACTCTCCGCAGTAGGCGGCGCAATCGGCTTTATCGCACCCGATAACTTCTATCTCGTATGCGCATCGTTCTGCATAAAGGCGCTGGGTTCTACCCCCGCAATGTATCTGTCGCTTGCACTCCTTGCGGACGTGCTCGACCATCAGGAGGCAGTTCACGGCTTCCGTACCGACGGTTTCACGATGACGATCTACGGCGCGATAATGGCAGGTATGACGGGCATCGCAACGGGCGTCCTCAATATCACGCTCAGCGCATCCGGCTACAATGCAGCGACCATAACCAGCGAAGGCATCCGCACGGCTATGACCTGGATATTCATCGGCGGCGAGACCATATGCTATATCATCATTGCTATCATCTTCATATTTATGGGCGTAGAGAGGTTCTCCAAGATCGACCACAAGGCAATCACCTTAGACCAGAAGGCAAAGGCGGAAGCAGACGGCGTTGAGTACGTAGAACCCGCAGAACGCCTTAGAAGAGAAGAGGCAGAAGCCGAAGTCGCTTCCGAAGAGGCTAGAAAGGCAGAACTCAAGGCTAAGTGCGAGAAGAAGGGCATCAGCTACGAAGAGGAAGAGGCAAAGTATCAGCAGATAGTAGCAGAAAAGAAGGCTGCCGCAGATGCCAAGAAGAAGGCTGCGGACGAGAAGAAAGCCGCTGCCGAAAAGGCCGCCGCAGAGAAGTATGCGGCTCTCAGCGACGCCGAAAAGGCGGCAATCGAGGCTAAGAAGAAGGCTAAGGAAGAAAAGCTTGCCAAAGAAGAGGCAAAGGCTCTCGAAGAGTTCAATGCCCTCCGCGTAAAGTACGACAAGCCCGTAATTTCCGAATAAGGCAAAAATAATACATAATTCTGGCAGCCTGCTAGTTACTTGCAGGCTGCCCTTTTAACTCGGTAACAATGAAGAAATTATTTAAGGTAATTTTATTGGCTATATCGCTGTGCGCCGTGCTTTTATTTGTCGGATGTTCGGACGCGCTTGCGATAGAGGGGCGAGCGTGGCGATTTACGCTTGCGCAGGAAGGCGACGGCGGCGTAGTTGCCTGCTCGCAGGAGATGAGCGGCGTTTACCCGGGTGCCGAGGTCGTCGGGGTGAGCATCTCCGTAGAAAACGGCGCAATCGTCCTCACGCGCGGCGCTCAGGTCAGGGAGTATGACTATTCGGTGTGCGAGCGCAATGCCGAGGCAATCGTCTATTCGCTTGAAAGCGGCGGTAAGGGCTGCGGGCTGGCAAGCGTGGGCATAACCTCATATGCCGACGGGACTAAAGAGCTTACGCTCATTCTTACGGATATTTCGGCGGGCGGCATTTCTCTGTATTTCGTTGCGCCCGCAGAATGATATCAGGGCGGCTTGCGCTGCGGCGTCGTTCTTAGGCGTTGCTCTGCCGGTTGTGCGGCGAGGACTGTTGCGTTCGTAAACGGGGCGCAGGTTGACCCGAAAACCGCATTGTCTGCGGCATATGTGCGGGGCAATGAACAATAACTGTACCGATATCAGCGCCTTTCTACAGGCAAAATTTTCAACAAAAAAGCACCTCTTCCGTCAGGAGGAGGTGCTTTAAATTTACCTTCTTCAGCCCTCGATGCCCTCGTTGAGCTTTTCGAGCAGCTTATCGAGGTCGTTGCCGTGTACGAATACGGCTTCCTCGATGGTTTCTCCGTGAGCCATTGCACAGCCTATGCAGTGCATACCTACGGCGCGCAGAATATCCGCGCTGTTGGGGTTGAGCTTAAGACAATCTACGATTAAAGTGTCCTTTGTAATCTTAGCCATATGAGTATTTCTCCAAAATAATTATTGCACAATGAGTATGGGTTTATGTCTCTGCGATTATTCATCATCCTCGTCGGGGCGGGGAAGGGTTATTATCTTGAGTTCGGTAATTCTTCTGAATTCGGTCTTAACGACGGTAATCTGCAGGAATTCATAGGTTATTTCGTCGCCCATATTGGGAACCTTGCCGAGCATATCCATCACCCAGCCGCCGATTGTCGAACTGTCGCTGTCTATGTCGCCGAGCTCGAAATAGTCGCAGAAATCGTTTACGGAGGTGCTGCCGAGTACCTTGTACTCGTTCTCGCTGATCTGCGTGATGTCGGCAAGCACTTCGTCGTGTTCGTCCCAGATTTCGCCGACAAGCTCTTCGAGGATATCCTCCATAGTGATGATGCCGACTACGTCGCCAAACTCGCCGGAAACGATTGCCATATGGCTCTTGTTCTTCTGCAGGAGCTGGAGCACCGCGCCTATCTTGGTGCCGGAAACAACAAATACCGCGGGTTTAGCCGCCTTCGCCACAGAGAAGCCCTCGTCATAGCGCTGCTTTATGAAGTCCTTTTCGTGCAGTATGCCTATTATGTTGTCGACCGTATCCTTATAGACGGGCAGACGCGAATAGCGCGTCTCCATAAATATCTTCTCGATCTCCTCGAAAGTGGTCTCGCAGTCGATTGAAACGACGTCCACTCTGGGAATGAGGATGTCCTTTGCCTCAAGGTCGTTAAAGGTAATCGCACTCTTGATGAGGCCGCTTTCCTGTGCGTTTATGCCGCCTTCGTGCTCGGCCTCTTCGACCATAGTGATGAGCTCGTCATCGGTGATGGTGTTGTCCTCTTTGGTGCGGAAAAGCTTGTCGATGAGCTTCTTCCACAGCGAGAAAATCAGGTTGAGCGGCGTGAAGATAAAGCTTATCGCGTTTATGATGGGGGCGGAGAACCTGGAGAAGCCTTCGGGGAATTCCTTTGCAAGGCTCTTGGGGGTAATCTCGCCGAAGATTAAGACGAGCACGGTCGTAGCAATCGTCGAAAGCGTAGAGCCGAGGTTCTGGTCGCCGTTGCACCACGATATGAACACGATGGTTGCCAGCGAAGAAGCCAGGATGTTTACTATGTTGTTGCCTATAAGAATGGTAGTCAGCAACTTGTCGTAGTTGTCGGCAAGCTTAAGTATGAGCTTGGCTTTTTTGTCGCCGTCTTCAGCCTTTGCCTTAAGACGTATCTTGTTGACGGTAGTGAATGCCGTCTCGGTCGCCGAAAAGTAAGCCGAAAAGACAAAACATACCAAGATGATTATTATATAAACTGTTTGCATATTTCCTCCTGAAAAACTATATATTTGCGCTGTTTATGCGTGCAATCATAATTTCAGAGGAATTGCGTGTAACACAAAATGCGCCCGTAGGTATTCCAGGGGCGAATTTTCAAATTGTAAGCGACGGCAACTTATATCACTTCGTCGCTTAGATGGGTCGTCCATACACTCCTCAAAGATAATTTAAACGGCGGTACCTTGTTTTTACGGAAATCTTGCCCGCAGGGTACCGCAACTGCATTTATTGTATCATATTATGCGCCGCAATGCAACGATATTTCATAAAAAATTGCAAATCTCAAGGCTAAAAGAACAAATTATATTGTAAAGGTCAGAATATATTGCCAATAATGCCACTATTTTTGCATTGCGTATTTTATTGCCTCCGTGTATAATTATTATAAAAGTGCCGCGCGGCGCAGGCTGCGCCGTAGTGTGCTCGGTTGCGCATATGCGGCATATCAAATAAAAAGGAGAAAAAACATGAACAAAAAGTTTAAATTACTTTCGGCGATTGCGCTCTCCTCGGTATTGTGTTTGAGCGCGGCTTTCCTGCCCGCTTGCAGCGGACAGGCGTCGGGCGGGAACGGAGATTTCGTCACCGACGGCGGCATTGAGGACCTCTTCCCCGACGGGCTTCCCGAAGGAGAGCAGGGCGCGGGAAACGGCGGCTCGGACGGCGGCGTTTCGGGCGGTACGGACAGTTCCGGAGGTTCGGAGCAGTCGCCTCCCCAACAGGACAAGGTCGGCTATGTGGCGGTTATAGCTGCTAACGTCAACATCCGTGCGGGGGCAGGCACCGACTATTCGGTTCTCGGGCAGGCAAAACAGTCGTCGCTGTATGCGATAGTCGGCAAGATAGGCAACTGGTATATTACATACTATCAGAACAAGCTCGGCTATATCTATTCGGACTATTGTCAGACCGTATATATGACGCCCAGCGAGGACGAGAGGGTGGAGAACGTCATCTCCGACGCTACGAAACTCCTCGGCGTTAAGTATGTCTACGGCGCGGTGAGATATCACGACGGGTACGGCAACAGATTGAGCGGGTTCAGCGTATATGCCTTCGACTGTTCGTCCCTCCTCCAGTATGCGTTCAAGACGGGTGCTGACTATAACCTGCAGGTTACGACGCGCACCCAGGTAAAACAGGGCAAGACGGTTGCGGCGTCGCAGCTAAAGCGCGGTGACCTTATGTTCTTCACCAACTCTTCGCGCTATTACAATACGGGAGTGGAGCGCATAGGTCACGTCGCGCTGTATCTCGGCGACAACTACATTCTGCACACCTCGTCGGAGTTCGCTAAGATAGAAAAGATAAGCACTTCGCGCTGGAACTACTACATTCAGTCGCAGCGTATTTTCTGACGCTGCCCGCCCGGGACAATTTTGTGGCATTAATTTTTGCCTTACCCCTTGAAATTGTCAAAAATAGGGTGTATTATAATATGTGTACCGATATACACATTTAAGGGGGTAATTATGATTTTAGACGCTTTCAGTCTTAAGGGTAAAGTTGCAATTGTCACGGGTTCCAACACGGGGCTCGGTCAGGGGATATGCAGGGCATATGTCGAGGCGGGCGCTAAAGTGGTCGGCGTGTCGCGCCGTCCGTCTACGGAGACGGCGGAGATGCTCGGCGACGAGAATTTTTACAACGTCATTGCCGACCTCTCTTCCTGCGACGTCATTCCGACGGTAGTGGAGGAGACGATAAAGCGCTTCGGCAGGGTGGACATACTCGTCAACAATGCGGGCATCATCAAGAGGCAGGACAGCATAGAATTTTCGGAGGAGAACTGGGACAGCGTCATCAACGTCAATTTAAAGACGGTGTTCTTCCTCACGCAGGCGGTCGCAAAGCAGTTTCTCACACAGGGCAGCGGCGGCAAGATAATCAACATCGCGTCGATGCTCTCCTATCAGGGCGGCATCAGGGTACCCTCGTACACGGCTTCCAAGTCGGCAATCAGGGGCATTACTATGACGCTCGCCAACGAGTGGGCAAAGTACGGCATTAACGTCAACGGCATAGCGCCCGGCTATATGGCTACGAGCAACACGCAGCAGCTCCGCCAGGACGAGGAGCGCAGCGCCGACATTCTCGCCCGTATTCCCGCAGGCAGGTGGGGCACTCCCGCCGACCTCGAGGGCGCGGCGGTATTCCTTGCCAGCGCGGCTTCCGACTATGTCAACGGATTTACTCTGGCTGTCGACGGCGGCTGGCTGGGCAGATAATGCGCCCTACGCGCGCGTACACGCGAATATATAATAATAATGAAAAGAGCTCCGCACATTCCGTGCGGAGCTCTCATAATGTATTTACTTGTCCTCGTCCCTTTTGCCCGTTATAAAGTCACCCTTCGCGGGCAGAGGGTTCATCTTCTGTTCCTCGTTTATTGCCAGCGACCTGAACAGCATCGTCAGCCCGAAGAACGCCGCGGCGACGGCGAGGGTGACTATGCCCCACAGCGTGCCGAGATAGACGAATATGAAGATGCAGGCGGCGACCGCCAGCGCGCTTATTACCGAACAGATAATTCTCAATGCGTTAAACATAATCATATAATACAGCATTGCGCGGCAAAAGGCAAGCAAAAGGGCGGAGGGAGGAGGGATAAAGGCAACAAAACCTCTCATTTATGTAAATTTTTCACAAAAAGCTAAAGCCGTAAACAGTTAAAAAAAATCTTTGACGTATTTTGTCATAGAGTTGATTTCGGGGCGGAATATTGGTATTATATGTAAGCTGTCTGACGACGGCGGGGCGCGCTTAACTGCCCCGATGAAGCTTAAAAACATTGCCGAAAAAAGTCGTAAAAATCTTTTTCAAAACGCTTGACAGATAAATATCCGCTGTGATATGATAGGCAAGCTGTTGCGAAAAGAGCGGCGAAATGGAACAAAGCAGAGGCGCTTTGGTCGTGAAAACGGCGTAAAAAAATCCTCAAAAAAAGTTCTGAAAATCGCTTGACAAGGCAATAACAGTTATGGTATGATAGGCAAGCTGTTGCGAGCAAAGTAAGCAATCAGGCACGCGGGACAACAAATCGGTTTGAAAAAATCGAAGAAAAAGTTCTTAAAAATGCTTGACAGTAAAGTATCACATATGATATAATAACTGAGCTGTGCGAAACGACAAAATTTGAGATAAGCAAGTCAGCCGAAAGGCAGAATAAAAAATCTCAAAAAAAGTTTTAAAAAATGCTTGACAAACATAACATAATATGTTAAGATAGTTGAGCTCTCGCAAATGAGCACCAAACGGAGTTTGGTTAAAGTAGTTTAAAAATTGAATAGAAGGAAACGATTTTTATTATCGAATTGATAAGAAAGTTTCTGTCAATAACTTTGAAGTACATTAGTACCACAAAGCAAAGTCAGCAAAGATAATTTGACTTAAATAGTCGAGATAGAGCCACGAACTTTAAAAGGTTTGTGTTTTATACAAATTAAACTTAAGAGTTTGATTCTGGCTCAGGATGAACGCTGGCGGCGTGCTTAACACATGCAAGTCGAATGTAGTTTACTACATGGCGGACGGGTGAGTAACGCGTGA
>CASEDP010000009.1 GCA_949286835.1 uncultured Clostridia bacterium | reverse complement strand
GTTCTGTACTGGTCGCTGCTGCCCATTCCATCGGTTATGAGCGTCAGGAAAGAGTTGCTTTCGCCCGCGAAGCAAGCCGCGGTGAGCGCGGTCTTGTCTGCAGGCGCCACGCCGTCTACCGTAAGCGCCGCGATTACTTCGTTGAGATTAAACGCATAGTTGTGAGTTTCTGCCACGGAAGAGCCGCCGACGGTGTCCGTCATAGTCACTGCAAGAAGGCGAGCCGCTCTGTCATACTTAGCCTTATCTGCAGCGCCGGGAGTAACTGCCGTGCAAATTGTATAAGTTCCGGAAGTTGTGATTTCGTATGTCACGCCAACCGCGCCGCTTGCTGTACCCGTAGACAGATAAAGACCTGCGCTCTCTTTGTTTTCTGCCGCGATACTTGCATCGTTCGATGCTATCAACAGCGTGCCGTCAGGTCCCTTAAGTCCGAGTTCGGAGGTGTTGCTGCCGCCCGTCGAGCAGAAGGATATGGTTATAGTTCCCGTACCCGCAAAGGTTACGCTCATTCCTTCGCCCTTGGTTTCAATACTGGTTACGGTATCGCCTGCAGTATTTGTCCTTGCCACTACGTTTGCCCCTTCTGCTATCGTAAGGAACTCGTTAGCGCCGACCATATCAGCTGCCGTAAGCTTTGTTTTATCCGCTGTGCCGTTGAGCAACGAAAGATCCATCGCATAGTTGTTAACCTGCGGTTCGCCGCCTGTCTGAGGTGCGGTTATGGTATAGTTGACCGTAGTCTCTTTTTCCTGCAACTCGCTCTTTGCATTCACATATTCATAAGATATGTTTGCCACGCCCGCATCCGTCGCGCTTGCCGTATTCACATTTTCAATGTCCACATCGTTAGCCGTAAGGGGCAGGGTTGCGCCGCTCTTGAAAGTTGCAGTGAAGTTCCAGGTGGGCGACATAAGGTCTGTCGTGCCAACTTCCTGCGTAGTCACGGTGCCTGCCGCGTCTGCGTTGAATTGTATGGAAACAAGTTCGTCAACGACATAGACTATGACAAAGCTTTCTGCAGTCTTGGCAGCGCCGTTGCTGTCTATGCTGGCGGATACCCAAATGTTGTATGCGCCCGCACCTGCGGTTGCCATCTGCTCCTTTGTAAGCTCTTCCTGACCTTTATAATACTTTGTGGTGTATTCGGTGAGCTTATCGCCGTCGGTACCGTCATTCTTTACTAAATTTACGCTGATGTCGTCAAGCGCAACATTTGCGGTAGTACTACCGTCAAGCACATATTCGGTTACGGTCTTGCTGATTTCAATACCCACGTTATAGGGAGTGACGGGCATCTTATCATAGCCGCAGACATCGCAGATACCATCATTATTTGCGTCTGCGTGCGGTGCCTCATCCGACTTAAGGTCGGTATGCTCGCACGTTGCCGCATGCCAATGATTGGTATTGTCATACGTCCAGTCTGGCGAATAGGTATGGGTATGTTCTTCGGGGGGAGGTGTGGGCGTAGTAGGATTGCACGCATCACATCCCGCAACGAATACCATACCCGCACTTACAGCGGACGCAAAAGCGAGCGCTGAAAGAATTTTGGTAAGCTTATTCATTTCTTTTCCTCCATTATTTTGACGCTTTTTCAACCTGAAAAAAAAATAAAGTAATACCGCAAAATAGAACTTCGTAACGGCATATTTTAACTTTTTCAAGTCAAAACTCGCAATCTATTACATAATATATTGTATCATTCCTGCTAACTTGTGTCAATACGCACCGTGTAATTTTATAACTTTTTATGTAATAAATTTACTCTTTTAAAGCAATATCAATAACTTAAAGCTGTCATTTTTCGGCACTAATAGCAGGTGACCACACTTATTTCAGTGCGGTCACCTGCAACAGTTTTAAATTCAGAGCTGTTTTATTTCGGTATATGCCATTACGAACGGACCGGTGCCCTTTGCGTCGTTTTCGACGACCGGCTCCGAGATGTAATATTCATAACTGCCGTCCCTGCGGCGGTTATTTTCGGGACCGAGCCCCGCTACAAGGCATATGCCGCCGAGGTTGAGCTTGCCGTCGCTCTCCGTCAGGTATTTGTTGCATATACCCTCGAACACGCCCTTGCCGACTTCTGAAAAACGTCCGTCGATATATCCCAGCCTTGCGCCCTTGAGCATTGCATAGGCTATCATCGAAGAGCCCGATGTCTCGGGATAGTTGCCCTCCGCACCTATTCTGTCGACTACCTGCCAGAACATATGCGTCTGCGGGTCGATATACTGCTCCAGCCCCTCTATGGTGTTGCGGAATATTTCTGCAAGCACAGCCTTTTCCGCCACCTTATTTTCGGGCATATACGACAGCACGTCGATGAGCCCGACGGTATACCAGCCGATTGAACGCAGCCAGAAGTTCTTTGAAAGCCCTGTCTTTTTGTCAGCCCAGAAGGCAATCTTGCTGCTGTCCCAGCCGTGATAGTACAGCCTCTTCTTCTTGTCATACATATGCTCGTATATGCTCTTGAACTGCTTTATAATCTCATCAAAGTCGCCGTTGCCGCGCTCTGCGACATAACGGGTATAGAACACCTCCGACATATATATGCCGTCCAGCCATACCTGATGGGGATATATGAGCTTATGCCAGAAATTGCCGTACTCCGTGCGGGGCTGCTTGAGTATCTGCGTATAGAGCAGTTCTATCGCCTTGTTGTACTTCTCCTTCCCCGTCTCCATATAGAGGTCGAAGAGTATTCTGCCCTCGTTGAGGTTGTCGAGGTTATAGGTTTCCAGCTCATAGCCGCGTATTGTGCCGTCCTCGAACACGTAATAGTCGACGAATTCGTCGATGAAGTCGAGATATTTTTTATCGCCCGTCTGCCTGTATATGGTGTAGAGCGAAGTCATCATACAGCCGTCTATGTAGTTCCAGCCGGGCTTTTTGCCGTGGCGTATGTTCTCTATGTTCCATACGGGCGCTTCAGGTCTGGTCTCTTCAATCAGTCTGTCGATATATCTGTCAATGATTTCGTAATTCATCAGTTCTCCCCCTAAGCACATTCAGGCAATGGTCAGCTTGTCGCACTTTTTCTTGATAATCTTGTCGCCCTCGACGCCGTCGAACGTGACGTTCTTGAGCGTGAGACTTTCGACGTTGTCGACATATATGCCTTCCTTGCAATAATCTCTGACAAACTCCAGCATAGCCGGTTTGAAGGGCTTTGCATCCTCCTTGAACGAGAAGGAGACGTTTTCAAGCACGATTTCCTTGACGGGCTGTTCGACAAGTCCGTCGAAATAGGCGCACATACACTCGCAATCGGTACACTCTATGTCCCTGAAGTGGAACCTGCCCATATACGGCGTGTCGTCGCCGACGGGGTGCGGCTCCCTCGAATATACATATTCCGTATGTCCGTCGGGGTCGCAGAAATAGTACATATTGATGACGAGCGGCGTTATGACGTTCTTCATCTTTATATTCTCGAAGAGTACGCCGTCGATTACGCAGTCCTTACCCCTGCCCCTCCTCGACTTAATTCTTAAGCCTCTGTCGGTGTGCCTGAACACGCACTGGCAAACGGAAAGGTTCTTGACGCCGCCGGAGATCTCGCTGCCCAGCACGATTGCGCCGTGTCCGTCGCAGAAGAGGTCGTTCCTTATGGTGTGGTGGTTTGCGGGCGTTTTGTACTTTGCACCCATATAGAGCTTGCCCGACTTGAGCGCCACGCAGTCGTCGCCGACGGAGAACACGCAGCCGACTATCTCTACATTGTCGCAGCTTTCGGGGTCGAGCCCGTCGGTGTTGGGACCCGTATAGGGGTTCTGTACCCTGATGTCGTAGAAGCCGAGATTGTTGGAGAAGAAGGGATGCAGGTTCCACGCCGCCGAATTCTTGCAGGTTACGCCGTGGAAAACGACGTTTTCGCATTTGTTGAGCGTTACCAGCCTGGGACGGGCAACCGCCCTGCCCTTTGGCGTAGCCCACCACGTCGACTTGTCCGCGTTGCCGTTTATTGCGCCCTCGCCGACAATCTTAATATTCTTCTGTTTATATGCCGAAACGAACGACTGATGGCAGGGATGGGGATTGCCCTCCCACGTGGCAAGCACCTCTTCCGTGCCGTCCTCGTGCTCTATTTTGGCGGGAACGTAGGGATAGTGTTCCTCCACTATGTCGCCCAAGAGCTCGCCGCCCTTATAGATTTCTATGGTGATATCCGACTTGAGCACAATCGGTCTTACGTAGAAGCTTCCCTCGGGGATTATTACTCTGCCGCCCTTAGGACAACTGTCGATTGCCATCTGGACATAATACGTATCGTCCGAAACGCCGTCACCTTTTGCGCCCAGTTCCTTGACGTTTACGGTGCCGCTCTCCTTATCGGTGCGGAAAGTCAGCGTGGCGCTGTCGCAGGAAATGCCGACGGTGTACTGCGTATCGGGTGCGAGGTTGAAGAGGGAAAAGACGTTGCTGTCCCTCTCGCCGCCCGTCTCTCTGCCGTTTACAAGCACCTTATACTTTTCGGGGCTGTAATAGGCATCTTTGTTGCTCAATTCAAAACAAGCCGATGTGCTTGAGACAAACAGCTTTTTAAACACTTTGTTCTTCCTCCTTATTTTTCCTCTTCTTTCTGACGAGGTAGACTATCAAATCCTTTATACCGATAAATGCCATATCGATAAGCAGACAGAACACCCCGTAAAGCAGGGGCTCAACTCCAACATTGATATTGTTACTGCCTACAGTTCCATTGATGACATCGATTAACATATTCAATCCCGCGTATGCGTAATTGACCGCAAAGGCTACCACAACGTAGTACGCGACATTTGCAAAAAATGTCCAAAATTTTGTAAACGGAAAAGGAAACATCATATATGCATCGTATTCCCTGTCCGCAGACTGAAAATAGCGCATTGCGGGATTTGCGAGCACATCGACAACTATTCCAAGTACAATGCCGGTCAAAATTATTCTGTTTTCGTCATTAGTAATAATCGAACCCAGCCCCATTCCTATCAGGTAACATACAAGTCCGGCAAACCAAAACTTGATTATGAATGCCTTTATCCAAGTAGGAATTCTCGATAGCCTGTCCAGCTTATAAGGATTGAACTGCTTATCCTTGCTCTTTTTGTACTCAGTTTCCTCGCCCTGTTCATACGCTTCCGTGCCAATGCACTCTTTTACATCATAACTGACCTCAGTCGTATCGGTAGGAGTTTCGTTTTTAAGTATGGCGACCAACTCATCTACTTTATCGACTTTGAGGTCATAATAGTTTTCTATTGTCGTCTCTTTTTTCTTTTTTTTCTTTGACATCTTTGCCTTTTTAGAGCAATAACCGACAATATGTCATTGCCGGTTATTTGCAATCTTTATATTTTTGTCGCTTTAATTAATCCTGCAAATCCAAGCTTTGCATAGATTCTGTAGAAGACTCCAGCATCTTGCTCGTATCTATCTTCATTATTAGTTTCCTGTAAAGAGGGAGTGTGAGAATGAGTATAAAACCGATTGCAAGCAGAACTATATGCACAATGCTGTATGTAAGCGAATTTGCAATGAGTTTTGCTGCCTCCGACCCTGCTTGATCGGGCTTATTCACATACTGCTCAATATAGTTTGCGTTCATTAGATTGTAATAAACACACTCGCAGGCTATCATTACAACTATCATCAACACTGTAACGACGAGCATAATGACATTTATGTTAAGCTTTATGCCCGACTCCGTCATAGTTACGACGACTTTATTATTCTTGCTCTTAAGCTTGGGGAAAGTATTAAGGTAAGCTACAAGCACAAGGATTGACAACAGCGTGTTTGCAAACACCATAAGTCCTACCCATTCGACATCTTTGGCGTACATTATTATCGCCTCTGAATAGACTGTAAGCACAAGGAGATTATAAATCGTAACTATCGCCATAAAGACCAGCGCAATACTCTGAGGTTTACGCTTTATGGCAACTGTCTTTTTTCTTGCCCACTCCTTCAAGCCAGCACCAAACGTGGACTTGACAGCTTTATTTCCACCGCTTGCGGTATTCTGATTTTCTGCCATTGCCAACCTCCTTATCTTATGGCCATCGTTGTCTCTTTGTCGAAGAAATGTATCCTTTCATGATCAAAGCCAACTTTAATTTCGTCGCCGTACTTATAGTCTGTCCAACGGGGTATCTTATAGACAACCAGCTTCTTGCCGCCTATTTTACCATGGACAAGCGTATTCATACCAAGATTTTCATTGTTCGTAACCGTAAAAGGTATGTCTCCGTCAAGAGTGAAGTTTTCCGGTCTGACGCCGAGGATGACTTCCTTACCCTCATAGTTTCCAAGCATCTTGAGCTGAGCAGCATTAAGAGAATAGCTGAAAAGTTCACAGACGAACTTGCCTCCCTCTATTTTGCCCTCAAACATATTCATAGGAGGAAGCCCTATGAATGTCGCGACAAATGTATTCACAGGACGGTCATAAAGCTCTATGGGTTTGCCTATCTGCTGTACGTGTCCCATAGACATACAGACTATTCTGTCGGCAAGCGTAAGCGCTTCCGTCTGGTCATGCGTGACATATATCATAGTCGCATTGAGTTTTTTATGGAGCAACATTATCTCCCTTCTCATCGAACCCCTGAGCTTTGCATCAAGGTTGGAAAGAGGTTCGTCAAAGAGGAAAACCTTGGGATTTCTGACTATTGCACGTCCCATCGCAACACGCTGACGCTGACCGCCAGAAAGCTGCTTGGGTTTCTTGTTGAGCTGCGTCTTTAAGTCGAGTATCTCTGCAGCCGCCATAACTTTTCTGTGTATGACTTCCTTATTCTCTTTCCTGAGAACAAGCGAAAAAGCCATATTTTCATATATCGTCATATGTCCGTAAAGAGCATAGTTCTGAAAGACCATCGCTATGTCTCTGTCTTTCGGTGCAAGTCGCGTACAGTCCTTGCCGTCAATTATCAACTTACCGGAAGAAATATCTTCAAGTCCCGCAACCATTCTAAGCGTAGTTGACTTTCCGCACCCGGAGGGACCTACAAGTACGATGAATTCGCCGTCGGCTATGTCGAGGTTGAAGTCCCATACCGCCTGCACGCCGCCATCATATATCTTTTCTATGTGCTGTAAACTTACATTAGGCATTTATCTCTCCCCCTGCCGTCTGCGATGCAGATTCTTCCTTAAGTGCCGAATCGAGGTCAATTTTACCCTCGTCGACTTCCTTTACAAACTTTTCAAGCTTGACAGCTCTTATATAGCCGACTACGCCGGACGCCACGAGGCACGCAGCCGAACCGGCAAGACAGACGATAAACAATATCAGTGTGCCGATTTCAAAGATATAGTTCTCGGACATACCGCTCTGATAAGGAGTATTATATGTTGTCACAGGATATATGAATATGCGCACAATCTGCACTACTGCCAATGCCCATACGACAAAAGAGAACCTCTTATCATATCCCTTCAACCTTTCGGAAGACAGGAATGTAACGAGGAGCACTATAAGATTTATGATAACTGATGCCCCCGTAATATAGGTATACACTGGCGTTCCGTCAACAAACTGAGCTTTGATATTGCCACAAACCTGCTTATACATAAACATAAAATACAGGCAGTTGAATGCAATAGCAAGCAAAGCCAAATTTGCCGCCGTCTTATTTTTTCTGTAACGTAGGATGTCGTTAGCAATTACAGGATTGCTGATTTTATTGTTTTTCATCACGCAACCTCCTTAACCGTAGCACCTGCCAAAAGAGCTTTTTCACCCTTCATCATTTTCGTC
Source organism: uncultured Clostridia bacterium (assembly GCA_949286835.1). Taxonomy (GTDB): domain Bacteria; phylum Bacillota; class Clostridia; order Christensenellales; family Borkfalkiaceae; genus Coproplasma. The sequence goes on along the minus strand of CASEDP010000009.1, from coordinate 45,281 downwards.
TTCCAAACAAGGTTGAATATAAGCGCACCGCACCCTACGATTATTATGGGATAGAGCACAAATCCCAGAACGAAAGGCCATACCGCTGTAGAATATTGAATGGCAGCGCTACCGTCAGCGATTGCCTTATATGCAGCAAGTACATCCGCATCGTTTATTATGTTAAGGTATTCACCGAAATAAATACCATTCTGTACGAGAATATAAAGACATATTGCTATATCCGCAACGCAAACAAACGCAACCGCTACATAATTTGAAACGTAATAGTTTCTCCTCTTGTTGGTTGCCGTTATGTAAAGCACAACTGTCAACAGAATCATAACGATTGACAGCACAAGGAGCGCATCGTTGAACGGCTGCACGTCAAGATATATCTGAGCTTCCGGCAATGTATCGCGTAATACAGGCACACCCTCTCTCTTGGTAATGGTAGAGCCCAAACCGGCAAGCCCTCCCGAACAGTAGATAAAGGAATATACCGCCGATAACGCGCCAAGTATTAGCATCACCAGGCAGATTATCCTTTGAAATTTCATCTGAGTTTTCATTCTAACTCCCCCAAAATTTATTATGCGCCTGCACCTGACGATGCAGGCGCATAAATGCTTGATTAACTGCTTATTTGCTGATTACGCTTAGCTGAGAGTAACCGTTACTCCCTGCTGGGTGTAAGTGCCGGTATATCCTACGAAAATAATGTAGTGATATATACTGTAGAACTGCTTGGAGTCGCCCTTCTTTGTACCGGTCATATATTTAAGATCGGACTGAGACGATGCATCGATGTTAGACTGTTCGTCTTCACTTAAAGGCAGACCCGTAGGAACTACGGTGTACCACAGATTTTCACCGGGTATGAGCGAAGGATGCTTGATTGTGCCGTTTGCTATGCTTACCGAAACCTTAGTTGCTTCAGTCGCAGCTCTTGTTGCGGTGCACTGGTTTTCAAACGACTGATCCTTAACACCCATAGGAAGGGTTGTACCGAGAACCTTACGCGCATAATTGGTGAAGTTACCCCTCGCCTTAAATGTCTCGTTTACGCCCGTATTGGAGACAAAGCTCGAATACATTTCATCCGTAATGGTCGGGGTCATCTTGCCCTTATACAGAGTACCCGTATATAACTTACCGTCGAAAGCAAAGTACTGATTCTGATACTCTTCCTTTACAACATACTGTCCGCCGATCTTTTCGGCCACGGTGTTGATGTCTACGTTCTTGACCTCATTGCCGTACCAGGTACCGTTGGGATTGGTGTTGCCGTTGGTCGACTGAATGCCGAAAGTTGAAACTATCTGACCATCGTTGGAATACAGATAGTCAATGAAAGTAAGAACTGCATTGAGCTTATTGGTATCTTCAGCTACCGATGCAGCAACTGCAAGACCGGAAGTCTTGGTAGAACGCCAGGACTCCGTAAATCTCATTATGGTATCCTTGACGCCGTCGCCGTCATCGTCCCATCTTGCAACAGGTGTGTTGATTGGTGCGAACAGATAATCGTCGTCATCCTTGACGTCAAACATCTGCGTCGTCTGGGTCTGCGAATAGTCATACATCATGAAGCCATTGCCGGGCTTATCCGTACAGTTACCCTTAAGATCGGATGCAGAAACCGAACCGAGCGTACCGTCAGCATTGACATACTTAGCCACAAGACCTTCCTTAGCAAGCAGACCGAAGTTTTCAAGCGCCTGATAGAAAGTTGCGTTCTGGCGGGCGTCTTTGAGAGTGCCGTCAGCGTCGATATAGGTATTTTCAAAGCGGGAATCTGCGCCTCTCTCGCCATAAAGCTGTGCTGCAAGGCGGATGATATCGGGCGTTCTGTCATTAGTATTGTCGCGGGGGAATATACCTGTGGTGGAAAGCGAAGCAAGTCCGAGATTAGCCGAGTTGGTCTTAACTATTCTGAGCATTGCTACAAGGTCGTCCACGTCCCAAGCCGCATTATATCCGTTAAAGAGTTCTGAACGTGTCGTATATGCTTTAGCGCTGCCGTTCTTGTACGCCACATCAATATAAGCCCTATACAGAGTTGCAAGCTGCTTACCCGTTGCGTCTGCCTTCTTTGCAAGGGCAGCATTCATAATGTCTACAATGTTGCCGCTTTCGCCGGAATATGCTTCGCCTGCGATTGCGCTGTATGCAGCGCCGAGTTCGGTACTCGTGTCGGCTGCAGCCTGCTTTGCCGCATCATAGTCCTTGGTCAGCGTGAAGGTCGCCCCGGTAGCATCCTTTGTCGTCTCGATAGTGTAAGTGCCGCTCGTACCCATATAACCGGAAACATAGGTCGTCTCTGCGCAAGCTGCGCTGTAGGTATCGCCGTCAGCGGATAAAGTCTTGTCAAGCAGGTCTTCTACCCAGTCCTGACGAACGAGGCAATACCTCTCGATATCGTCGTTACCGTCGAAATAGGGCGCAACGAACAGCTTCTTGCCAGTACCGTCCTCCTTCATACCATCCTGAAGGAGGGAAAGATATACAATGGGGTTCTCCTCAAGGAACGCCTTGAAGTTAGGCATCTTGTCGAGATATTCGCCCAAATTCAGTATATCACTGTCGTTATTAGCGGACGTTACGGCAACCGAAAGGTCTGTAGTACAGATATCAACCGTCTCGCCCCACTTATAATTGCCTGACTGCTTGAGGTCGGACAGATTTGCCGCCGTAGATTTGCCGGTATAACCGCCGTCCACGAAAGAAATATTGAGTTCTTCCTGAATTGCAGACATTGCAGGCTTAATCTTATCAGTCGTCGCAACATACCCGCCGGGCAACGTAACGCTGCCGCTTATAGTCGAATAGAAAGCAGCCGTGTCCGCATTGTTGTGACCGATAGCTATGCCTATCTGAGTTCCTGCGGTATAAGTGAGGTTTCCGCCCTCGGCTGAAGGTTTGCCTACATCGTCTTTAATCCAGGACCAGTACTCGTTTGCCCTTGCCCAGCCGCTGCCTACATTTTTAACCCTTGTCTTAAGTCCGTAAGAATCTTCGAGAAGTTTTACGAAATTTGTTGCGCTTGCGCTGGGTGTAGAGTCCCAGGCGCCGCCGGAAATGTCGCTTCCGCCACCTCCGCCCGTACCTCTGTTGCCGCAAGCCGCAATCGTAGCCGCCATCGTCCCCGCCATTACGAGAGATACTGCGGTAATTGCAATTTTCTTTGTTTTGTTCATTATTTTTCTCCTTAAATTTTTAATATTTTTACACTTTTTGCGGTGATAAAAACCTCTATAACGCGACGCAAAATATTATTCCTTTACGCCGCCCATATTTACGCCCTTCGCAAAATACTTCTGTATGAAGGGATAAATGACAAGTATGGGAAGTATCGCGCATACGACCATTGCATAAACGACTGATACCGCCGAGAATGTTGCGTCGCCGTACAATTCTTCCTGATAGCCTTCCCATGAAACTGCGCCTTCGCTGGGGTCATAGCTTGTCGTACCGGTAAGTGCCGTCCAACTATCGATGAAATCGCGGATGTATACCTGAATTGGCCAGGAATACTGCTGATCTTCCATAACTTTCTGTGCCCAGAAGTAGCCATTCCAACGGGAAATTCCGAAGAACAGCGCAACCGTCGCTATGGTCGCTTTGCTCATAGGGATATATACCTTTGTAAGCACCTGCATTTCCGTTGCGCCGTCTATTCTTGCAGCTTCCTCTATCTCGGAGGGAACGCCCTCGAACGAGTTGCGGAGAAGGATTATGTTGGTAGCATTCATACCCATTGCAATGAGAACAACCCACTTGAGGTCGGTTATGCCCAGCGCACCGAACACGTTTGCCGTCTGCATATAGTTAAGATACATAGGAACTATACCTGCGGAGAACCACATCGTGAACACCAGGAAAAAGTTCCAGCCGTGCCTTCCCAAAAGTCTCTTTTTTGAAAGCGCATACGCGCCGAGAATGGAATAGCCGAGCGCCCAAATTGTACCCAACGAGGTTAAAAACAGCGTGTTTGAATAGTTTATCCAGAACGTAGCATCGACAATTACATATCTGAATGCATTGATTTGGAAATCAATCGGCCAGATTACAACCGAACCTTCATCTACCGCCGTGCTGCCACTCAATGACGAAATAAGCGCATAAATGAGAGGATATATACACATTATCGCAAACACGATGAGAAAGAAATAAGCTATAATTTTAAAGACCAGCTCTGAAATTTCTGTTTTTCTTTTCATAAGACTTTAACTTCCTCCCATCAATAAAGCGATACGTCGGACGCGCTTCTTGCGATCTTGTTTGCCCCGATGACAAGTATCATACCTATAAGATTGTTCAGCATTTCTGCCGCCATACCGAGGGCTCTGCCGTTTGTTATCTGCCCGGCACCGGATGACCAAGAGTTAGACAATGTAGATACAACTTCTGCAACTTCATAGTTTCCGCTGGAACGAAGCAGATAAATTTTTTCGTAACCTACGGAAAGAAGCGAGCCTATCTTCATTATGAGCATTATGACGACCGTAGAGAGTATGCTGGGAATTACGACATACCTCATCTGCGCCATCTTGCCGGCACCATCTATCTGTGCCGCCTCGTACGAGGTGGGAGATACCGCAATTACCGCCGCGAAGAATACAATCGAGTCATAGCCTGCATGCTCCCAAAGGTCGGTAATTACGTATATTGTTCTGTAATACTGCGTAGTATTGAGAAGTCCTCTGCTTACAAGCGCAGGATCTGCACCGAACAGTTCAAACAATCTGGACATAAGTCCTGCCGCCTGATCCGTACCGCCGGCAACCGCCGTCTCGGGACGGAAAAGCATTATTGCAAGCGTGGTTACTATAACCGTCGAAAGGAACTTAGGAAGATATGCGCACACCTGCAGAACACTTCTTGCTACATTTGAACGGACTTCATTGAAGAAGAGCGCCAGAATAATAGGCATCGGAAAGCCAAACAAAAGCCCATAGAACGCCGTAATGAATGTATTTCTGAACGCATTCCAGAACTGCGGCGAAATATCCTTGTCTGCACCGAGCAACTGTTCAAAGAACCTTATGCCCACCCACCACTGGTCGCCGACTTCAGTCGCCGTGCTAGGATTTTTGAAACATCCAACCAGCTCGTACATAGGCATGTACTTCCAGAGTAAGAAGACAAGCACCATAGGGACAAGCATCAGATACAGACGCCAATCCGCAAGCACGGTTCTGCCTATCTCTTTCCAACGGTTCTTTTCTACTTCGTCCCTGACTTTTTGTTCCTGAGGCAACGAATATGTACCCGTCTGCTCATCAAAGTCCAGGAAATCGTCGTATTTGAGATTAACCATCAAAAATTTCCCTCCATCCCATATTTCAATATATCTACAAAAAGCTTTCGCTTATATGTCGCGTTACCTGCTGTCGGACGGATACTCATCCTGAGGTCGTATTGCCGGGCAATCATCCGTCCTTAGTTTTTTTAGCTCATCTTCGTCGAGTTCCTGATATCCGTCCCAATGCTCTTCGTCAACTGACTTCAGTTCATTTTCGGCAGCAACTCGTTTCAGGTAGCTTTTTTGGTCTTCCATAAGTCCGTCAGCCTTTCTGGCGATAAGAAGAACCACGACGGCAAACAAGAGGCTTACGCTCTCAGAAATCAGTGTCTCCGTCACTATCTTAGAAAAAGAAATATTGACGCACAGTCCCATTACTGTCCTGCCCGCCAAAAGGAGCACAAACGCTATCAGCACGAATAATACTGTCAAATACCAGTGCGCAACCCATTTTTCCTTTGGAATAAGCTTAAATAAAAACCACGCCAATATTATTGCCAAATTCCCGATAGCGTATATTAAATAAATTTCTGCAGCAGCTCCGTTCAGCCAACAATACAGCACACCGTCAAAGAGCGGAAAGACAACGGCGAACCAATTCCATCTTATAATCATTATCAGCGAAACCGGCAACATTACCGAGATGGTAAACAACATACCGGGGAACCACTGTCTTATCGCCAAAACGTTAACAGCCTCACACACTCCCATTATCAGCAAAAATAACATTATATCGGCAACTCTGTATTGTCCGAAAGTGAGACGTCCCGATGCGTTTTTATTACTCATATAGTACCAACGTCACAAATATAGCGGCTACATTTGTTATATAATCACATTTAGCTTAATAATTATAACACGCAATTTGGCAAAAATCAATATCTTTTTTAATTGTTTCACAAAAAAAAATGTGCTATAATGCTTTTGGCATAAAGGAGGTATTTTATGGAAACGATTACAGTCACCCCGAACGACAATTTACAGCACATATTGGATAATATTACTGTCCCCACCACAATATATATGAAAAAAGGAACCTATCGCACCAAGCTTGACGTGCGATGCGATAACGTGAAAATTATAGGCGAAGACCGTGAAACATCGCGCATTACATATGCCGATTACGCCAAAAAACCACACGCTGACGGCAGAGAATACAACACATTCAGGACATATACTCTCTGCATAACCGGCAACAATGTAACGCTTGAAAACCTGACGGTCGAAAACTCCAATACCGCCCCGGAAAAGGTGGGGCAATGCGTTGCTCTTTCGGTAAATGCTCCCCGCTTCCTCGCTAAAAACGTCGGGCTTGTCTCCACGCAGGACACGCTGTTCACCGCACCCTTCCCCGACGACCTTGTCATACGCTATTCGGGACTGACTGACGACCCGACTTACTATGACGGATTTATCCCCAGAGAGCAGCTTTATATGGAGGGAAACTCAGTCCAGATTTACGAAAAGTGCAAAATTTCAGGCACCGTTGACTTTATTTTCGGCGGAGCGGAGGCTTACTTTTATGACTGCGACATAATCTCTCTCGGCGACAGGCGCAACTGCGGATATGTTGCGGCGCCCTCTCACTCGCTCAAGCAGGAGCGCGGCTATGCCTTCATAGGCTGCCGCTTTACAGACAGCGGCGCGGAGAAGGATACCATCTACCTCGCCCGCCCGTGGAGAGATTTCGGCAAGTGCGATTTTATAGATTGCACGCTCGAAGGACACATCGCCCCCGCCCTCTACGACAAGTGGAACGACACCTACCGCGACAAGACGGCGAGGTTTGCCCACTGCAACCTTACGGGCAGAGACATCGCCCCCGTTGCGTGGTCGAAGGAGCTTTCGCGGTCCGACGCCGATAATATTATAAAAGCTTTCAAAGCGCGGAAAAAGTCGTTTAATGAACGATAAAGAAAAAAGAAGCAGGACGCCGAACGTCCTGCTTCCCTTTTTTTATGATATAGAAGGAAAATTTTCTTATTCTATCTGCGTACTTGTGCGCTGTACGCCGCGCTTTGAACTTTTAGGCGGTGTGCCCTCCTTTTGGTTCATTATTCTATGAAGGGGTTTTCCTCGGTTCAATCTGTACCGTTATGCGCCGTACATCGCGCCGTAAATTCTTAGGCGGAGTGTCCTCCTCGATTTTCAAAGGTCTGAAATTTGGTGCTTCAGATACTTGCGCACTTAGCGCTGTGCGCCGCGCTTATGGTGTTAGGGGGAATGCCCTCCTTTATATTCTAAGTCCTGGGGTTTGTTACTCTGATACGTGCGTACTTATGCGCTGTACGCCGCGCTTAAAGGCAATGATTGGTCTATCCTCCTTTAATTACAGAATTTCGATGAAGTGGCTCTGCTTGCTCTTGGGCTGAGCCTTGGGGATTGTCAGAACAAGTATTCCGTTATCGTATTTAGCGGAAACCTGTTCCTGCGAGATTTCGGCGCCGACATAGTAGCTTCTCTGGCAGCTTTCGGTAATCTCTTTCCTTATATAGTGCTTGCCGCCCTCTTCCTCATTCTTCTTGGTTGCGGACACCGTCAGGTAACCGTCATCGAGCGATACCTTTATCTCGTCCTTTTTATACCCGGGCATTTCAATTTCGAGCTCATATGCGTCCTGCGTCTCCTTTATGTTCGTGCGCAGGCTGTGCTGGTCGTCGAAGAATACGGGCGGTAAGATGTCGTTGAATGCATCGAACAGATCGTATGCTGTGTTGTTTCTTGTCTGTAAATATCTCTTCATAATTTCAAATCTCCTTAAAGTTATAAATATTTTATAACTCAGGAAGTGGTCGCGCACATCGGGTTAACTCCCCTCGGTGCTTCCTGCTTTCTTCGTTCACCTTATATATAACACCGGCGGGCGCATTTTAAACGCTTCGTAAAATAAATTTTTTCAGAAGAGCTGCCGACACGCGGGCGACTATATAATAGTGTAAAGCGCAAAACTTTTAAAAATTTTTTCTGAAAATTATTTTCCTGAGGCAAAACAGACAAAAATTGCTGCATAAAAAAAGAGTTACCGCGAAAACGCGATAACTCTTTGTAATTTTAGTTTTAGATTAGCCGAGGATCTTGGAAACGACGCCGGAACCAACCGTCCTGCCGCCTTCGCGGATAGCGAACTTGAGCTTTTCTTCAACTGCAACGGGCTTGATAAGCTCTACAGTGATGGTGACATGGTCGCCGGGCATAACCATTTCGGTGCCTTCGGGAAGGTTGATAGAACCGGTAACGTCGGTCGTTCTGATGAAGAACTGAGGACGATAGTGGTTGAAGAAAGGAGTGTGACGTCCGCCTTCCTCTGCCTTAAGAACGTAAACCTGAGCTTCAAACTTGGTTGCGGTCTTAACGGTGCCGGGCTTAGCGAGAACCTGTCCCTTTTCGATGCCCTTTCTGTCGATGCCACGAAGGAGTGCGCCGATGTTGAAGCCTGCGATAGCTTCGTCAACGCTCTTGTGGAACATTTCAAGACCGGTGATGGTCGTGCCGACGGGCTTGTCGATAAGTCCTACGATTTCTGCAGGATCGCCGACGTGAGCAACGCCTCTCTCTACTCTGCCGGTAGCAACGGTGCCGCGGCCTGAGATGGTGAATACATCCTCGACGGGAAGAAGGAAGGGCTTATCGGTATCTCTTTCGGGAGTAGGAATGTACTCGTCAATGGTGTTCATAAGCTCGATAATGCACTGGCATTCGGGAGCTGCAAGAACTTCTGCATCGGGAGCGCCGGAGGTAGCCTTTTCAAGAGCCTTGAGAGCGGAACCACGGATGATAGGCGTGGTGTCGCCGGGGAAGCCATAGCTGGAAAGGGTATCTCTGATTTCCATTTCAACGAGCTCGAGAAGTTCGGGGTCGTCCATCTGGTCGCACTTGTTGAGGAATACAACGATATAGGGAACGCCTACCTGACGAGCAAGAAGGATGTGCTCCTTAGTCTGGGGCATAGGACCGTCGGTTGCTGCAACGACGAGGATTGCGCCGTCCATCTGAGCAGCGCCGGTGATCATGTTCTTGACATAGTCTGCGTGTCCCGGGCAGTCAACGTGTGCATAGTGACGCTTGTCGGTCTGATACTCTACGTGAGCGGTATTTATTGTGATACCACGAGCCTTCTCTTCGGGAGCCTTATCGATTTCGTCGTATCTCATCTTCTGTGCCTGACCCTTGCATGCCATAACCATTGTGATAGCTGCGGTCAGAGTGGTCTTGCCGTGGTCAACGTGGCCGATAGTGCCGATGTTAACGTGGGGCTTGCTGTTGTCGTACTTAGCCTTTGCCATTTTAATTTCTCCTATTATTTTTTATAAAATGATAACTTACGCCTTGTAAGGCGTCGCAGCTATCCTTACGTCAATTTGGGGCTGCAATAATTTTCGCCTAATGCGTTAAAATTATTATATATTAAAAATTTTAAAAACACAATTATTTTGACGTATGTTTTTAAATTGTTTCGTAAATTTGTTTTCTGGTGACGAAAACAAAATTTACTATATTTTTAGCCGTTCTTCTTTGCCCTTTCTCCTATTACCTTATCGGCTACGGACTTGGGAACTTCGGAATAGTGGTCGAACTGCATAGTGAACTGACCGCGACCCTGCGTCCTCGAACGGAGGTCGGTTGCATAGCCGAACATCTCTGCAAGGGGAACTTCTGCGTCAACGACCTTTGCGCCTGCCCTGTCATCGGTGGAGATGATTGTGCCGCGCCTTGCGGTTACGTTGCCCATTATATCGCCGAAGTAGTCGTCGGGAGTGATGACCTCTACCTTCATTATGGGCTCTAAAAGTACGGGCTTTGCCTTTGTCATACCGTCCTTGAACGCCATAGAACCTGCAATCTGGAACGCCATTTCGGAGGAGTCGACCTCGTGATAGCTTCCGTCATAGACCTGAACCTTGAAGTCTACCATCTCGTAGCCTGCAAGGAAGCCGTTCTTTGCCGCGCCCTGAATACCCTTGTCGATAGCGGGGATATATTCCTTAGGAATAGAGCCGCCGACGGTGAGGTCCTCGAACACATAGCCCGAACCGGGTTCGCCGGGAATGAGGTGAATTTTGCAGTGACCGTACTGACCCTTACCACCCGACTGACGCTTGTACATACCCTCGGCATCGCAAGCCTGACGGAAGGTCTCTCTGTATGCAACCTGGGGAGCGCCTACGTTTGCCTCTACCTTGAATTCGCGGAGAAGCCTGTCGACGATGATGTCGAGGTGAAGTTCGCCCATACCCGCGATGATGGTCTGACCGGTTTCCTGGTCGGTATAGGTCTTGAACGTGGGGTCTTCCTCTGCAAGCTTGATGAGCGCCATCGTCATCTTTTCCTGACCGGCTTTGGTCTTGGGCTCTATGGAGAGCTGAATGACGGGGTCGGAGAAGGTCATCTGCTCGAGTATGATGGGATGAGCTTCGTCGCAGAGAGTATCGCCCGTAGTCGTGTCCTTAAGACCGACTATCGCACATATATCGCCCGAGTAGATTTCGGGGATTTCCATACGGGTATTTGCGTGCATCTGCACGAGACGGCCAACTCTTTCCTTCTTGCCCTTAGTGGAGTTATACACATAGGAGCCGGCGGAAAGCTTGCCGGAATATGCTCTGAAATATGCAAGACGGCCGACGAAGGGGTCGGTTGCAATCTTGAATGCAAGACCTGCGAAGGGCTCGTCATCGGAAGTCTTTCTCTCCTCCTCTGCGCCCGTGTCGGGGTTGACGCCCTTTACGTGGTCAACGTCGACGGGGGAAGGAAGGTAGTCGATGACGGCATCGAGGAGCATCTGAACGCCCTTGTTCTTGTAGGAAGAACCGCAGAGCACGGGGGTAATCTTCATTGCGATGGTTGCCTTTCTGAGACCCTGACGGATTTCGGCGGGGGTGAGTTCCATAGTATCGAGGAACTTCATCATAAGTTCGTCGTCGCCCTCTGCCGCTGCCTCCATAACTGCCATATGCGCTTCTTCTGCGGCGTCCTTCATATCCTCGGGAATTTCTGCCCTGTGGTACTGCTTGCCGTCGTCGCTGTCGTAGATTTCAGCGTTCATCTCGATGAGGTCTACGATGCCCCTGAAGGTATCTTCCTTGCCGATGGGCAGCTCGATGGGAACGGGGTTGGCGTTGAGCCTTTCCTTCATCATCTTTACGGCTCTTTCAAAGTTTGCGCCGTTGATGTCCATCTTGTTTACGTATGCAATGCGGGGAACCTTGTACTTGTCAGCCTGGCGCCAAACGGTCTCGGACTGGGGTTCAACGCCGCCCTTTGCACAGAAGGTTGCGACAGCGCCGTCGAGTACGCGGAGCGAACGCTCGACTTCTACGGTGAAGTCAACGTGTCCCGGGGTATCGATGATGTTGATGCGGCACTCGTCCTTCTTGGTAGCGCCGGACCTTGTCCAATGGCAGGTGGTTGCAGCCGAGGTTATGGTAATGCCCCTCTCCTGCTCCTGAACCATCCAGTCCATCGTCGCGGTGCCGTCGTGCGTTTCGCCTATCTTATGGTTAATGCCGGTATAGAACAGAATACGCTCGGTCGTCGTCGTCTTGCCCGCGTCGATGTGCGCCATTATACCGATATTTCTTGTATGCAATAAATCGTATTCTCTTGCCATAGTTTACCTCAATTAGAAACGGAAGTGAGCAAACGCCTTGTTTGCCTCTGCCATTCTGTGGGTATCTTCCTTCTTCTTGACTGCGCCGCCTGCATTGTTGTAGGCGTCCATAAGCTCGGCTGCGAGCTTAGCGCTCATATCCCTTTCGGAACGCTTTCTCGTGCTGATGACGAGCCAGCGGATTGCAAGGGTCTGGCGACGTTCGGGCCTTATTTCCATAGGAACCTGATAGTTAGCACCGCCGACACGCTTTGCCTTTACTTCGAGTACGGGCATAATGTTGTTGAGTGCCTGGTTGAATATATCCATAGGGTCCTGTCCGAGCTTTTCGCTCGCTATCTTGAGTGCGTCATAGACGATGTTCTGCGCAGTGCCACGCTTGCCGTCGTACATAATCTGGTTTACGAGCTTGGTGATTACCTTGCTGTTGTAGACGGGATCGGGTAATACATCCCTCTTGGGGACGCTTCCTCTTCTGGGCATAATGTTATCCTCCTTTTGAATTTTTAAGGGTTTACCTTAAATAAGCTATTGCTTGCCCCGCTGAAATTTCGGGGTAGCAAATCTTCTCCGCACGAGGTGCGAATACTGCCTACTTTTATCGGCTAAGGGTAGATATATTCCGAAACAAGTAGGAAAGTTATCTGTTTCGTAAATTTGTTTTTTAGTGACAAAAACAAATTTGACGAGTTCCGGAAGGCTCTGCCTCCCTCCCTCAATTATAAGGGCTCTCGATTTACTCAATTGAGGGCATTCCCTCCGCTGAGGCGCAGGTATGCGCACATTGAGTGCGCCGGCGCAGGAAAACCCTGCTTGCGCCATTATTGTTTAGAAAATAATTGCAGTTATTTATATACTGTGCAGATTAGGACTTGGGACGCTTTGCACCGTAACGCGAACGTGCCTGCATCCTCTTGGAAACGCCTGCCGTATCGAGTGCGCCGCGCACGATGTGGTAACGAACGCCGGGAAGATCCTTTACACGTCCGCCGCGGATGAGTACAGAAGAGTGCTCCTGAAGATTGTGACCTTCGCCGGGGATATAGACGGTACCTTCCTGCTTATTGGTAAGCCTTACTCTTGCGATCTTCCTGATTGCGGAGTTGGGCTTCTTGGGCGTCGTTGTGGTAACCGCAAGGCAAACGCCGCGCTTTTGAGGACAGTTGTCCAGAATGGGCGACTTGCTCTTGAATACCTGCTTTTCTCTGCCGTGCTTTATAAGCTGATTGATTGTGGGCATTTAATGCTCCTCCTTGTTTTACTCGACCGATATCGGTCTGTGGAATATATCTCTTCACCGCAATTACCCTTAAAAAAGCGATAGAAAGAAATCAATAAAATAAATCGTTCAGATGAGCTGTTAAGCATAACGACCCAAATTAACGATTGAGCAAAAGCTATTCTATCAAACCTCAATTGAATTGTCAACGATTTTGAACAAAATTTTTATGTCTTGCGGGCACTGCCGCCATTTTTCGCGCCAGATATACATATTATAAGGAAAAAAATACGCGCGCGGGAGGGATTTTTGCCTCCCGCGCGCCTCAATATGTATTCAATTTACCGGCTTACCGCACGACGCGAACGCCTATAGGCGGGGTTATGCGCCCTGCGCGTCGCCCGTAATCGTCACGACAACATCCGTAAACTCTGCGACTATGCTCCTGTTCGCAAACAGACAGAGATACATATAAGCGTTATCCCTTGCCGCGAAGTCAAAGTCGGTATAGGTATTCGTATAAGTCGAGCTTCCGTCGGTGAATTCGACCGTGACGACCTGACCCACTCTCTCTATGGAAACCGAATAAACCGCGCCTTTTGCGACCGAGACGGCATTTCTTTCCTTTGCGAGCGCGCCGTTCTCCCTGCTGAATATCGCGCCGCCTCCGCTTGCAAGAGCGCCTGCGGCGACATAGTTGGACGCAAGCGTCGTATCCTGCTTATCGATGAGTATGTCGTCGCGGAGCATCATACCGAAACCGCTCTGATTGGTGACCGAACCCATTTCTTTGATTGTGACAGTTGCCGAAGCGGTGAAGTTCTTGGTGATGTCTATCTGCATAAATGCCGCGGCAAAGCCGTCGGCGCTTCCTGAAAACTTGCCCTTGCTGTTGAGCCCCGAATTTCCGACAGTGAAAGTGCCGCCGCTTTCCGAAACGGTGAAAGGCGAAACGCTTGCGCCGCCTATGTCGCCCATTGCCGTACCGTACCAGCCCTCTGCAGAGATATTCCATTTATCCGACGCCGCAGAGGGGTCAAAAGGCGTATAGTCAGGTTTTACATGGCTCTGATTTATCGCCGCCGCATAGTCCGCCGCCTTAGTCGGCGCGGCGATATCGTCCTTTACGTGCGCGGCAAGCGGATTGTCGGTCGCGTCGAGAGCACAGGCGAACTGATATGCCACCATTCTGGCGCCGTACATATTTATATGCGTATCGTCCCTGCCATCGGGCGTTTCATCGGGCTTGGTTCCGATGTAGGTAGTATGGGCGTGATAGTAAATCGCCTCTGCGTTATCCGCCTTATAGACCGACTTGGTGAGTTCGGTGAGGTCTATTACCGTCGTTTGCGTCGCCTCGCCGAGTTCCCTTATAGCCGCGGAATAATCTCCGTCCTCCGTATCGTGCACTTTTGCGCCCGTATATGCCCCCGAAGAATCATACCTGACTATAGGAGTACACAATATGGGCGTAGCTCCCTTTTTCTGCGCGAGTTTTACGTAGTTTTCGTATAGCACATATTGGAAACTGTCGCCCTTTGCAGTTGCAGCCTCCGTATAACTGCCTTCGGGGTCGGTAAAACGCGCGGCGTCATCGCTCTTTTCGTCATTATGTCCGAAACCTATTATGAGATAATCGCCCTCCCCTATGCTGTTTTTAAGCGTTGTATAGTTCGCCTCCGCGAGGAAACTTTTAGAACTTCTGCCAGAAAGCGCGAGATTGACCACCTGGCTTTCCGTGACGTTGAGATAGTTATAGAGCTGCGTTCCGTACCCGTAACGGGGCAGATAATAGCTGTCGTTGAACGAACAGACCGTGGAATCGCCCACGACGTATATCTTCTTTGAGGCGGCGAGCGGGACGGACGGGACGTCCTCCCCTCCTTCTTCGTCGCCTCCCTCGGTGTTGCCTCCCTCGGTGTTGCCGCCTTCGGTATTTCCGCCCTCGGTATTTCCGCCTTCGGTATTTCCGCCCTCGGTATTTCCGCCTTCGGTATTTCCGCCCTCGGTATTTCCGCCTTCGGTGTTGCCGCCTTCGGTGTTGCCGCCCTCGGTATTTCCGCCTTCGGTGTTGCCGCCCTCGGTATTTCCGCCTTCGGTGTTGCCCGTCTGATTGTTGCCGGAGCCTCCGTCAGTCTTTCCGTCGCCGCAGGCGGCGAACAGAGTAAAGACCATGCACGCCGAAAGCAACAGCGGTAAAAATCTTTTTACTTTGATCATAATTTTTCCTCCTTCCCATATCAGGTGATTATATAATACACCGGACGGCAAAAAATTTCAAGATTAAACGACAAAATAGTCCGCCGCGCGATGCCGAAGCATATTTACCGCCGATATGCTTGCAAAGCGAAGCAGCTTGTGATAGAATATGTGCCATGTTCACAAAGATTTTGAAATATTTTACTCCGTTTGAGTGGGTACTGTGGCTGGGCGGAATGGCGGCGATACTTTTCGCCTTTTTCGTCGGGCAGGACGGCAACGTGTTATCCCTGTTTTCATCGCTGTTCGGGGTAACGCTGATAATATTCAACGCCAAGGGCAACGTGTGGGGGCAGGTGTTCGCCATAGTCTTTTCTCTGCTGTACGGCATACTGTCGTACACCAAGTCGTATTACGGCGAGATGATAATCTATTTCGCACTGATGCTGCCCATACACATAGCATCCATCGTAATCTGGCTGAAGAACCCCAACAAGGATGCAAAGCATTTAGAGGTTAAAATCAATACGCTGACCGCACGGGAGTATGCGATTGCGGGCGTGTGCGCGATAGGGCTGACGGCGGCATTCTATTTCCTTCTGGACGCCCTGAGCACCGATAACCTCATAGTGTCGACCATATCGCTCATCACCTCGCTTGCGGCGGCGTACCTTATGCTCAGGCGTTGCGAATACTTTTCGATATGCTTTATACTCAACGACGTCATACTAATTGTGCTGTGGTCGCTCAAGCTTTCGACGGACGGCATATCCGTTCTTCCCAGCGTGCTGTGCTTCTGCCTCTTCCTCATAAACGACGCATATTGCTTCATAAGCTGGAGAAAACTCAAATTCAGACAGCGAACCCAAAGAGGGGAACAGTCTGCGGCGTGAACGCCGACTTTTCCGAACGCATTTTATACGAAAGCATTTTATATTTGACGCACAAATGCGGGGACTGCAGCCGCGGCTTTCGTAATTTCTAAGCGACAGCCGCTGTCTTATTTTAAGCTGCGAAAGCGGGCGCGACCGTACATACGGTCGCGCCCGCTTTCTGTTTTTGAAATTGGTGCGGCAATATGCCGCAGATAATGCAATTGCCCCTGCAATATGCCACAAATACGATTGCCCCGCACATATGTCGGGGACAAGCGCAAAACGCGTCAGTTCATAACTATGTCGCGGAGCTGTTCATAACGCCTTACCGCAAGTCTGCGAAGTTCCGAAACTTCAAACGCACCGGAGAAAGTTTCGTCCGAAATTGCCTTTGCGGTAAATATTGCCGACACCGGGAAGCGCAGATTTTTGAGCTCCGAGAGTATTCTGCCGCTCTGACGCGTGCCCATAAAGTCGCCGCCGCCCCTTATTTTGAGGTCGCTTTCGGCGATGGCAAAGCCGTCCGAATTGTTCTTTAAGACCATAAGGCGCTCGATTGCAGCCTCCGTATCGCTGCCGGAGAGCAAAAAGCAATAGCTTTTAATATCGCCCCTGCCCACTCTGCCGCGCAGTTGATGAAGCTGCGAGAGCCCGAACCTGTCGGCATCGTATATGACCATAACCGTCGCGTCGGGCACGTCTATGCCCACCTCTATTACCGTCGTCGACACAAGGCAGTCGTATTCCTTGTTCCTGAACGCCGTCATCACGGCGTCCTTTTCCCTGTCCTTCATTCTGCCGTGCAGCAGCCCTATCCTGACCGACGGCATAGCCTTTTTAAGCTCTTCGCAGAGCTCGGTGACGGACATCACCGTGCCCTCGTCGTCGCCCTCTATCTTGGGGCAGACGAAGTACGCCTGCCTGCCGCGCTGCGCCTCGCCCTCTATCCATCGGAGCATATCCCCGTATTTGCTTTCGGGAATGATTGCCGTGGATATATCCTGCCGCGAACGCGGTTTTTCCCTTATAGTAGTGACGTCGAGGTCTCCGTAAAAGACGAGCGACAGCGTGCGCGGAATGGGGGTTGCGCTCATAACGAGACAGTCGCACCCTTCACCCTTTTCCGCGAGAGCCGAACGCTGGGCAACGCCGAAGCGCTGCTGTTCGTCGCAGACGACGAGCGACAGATTTTTAAAGGCGACGTCGCCCTGAATGACGGCGTGCGTGCCGCAGAGTATGTGCGCCCTGCCGTCCGCAACCTCCGCCTTTATGCGCCGCTTTTCGGCGGCGGGCGTAGAGCCCGAGAGATAGCGCACCTCGCAGTCGGAAAAATACCTTGCAATCTGCTCGGCATTCTGACGGGCGAGCACCTCGGTGGGCGACAGCATTGCCGCCTGATATCCCGATTTGACCGCCATATATATCGCGGCGAGCGCCACCGCCGTCTTGCCGCAGCCGACATCGCCCTGCAACAGTCTGTTCATAACGCGCGGGGACTTAAGGTCGGACAATATCTCCTCCGTCGCCCTCTTCTGCCCCTCCGTGAACTCGAAGGGGAAGGAGGAAAGAAAGCCCCTGACGTCCTCCTCCGTCACGCCGTACCTATGTATTCTTGCGACCTCCCTGTCCCCCTTTATCACCTTGAACGCGCAGACGAGCAGGAAATATTCCTCTGTCGCAATCCTCTCGCCCGCGGCGGCTATGTCGTCCATATTTTCGGGACAATGCAGCTTGAAGTACGCTCCCTTGAGGTCGGAAAGCGCGTACTTTTTCTGGAGCCGGTAGGGAATTACGCTCTCCAGCCGCACGTTTTTGAGCGCCTGCCTGATTGCCGAGCGCACCGCGCCCTGCGTTAGCCCGCCCGTGAGCGGATAGACGGGCAATATGCCCTTTAAAGTATTGAGCTTGTCGGCGCTCTCGAACACGGGATTGACCATAGTCGCACCCATTCCGTACCTGTTCTGCACGCGCCCGTAAAAGAAGTACTCCCCCGCCTTGAGGCGGTTTGCGACATACGGCTGGTTGAACCACACCGCCTCGAAATAGTTGAAACCCTGGCGGCAGACTGCCTTGACGAAGGGGCGGCGGGCATACTTGTTCAAAGTGACGCCCGTCACCTCGCACGGGACGAGAACAATGTCGTTGTGCCGCGCCTCTGATATTGAATTTGTCCTTGTGAGGTCGAGATAAGTCCTGGGGAAGAGGCGCAAAAGCCCCTCCTGGCTGGTTATGCCGAGCTTTGCGAACTGCTCCGCCCTCTTGTCGGATACATATTTTAAGTCGGTAAGTTTCATATATTTCCCCGCGGGCAGCCGCACGGAAGGCAGCTTTTTTCGATAATACGAGTTAAGCCTCCGCCTGCAATGCCGTGCCCGCCCTGTAACAAAAGGGAAGCCCGGAACCGCGGACTTCCCTTGCGTGATTTTTTCAATTTGTCACTCGAGCGATACCATATAGTAATATACGGGCTGACCGCCGTAGTGATAGTCGACGTCGCAGTCGGGGAACGCCTCCTGCACCTTATTGGCGAGCGCCTCTGCCGCGCTCTCCTCTATTCCCTCGCCGTAGTAGAGGGTTATCATCTCGTGCTCGCTGTTCTTCATTCTCTTGATGAGGTCGAGCGTGGTCTGGTCTATGTCGTTGCCCTTTGCGAGTATCTTCTTGGCGTCGAGGCCTATGATGTCGCCCTCCTTGAGGGTAAAGCCGTTCATCGTGGTGTTGCGGACGGCATACGTCACCTGGCCGGACGCCACGTTGTCTATCGCGTGGGTCATATTCGTCTTGTTTTCGGGCACGCTGACTTCGGGATTGAACACGAGCGCCGCCGCGAAGCCCTGGGGCACGTTCTTGGTGGGTATTACGTGAATTGTGCGGTTGTTGACAAGCCCCTTTGCCTGCTCCGCCGCGAGAATTATGTTGGAGTTGTTGGGGAACACGAACACGTTGGAGGCGTTTATCTTCTGCACCGCGTCCGCAATGTCCTGCGCGGAGGGGTTCATCGTCTGACCGCCCTCTATTACCCTGTCGACCATGAGGTCCTTGAATATCTCCGCAAGGCCTTCGCCCGCGCAGATGGCGAGCATACCCATCTCCTTCTTCTCGGCTTCGAGCTTCTGCTTGAGCTGACGGTTCTCTTCGAGCATATTCTCTATCTTAATTCTGTCAAGCTCGCCGAGCTCCAGCGCATATGTCAGCGCGATGCCGGGGGTGTTGGTGTGGACGTGGACCTTTATGAAGTCGAGGTCGCCTATGCAGATGACGCTGTCGCCTATGCCCATAAGCTTTTCCTTGAGCTTATCTATGTCGGCGAGCGTGGTCTGCTGCTTTAAGTTGATTACGAAAAATTCCGTACAATATGCGAACTGGATGTCGCCGAGGTCGAGATTGATTATGTCGGAATTGTCGTCGAAGTCGGGCTCTTTTGCGTTTTCCTGCGCCTCGGTGGGGATGCTGTCCGTGCCGATATCCTCGCCGGTGAGCGCCGCGAGGAAGCCGCGCATTATGGTCATAAGGCCTACGCCGCCGCTGTCGACGACGCCCGCCTTTTTGAGCACGGGGAGAAGTTCGGGGGTCTGCGCGAGGGCGTCGTCGCCGACGGCAATGACCGCCTTCAAGAACTCCGTAAAGTCCTTATTCTTGGAGGCAAGCTTGGGGGCAGCCTCGCTCATCATTCTGATGACGGTGAGAATTGTACCTTCCTTAGGAATGGATACGGCGGAATAGGCAACCTTTGTGCCCGCCTCCATAGCCTTTGCGAAGGTCTTGGTGTCGAAGCTTTCGTTGCAGTTCTTTAAGACGGAGCAGATGCCCCTGAATATCTGCGAGGAGATGACGCCGGAGTTGCCCCTCGCACCCCTTAAAGCGCCCTTGGAGACCGCGTCGCATATTTCCTGGAAGCGGTTGGAAGAGCAGGCGTTCATTTCCTTTATTGCCGACTGCATAGTTAGCGACATATTCGTACCCGTATCGCCGTCGGGTACGGGGAAGACGTTGAGGGCGTCGACTTTTGCCCTGTTTAATTCAAGCATCCTTGCACCGGAGGCAACCATTTTTCGGAACTCGGTGCTGTTGACGGTTTTTTGCATTGTTTCTCCTTGATGATGTCCGCGGCTCTCTCTTTCAACTTTGCCGCACGCAAAAGGGAGTTAAACCCCTTTATTTATAGTTTAACCCCGATGATGTTGACGTTTACGGTATCTACTATCATACCCGCAAACTTTTCAACCTTATATTTAATTCCTTCCTTCAGACTTTCGGCAACGGCATTTATGGATACGCCGTACTTGATTATGACATAGACGTCGATGAAAATTCTGTCGCCGTTGGTGACGACCTTGACACCCTTGCCGCCCGCGGGCTTTTTCAACAGCTCGCACAGCGAGTCGGTGAACTTGCGCGAAACGGTGTCGACTATTCCGTAGCACTCCAGCGCCGCGTTAGCCGCGACCTTGGCGATTGCCATATCGGATATTGAAATTTTGCCGTACACATTGCTCGTATTGACTGACATAACGAGTTTTCCTTTGAAGCGATTGTCTTATCGCCTCCCAATCACTCCTTGACAGATTTGCGCGGACGCCGCGCGGACGCAAAGATTGCGTGAGCGCACAGGGCATTGCCGCGCCTGGCACAATTCAATTTTAAACTCTTTTTTAATATTTTGCAAGTACTTTATTGAAAATATAGGCTAATTTATAGAAGAATTGCAAATTTATTTTGTAAATTACCGAAAAAGTTGCCCCAAACACCCCATTTTTAATTGATTTTTTTGTCGCGGCGTGATATAGTGTATTAGCTGTTTTAATGAACGGCTTTATTTTTAACCTTTAAATTAGCAAAATAACCTTAAGCGGGAGGAGAATATTATGTCCAGAGTATGCAGCGTTTGCGGTAAGGGTCAGACATCGGGAAACAATGTCAGCCACTCCAAGAGAAGAACGAGAAGAACCTTCAAAGCTAATGTCCAGAAGGTTTCCTATGTCAACGCAGAGGGCAAAGTGGTAAACGATTACGTATGCACGAGATGCCTTAAGACCGTTGAAAGAGCATAAGTTTTTAAGTTTTGGTATAAGTGAATGAGTTCGCCTGTTGCGAACTCATTTTTATTTTTTTGCGCAGAATAAGCCCTACCCCTCCCCCGTCGAAAAAAACGGGGGAACGGGGAAGAGAGAAAAAACGGGGCGCATTGCGTTTTACAACGGGAGAAAAAATTTCGGGGCGCGGCGCCCTGCTGAACGCAGGGCGCCGCGCCCCGTTATATTATCTTATATTATAAATTATAATGTAATATCACTTTACGGTATGACCGCCCTTGAGATAGCTGCGGCGTATGCGCAGCTTGCTGACGGCGCGGGCGAGCTGTGCCTGCGCGGAGAAATACTGCTGCCTTGAAAGCTTTTGCAGCATTGCCTCCTTTGCGTCCTCGGCGTCGCGCTTTGCCCACTCCTCGTCAATCTCCTCGGGGCGGAGCACCGAGTCGGCGAGAATGAGCACGTCGTTGTTCTCTATCTTCATAATCCCCGCGGAAATTGCCGCCACCTGCGCTTCCTGCCCTGCGGCGCGGAAGGAGAGCATGCCCGGCACAATCGCCGTTATTGCGTTGCTGTGCCCGGCAAGCACGCCGTACTGCCCGTCGACAGCGGTGACGGTGAGGCTTTCGCACTCGCCCTCGAAGAATATTCTGGTAGCGCTGTATATGTGCGCGGTGAATGTACGCATCGTCACACCTCTTTTTTGAGCTCTTCCGCCTTTCTGATTACGTCGTCGAGCGTGCCGACGTTGTAGAACGCCGCCTCCGGATATTCGTCCATCTCGCCGTCAATAATCGCCTTGAAGCCCTTTACCGTCTCGCTCATAGGCACATAGACGCCCTTAATCCCCGTGAATTTTTCGGCGACCGACATCGGCTGGGAGAGGAAACGCTGAATTTTCCTTGCGCGGTAGACGGTGAGCTTGTCGCTTTCCGACAGCTCGTCCATACCCAGAATGGCGATTATGTCCTGCAGTTCGGAGTACTTCTGAAGTATTTCCTGCACCTTCCTCGCCGTCTCGTAGTGCTCCTTGCCGACTATGTCGGGTTCGAGTATTCGGGAGGAGCTCTCCAGCGGGTCGACAGCGGGATATATGCCCTGTTCGGCTATCTTACGGCTTAAGACGGTCGTCGCGTCGAGGTGGGCGAACGCCGTTGCGGGCGCGGGGTCGGTGAGGTCGTCGGCGGGCACATATACCGCCTGGACGGAGGTTACCGAACCGCTCCTCGTAGAGGCAATCCTCTCCTGCAGTTCGCCCATTTCGTTGGCGAGCGTCGGCTGATAGCCGACCGCAGAGGGCATACGCCCGAGCAGGGTGGAGACCTCGCTGCCCGCCTGCACGAAGCGGAAGATGTTGTCTATGAACAGCAACACGTCCTTGTGCTGCACGTCGCGGAAATATTCCGCCATTGTAAGCCCCGTAAGCGCCACCCTCATTCTGACGCCGGGGGCTTCGTTCATCTGACCGAACACGAGCGCCGTCTTTTCGGATACGCCGCTTGCCTGCATCTCCCGCCAGAGGTCGTTGCCCTCCCTCGAGCGTTCGCCTACGCCCGTGAATATCGAATAGCCGCCGTGTTCCGTGGCGACGTTGTGTATGAGTTCCTGAATGAGCACCGTCTTGCCAACGCCCGCGCCGCCGAAGAGGCCTATCTTGCCGCCCTTGGCGTAGGGCTCCATAAGGTCTATTACCTTTATGCCCGTCTCCAGCACCTCGGCAACGGGGCTCTGCTCCTCGAATGAGGGGGGCTTGGCGTGTATGGAGTGCCTTTCCTTGCACTCGGGCGCGGCGCCGCCGTCTATCGGCTCGCCCAATACGTTGAACATTCTGCCCAGCGTGCACTCGCCCACGGGCACCTTTATGCTGTCGCCCGTCGCCGTCACCTCTGCGCCCCTCGAAAGCCCTTCACAGGGGCCGAGCATTATGCACCTTACTATGCCCTCTCCGACGTGGCTTGCAACTTCCATTACAAGCGTCCTGCCGTTGACTTCCACCGTAAGGGCGTCCCTTATTCTGGGCAACTCGCCCGCGAAAGCGACGTCGGTTACGGGTCCGGATATATGAACTATTCTTCCCTTATTCAACTGTCTTGCCCTCCTTGTTCTTCATCTGCGCCCTTGCGCCTGCGGCGACTTCGGTTATCTCCCTTGTGATTGCCGCCTGTCGGAGCCTGTTGTACTGTACCGACAGTTCGCCTATCAGCTTTTCGGCATTGTCGTTGGCAGCCTTCATCGCCGTCATTCTGGCGTGCTGTTCGCTGCAGAAACTGTCTACGAGCGCGCTGTATATGAAACCCGCTATGTAGCTCTGCATAACATTCCTAAGCACCACCGAGACAGAGGGCTGATACTCGAACGGCTCCTTAATCGGCTCTTCCACCGTCGTGGTTATAAACTCCTTGCGGTGGAAAGGCAAAATCCTCGTGAGCATAGCGCTGTCGGTCATTCCGCGCATATCGGTATACGCGACATATATCTTGGTGAAAGAACCCTTGTTGAACTCCCCCAAAAGCTCGTCGCAGATCTTCCTTGCGCGGTGCATCGAGGGGTTCTGCGCAGTGTAGAGAAAGCTCTTTTCTATGGGTATGCCCCTCTGCTCGAAGAGCTGCCTGCCGTACTCGCCGACGACGTACCACTTAATCTCGTTGCCGCTGTCTTTGAGCTCCATCGCCTTTTTGATTACGTTGTAGTTATATGCGCCCGCAAGCCCCTTGTCGCCCGTGATGACGAGGCACGCAAACGTGCCCGACAGTTTCTCGTTGACGTCCTTCGGGTAGAAATAGCGGTTTTCGGGCATATCGTCCTGGCGGAAAATGCGCTTGATTTCGACCTTGAGCGCCTCGAAAAAGGGTCTTGTCCTGTCGAGGTCGGCCTTCGCCTTGCGCATCTTTGTGGACGAGATGAGATACATCGCGCCCGTTATCTTGCGCATATCGGCAATGCTCGATATGCGCTTTTTTATTTCCTGTAAGTTAGGCATATCTTTCGCCCCTTACTGCGCCGACTTTGCGCAGTCCTCCGCAAACGCCCTCGCGCAGTCTATTATTTTCTGTCTGAGTTCGGCGGATATCGCCCTGCCGGTCTTTATCTCCTCGCAGATTTCGCCCTGGTTGTCGTCGAAGTAGGCTATAAGCCTCTCCTTGAACGCGGGGATGTCGTCGTAGTGCACGGCTGTCAGCGCGTGCCCGAGCGCCGCCACGAGCAGTATTACCTGGCTGTGCATAGGTATGGGGCTGTACTGCGACTGGCGGAGAAGCATCATAAGGCTCTTGCCGTAGGAGAGCATATTCTTCGTCGCCTCGTCGAGGTCGGAGGAAAACTGCATAAATACCTCCATTTCCCTGTACTGCGCAAGGTCGAGCCTTATCGCGCCCGCAGCCGACTTCATAGCCTTTGTCTGCGCGTCGCCGCCCACTCTGGAGACGGATATGCCGACGTTTACCGCGGGGCGCTGACCGGAGAAGAAGAGGTCGCCCGCGAGGAAAATCTGTCCGTCGGTTATGGAGATTATGTTGGTGGGGATATATGCAGAGATGTCGCCCGCCTGCGTTTCGACTATGGGTAGCGCCGTCATACTGCCGCCGCCCTTCTCGTCGGAGAGGTGCGCTGCGCGCTCCAACAGCCTGGAATGCAGGTAGAATACGTCGCCGGGGTATGCCTCTCGTCCGGGCGAACGCCCCAAAAGCAGGCTGAGCGCACGGTACGCCACCGCGTGCTTTGAGAGGTCGTCATAGACAATGAGCACGTCTTTGCCCTGCTGCATAAAGTATTCCGCCATCGCGCAGCCCGAATAGGGTGCGATGTACTGCATAGCCGCGCCGTCGCTCGCAAACGAGCAGACGATTATGGTATAGTCGAGCGCGCCCTTCTTCTTAAGCGCCTCTTTAAGGCGCGCGACCGAGCTGGACTTCTGTCCTATTGCGACATATATGCAGATGACGTCCTTGCCCTTCTGGTTTAAAATGGTATCTATTGCAATCGCCGTCTTGCCCGTCTGTCTGTCGCCGATTATCAGTTCTCGCTGCCCCCTGCCTATGGGGAACATACTGTCTATTGCGAGTATGCCCGTCTCCAGCGGTCTGTTTACGGGCTGTCTGTCTATAATTCCGGGTGCCGGCGCCTCTATGGGCATATAGCGTTCCGCCTCTATGGGAGCGCCGCCGTCTATGGGATAGCCCAACGCGTCGACCGCCCTTCCGATGAGCCCCTTGCCCGCAGGCACGCCCGCGGTCTTGCCCGTGCGGTGGACGGTGCTGCCCTCTTCAACATCTCTCTCGTCGCCGAAGAGCATTACGCCGACGTCATTTTCGCCGAGCTCCTGCACCATTCCCTTTATGCCGCTCTCGAAGACGACAATCTCGCCGTATCTGACGAGGTCGAGACCGCTCACCCTTGCAATGGAGTCGCCGACCGAGACGACTTTGCCCGTCTCGCTTGCGCCGAGGGACATATTCCACCCCTCTATCGCGCTCCTTAGCCCCTCTACGGTCTCCTTGAGAAGGGGAATGACCCCGCCCGAGGACATACTCTCGCGTATGTCCTGCCTTAAGGCGTTGAGCCTGCCCTGCGCCGTCCAGTCATATACGTTGTCGCCGTACTCGAGGCGGAAGCCGCCGACGACGGATTTGTCTATTACAATATCTATCTCGGGGCGGACGCCATAGGTGCGGGCGAGGAAATCGGAAATGCCCTGCTTCTGCGCGCCGTCGGGGGGCGTTATGCAGTAGAGCTTAGCCGCGACATCGCTCTTTGCGGCGGGCACGGGTTTTTCGGCGACGGAAGGGGCAACCTTCTTTATGCTGTCCTTGAGCTTTTCTACCCTGCCCTGTGCCGACCAGTCATATACCTTGTCGCCGTACTCCAGGCGGAAACCGCCGACGAGCGACTTGTCCTCTATTATTTCAATTTCGGGGCGGACGCCGCAGGTACGCTCTAAAAAATCTGCAATGCCCTTTTTCTGCGCCTCGTCGGGGGGAGTTACGCAGTAGAGCTTTGCCGAAACCTTACTCTTCTTCCTTTCAGCCATTTGTCTTGCCCCCGTTCACGCTCCTCAGGAATTCGTCGTACAGCGCTCCGTCGCTTTCGGGCGTCCTCGACTTCTCCATTGCCGCGAGCGTAGCCTTGCCGACTATGTCCGCAACGTCCTCTTTGCCGTCCTCCGCCTTGCCTACGTCCAGCTTTCTTGCCAGCCTTTCGGCAAGCGTAGCCTTCGCCTCGGCGGAAACTCCGCTGACGGTTATGTCGCTTGCCGCCGTCTTGAGATAGCTGTCGTAGAGGGCGCTGTCGTTTTCGGGAGTGCTGCCCACGACGAGCAGCTTTTCGGCTGACTTTACGACCATATCTGCAATCTCGTCACCCGCCCTGGCGATATATGCCGCGCGCTCCTCCTCCGCCCTCTTCTGGCTGTCGGAGACTATTGCGCGCGCACGCTCCTCGGCGTCGGCGATTATGCGCTGCCCTTCCTTTTCGGAACGGGCGACGAGCTCTTTTCTGCGCGCTTCCATCTCGCCGTCAATCCCCGCGAGCTTCTCTTCCCGCTGTTTTTCGAGCTCGGCAATTTCCGCCGTCTTGCGCTCGTGTTCGGCGGCGGCGGACTTATACTTCTCCTCGCGCTCGCGCATAAACTTGCGCACGGGTTTGAAGAGAAGGAGCGAAAGCCCCGTAACTAATATTAAAAAGTTGAATACGTGCAGCAATATCTGCTGCCAGTCTATGTTTAAAGGCATAATTAATCTCCTTTCGTAAATTTGTTTTCTGGTGACGAAAACAAATTTGACGAGTTTGAGCGGCGCTTTCTCGCAAGGCGCAATGAAAACGCCTTGCTCGGTCACCGTCCGCCCCACCTGTTGGTGCGGACTTTTCTCGGTCGGCAAAACGTGCCAAGCCGAGGCACATTTTGGGAAATCCGCCCTCGTCCTCGGCGGCACAATTTTAAATGCTCTGTAATTATTAAATTGTTTCGCCTTCACTTGCCGCCCGCCCGACGAAGTCGGTCGCACGGAGCGTCAGCGTAGTAGGTTGCGGTAGCAACAAATTGAGACGAGCGGCACATTTCATAGGACAGTGGACACCCACTGTCAGTGCGGCGCGGAGAGACCGCGACCTGCCGAGCGTCAGCGTGAGGCGTCGCGGAGCCGACCAACGAGGATACGAGGCGACCGCCGTCGCAGACATAGTCTGCTTGCGCCGATTGTCATTTTAAAACTTGCCGACGCAAAAGCGCGGCGGACGGCGCACGCGAGTAATCCGCTTACAGAACGAATATCAGCAATATGGAGACGATGAGGGCGTAAATTACGACCGTCTCGACAAAGACAAGTCCGAGCATAAGCGAAGAACGGATGTTCTTTGCAGCCTCGGGCTGACGGGCAATTCCCTCCGTGGACTTGGCTATTGCCATACCCATCGCAATTGCGCCGCCGAGGCACGCAAGACCTATTGCCACGCCCGCCGCGATTGCCTTGCCCGTGGTTGCGTCTGCCTCCGACGTATCCTCCGCCGCGGGAGCCGCCTCGTCCTCGGTGACCATTGCTATCGCCTGCTCTTCCGCCGCGGTTTCAGCGTGTGCGGGCAGCGCCGTTGCAGAGATTACCGCCACTGCGAGAAGCGCGAAGAGCGCGACAACCATAAGTGCCATAAACTTTTTTGCCGTTTTCATAATATTATCCTCCGAATTTTTCCTGTTTGTGAATTTATATCTCTACGCCGCAACGCGTGCGGCGGTGTTTTCCGAAATGCCGCCTGCCGCGATTATGCCGCCGCGGGCGCCTCTGCCTTTTCCGCCTTTGCCCTCTTTTGCTTTTTGGGCTTTTTTATGGGCGGTTCGGTCACTTCTCCGTAATATGTTGAGGTAAGCATTACGAGCACGTATGTCTGTATTATTGCGTGCAACAGCGTGAACAATACCCCCACCGCCACGGGCAGAACTATGCTGAGCGATATAGTGTAATAGACGAGTTCGGTGACTAAAAGTCCGCTGAGCAGCGCGCCGAAAAGACGGAAGCTCATCGACACGGGCAGCGAAAATTCCTTAATAGCTCTTGCAAAGCCGCGCAGCCCGTTTTTGGCAATGCCGCCGCCCATTATGAACAGATAGGAAAGACAGCCCATCGCTATTGCCGCGTTTATGTCCGAAAGGGGCGCGGGCAGGGAAACTGCATAGCCGTTAGTGGCTATTACCTGAATGCCGAACAGCTCGAACAGCGTGCCGAAACAGATATAGCAGCCCGCCGCAAATATGTAACAGCCCAAAACGCCGTTGCTGTGCGGGCTGTTGCTCCTGGACATTCCGTCGAAGAAGCTGACGAGCTCTTCTATGCACATCTGGAACTTGCCGGGCACTTCCTTAAAACGGGGCACGGCAAATATCCTTATAAGGAGCGCTGCAATTAGCAGTATGCCCGTCACTATCATAGCCGATATCGCCGCGGGATTTACTGCCCAGCCGAAGAGAGAAATCTTCTTTTCCTCGTGCAGGACGGCGTCCTTGAGCTCTTCGGAAATGCTGCCCGACCTCTCCGCCGAGCCGATGAGTATGGCGCCGACGAGCGAGGCGATGAGCACGAGCGCTACCGCCGCCAGAATGAAATATTTTTTACTTACGGGTTTTTTGACTGTATTCATAAACCTCTCCGCACCGACGTCTTTATCGCGCCTTCGGCGCGGCTTAACGTCGGAAAGTATAAAATTGGTTGCGCCTGCAACTTTCAAAACATAAAATTAACCGCACATCCGCCGTGCGGGGCATTAAAAATGGCGCCTCAGGGAAAGACCTGCAAATGCGGCGCCGTACTTACAAGGGCACGGGAGATATCCGCGAAAGTCACAAAAAACCTACGCGACAGCTTCCCGACGCAACAGTACGCCGCATAGACGGATTGCGATAGACAATCCGACAAATCACCCCCTGCCATCTACCGCTATTCTACGACAAAGTTTTAACTCTGTCAAACATTAAGCGACCCTTTTCAATATTTTCATATATATTATATATGACGGGGCGAGTATGCCGTCCCCCGTTCCGAACGCCGCACGGCGGCAGAGTTTTTGCAAAAACAGAAAGGCGCCCTGCCGCGACGGCGGCAGGGCGCACTTACTTTTGTTGCAGTTGTTTTGTCCGTTCGGCGGGGCGGGCTCAAATTGCCCGCCGCCGCAGATATTCAGCTTGTCGGTTATTCGCCTTCCGGCTCACGGACATTTGCCCGCTTTTTCTTTGCAGAGACTATTGCCCATACGCCCCAGCCGGCAAGCGCGACGACTATGCCGACGTCGACGCCGATCATAATCCTGACCCATACGGGCGCTCTCTTGCCCTGTATGTTGAGGTTCATAGCGTTGCTGTTTGCTACCGTATAGAGTACGTTCTTAGTGGCATTGCGCATTGCCGCAAGCGTCGTTGCATCCGCGCCCTGTCTGTCAATGTCCACCATTCTCGCGCCCTGGGCAAGCGACAAGTCGCCGCCCGCACGTATCATCTGGTCTGCGTTCATATAGCTCTGAAGCGCGTAGTCGGTGATTACCATACCGTCGAAGCCCCACTCGTCGCGGAGAACGCCCGTAAGAAGCGCATAGCTGCCGCCCGCCCAGGTAGTGCCGAGACGGTTGAAAGAGGACATTATCGCCGTCGTCTGACCTTCGACGACGGTTATCTCGAACGGCTTTAAATATATCTCCCTAAAAGCCTGCTCGTTGAGCCAGGTTATCAGTCCGTTGCTGTCGCGGTTGGTCTCCTGCTCGTTTGCGGCAAAGTGCTTTACCGTGCAATAGACGCCCTTTTCGGCGCAGCCCTTGACTACCTGTGCCGCCAATCTGCCCGAAAGCAATCCGTCCTCGGAGTAGTATTCCCAATTTCTGCCGCCGAACGCGCTTCTGTGAATATTGACCGCAGGCGCGTACCAGCCGGAATACGGCATCTTGTCGCCGCGCTCGTTGCCTATAAGCCCTTCGTTGCCCACCATCTTGCCCATTTCATAGGCAAGCTCTTCATTCCAGGTTGCGCCGAGCACGGTCTCCGCCGCATACGTGCAGGTGCCGTAGACGGGCACGCTGTCGCCGACGCCCATAAAGCTTGTAAAGCCGCTGGGTCCGTCGGAATCGGTTGTGGGGGGCTTGCCTATCTTGTCCATAAGCTCTATCGTCTGATAGTTGCCTATGCAGATGAGGTCGAGCATATCCTCATAGCCGAGCTGGTCTAAAAGCTTTTCCCAGTCAGGGTCGTCGTATTCCTTGCCGACGAGGTCTGCAAGCATCAGTCCGTTGGACTGGTCGGTTGCAGGCGTTTCGTCGGTGTACCAGGGCTTGCCCGCGTCGTTCCTTTTATACTTGAGAGAGGAGATAAAGTCAGCCGTGACGCCCCTGTCGGTCGCCGTGGGCGCCGCAGGGAACGTGCCGTCCCAATCGTTTCTTGAAAGATATGTCGCTATGTGCGAGGACACGTCGTCAAAGCGGTTTTCGACGGTTACGCCTTCGGTGACGCCTTCGTCATAGTATTCCGTTTCTGCCACGTTATAGGTTATGCTGTCGACGACGGTGTGCGCGTCCTGACATATCTTTATCTCATAGTCGCCCGCCTCCAGCTCGTATCCCTTGTGGGGATTTTCGTTGGCGCCCGAATAGTCATAGGATTTCATATCCGACACCTTTAGTTCGAGAGTTACCGTTTCGGAGCGGTGCGCCGCAACCTCTACCTTTTCAAAATCGCCGAGCACTACGTGCGACTTTTCGATGCCGCCCGGGGTATAGGGCGCGGTGTAGTAGAGCTGTACTACGTCCTTGCCCGCCATATCGCCTTCGTTGGTGACTTCAACCTCTACCTTTATGACGTCCTCGCCCGTTACGGTCTGCACGGAAGCCGGCTTATTGATTACCTTCCAGGAGAAATCGGTATAGGAAAGCCCGTAACCCATAGGGAACATCACATTGTCCGAATACCACTTTTCTCCGTCGGTGAAGCCCCTCGTCTCCCAATAGCGATAGCCGACATATATGCCCTCTTCGTAGTCGACGAAGTAATAGTCCTGCGCCTTTCCGTCGACGGTATATTCGTTGCCGCCACCTACCCTGTTGTTGGCAAAGTTTGCCCAACTGGGGTCTTTGGTCATATCCTTGATGTAAGTATCAGTCGTGTGCCCCGAAGGATTGACTTTGCCAGTGAGCACTCTGCCGATTGCTGCCGCACCCGACGCGCCGGGGAAACCTACCCAAAGGCAGCCCTTTATCTGGGGATAGCTGTCAAGGAAGCCGAGCTCCATAGTCGTGCCCGTATTGAGAAGCACGATTACGTTATCGAAGTTTTCGCAGACGTGCTTTATCATATCCTCTTCGTTCTGGTCGAGTTCAAGATAGTGGCTGTCCGTGCTCTTTGCGCCCTCGATCTTGGACGCGTCGGAACCGAAACTCGTCTGCATTGTCCTGGGAAGGTCGAAGCCCTCGCCTCCTATCCTCGAGATGACGACGATTGCGGCGTCGTCATACTCCCCATAGCTGCCCGTTACCGAGGAATACGAGCCTACGGGCGTTTCGCCCGTGGGGAAACCCGCAACCGTAGAAGCTTCTATCGCGGGGTTTGCAGGTCTGCCTGCGCCAGAACGGCTGTTGTCCTCGTAGAACGCCTTGAGGGCGGGGTTATAGCTTATGTCCGCATCCGAAAGGCTCTTGTACAAGTCTATCCTGTCGGTTGCGTTGCTGTTTGATGAACCCGAACCGCCATAGACGAAGTTGACGGAATTCTTGCCGAAGACAGATACCTTTGCGCCGGACGCAAGGGGAAGCGAATTTTCGTTCTTGAGGAGAACTATTCCCTCCTCTTCGACCTTTTCGTTGAGTTCATTTGCAGCCGCAAGCGCTTCTGCCTTGCTTTCATAGTCGGCGGTGTACATCTTGCTGCCCTCGTCCTCGTCTTCGGAGATAATCATCTCCTCCTTGCCGAGGACGGAACAGAGCGTCTGATAGATGAAGGTATTCTGCGTTGCGACGAGATTGACCGCCAGCAGCACGACTGCCATTACCACGGTAACTATGAACCACACCGCCGTCCTCGTCTGCCTGAAGAGAAACCTGAAGGGTTTGAGTATGTTGTTCATATCTTCTCCTGTTTTTCAAAGATTATCAAACGTCGTCGAGATTGTCCTCGTGCGCGTCGAACACCAGCGTTGCGGCGGAGTTTAAGGTTATAGCGTCGAAGATGGGACCCTGGGTAGAGCCGTTCATCAGCGTATTTTCGCCGACGATGAACTCGATTACGTTTTCGTCGCTGACGACGTCGATTTCGCCTACTTCGTAGTCATAGAAATCAATGCCCCTGGGGTTGGTGTTCTGGGGAATGCTGCCTGCGTCGTAGGTTATCTCCGTTCCGTTTACAATTATTCTGAAGTTTGCCGAATTGACGGGAAGAGGCGCGCCCTCGTTGCCGAGCTTTAACGTGAGCTCTGCCTTGCCCGCAGCGTCCGACGTGAAGCTGAACTTGAGCGAAATGCCCGTCCTGTGAAGCGAACCGACGGCATAGCTGTTGCTGGCGTTCTTCTGATAGGAAATCATATCGGTGCCCGAAGGAGAACCGGATATGCCCGTGCCCTTTACCCCCGTAAGGTCTATGTATTCGGCTTCAAATACATATTCCTGAGCCTCGTTATCGCCGCCGGGCTGTTCTTCCTTCCCGTCGTCATCCTCTTCATTGCCCTTATCGTCGTCGGTGACGCCGCCGGGATTTTTGCCGGTATCGTCGGTGTCTGTGCAAGCCGCAAAGCTGAATGCCGCGCCGCACGCAAGCGAAGCCATAATGAGTAACATTGCGATGTTTTTAAGTAGTTTTTTCATTGTCCTTTATACCTCATATCAGTTATTCAGAGGGGAGCCGAAAGACCCCCCTCTGTCCGTTTACCTCACTGCTTTAACCCGAAGTTAAATCAGTTCTTCTTTTTGAGAATGATGACCACCACGGCGCCTGCCGCAAGGATTACCACCGTTGCAACGACTACGGATACTATTACCGCCGTCTGAACGCCCGCTATGTCGGAGGCATTCTTGTCGATTGCCGCCTGAAGGTCGCCGATGTCGCCCGTTATCGTGCCCGTCGCATTGTCGACTGAACCGGTTATCTCGCTGTAATCGGGAGCCTTTTCGGGTGCCGTTACGGTTATGGTGTAAGTTACGCTGTCGCTTATGTAGCTGTCAGCGCTTGCCGTTACCGTGAAGGTGTAGACGCCTGCCGTCGTAGGGGTACCGGTAAGCTTGCCGTCCGCGCTGAGCTTGACGCCTGCGGGAAGGGCACCGTCGGTTACGGCGTAGCTTATCGTGCCGTACTCATTTCTCGTGCCGAGAGTAGCCGTTGCAAGGTCGATTTCTACCGCCGTGCCGCTGACAGCGCCAAGCCCTGCCTCGGTTGCGGCATACCTCACCTCTGCGCCCATAGGCGCCTGCATTGCGTTGCTGTTGACTACCGCCCAGAGCATATGCTTAGCGGCGTTGCGCATTGCGGTCACCTGCGTCGCGTTGAGTTCGCAGTTGCGCTCCTCTGCAGGAAGCAGGTTGCCTTCCTCGTCGACGAGCTTGACCATTCCGATGTCGCCTATGAACGTCGCTGTGAGCAAGCAGTCGTTGCCTGCGCGAAGCGCTTGATTGCCGTCCTGGAAATCGGTGAGCACGATATCGGTTACAATGTAGCCCTTTGCGCCCCATTCATTCCTGTAAATTTCTGTGCACAGCGAATAGCTTGCGCCTGCCCAGGTGTTGCCGAAACGGGTGAACGAAGACATTGCGGAGATAGCATCGCCCTCCTCAACGCAGATTTCGTAGCCCCTGAGATATACTTCGCGGAGCGCCTGCTCGTTGACCCAGGCGGAGAGACCGTCATAGCCCGTGCCGAAGAAGGATGCGCGCACGGTCGAGCCGTCGTTGTGAAGCGCGAAGTGCTTCATCGTCATATATGCGCCCTTTTCCTTAAGTCCGAGGGAAATGGCAGCAGCCGCCTTGCCCGTGAGCACGGGATCTTCGGAGTAGTATTCGATAAATCTGGAGTCGAATGCGCCGCGGTGAATGTTCATACCGGGTGCATACCAGCAGGTGTAAGCTTCCTGAAGTCCGCCGTCCGTACGGTCGGAAGAGCCCCAGAGACCCTGATCGCCTACGTTCTTGCCGATTTCATAGATGAGGTCGACGTTGAATGTTGCCGCAATTACGGGTTCGGAGCAGAACATATTGCCTGCTTCGCCTGCGATATTGCTGCCCGTCCAGCCCTTAGGACCGTCGGTGTCGCGCGATGCGGGCTTGCCGATATAGGGGATTTCAAGCGTCTGCCAGCCTGCATAGTTGACGAGATCCTGCATTTCGAGCAGCGTGAGCTGGTCGAGAAGCTTATCCCAGAGAGGATCGTCGTACGACTTGCCCATCAGGTCGGTGAGAAGAACGTCGCCCTGCGTCTTGCCGTCGGCAATCGCCGCAGCCCTCTCCTCTTCGGTCATATACTCGGGCATATCCTCTTCGGCAACATACCAGGGGTCGGTTTCGTTGTCGGTGTGCCCGAGCGTCCTGACTTCCTTGAGCTCTTCGAGGGTGGTCTTTAAGTTCTGGGGAGCCGTGGGGAAGGTGCCCGTCCAGTCAGCCCTCGAAAGCGCCTTGTCGAAGCCCTTGTCGTTGTCGAACATCTTATATGTCGAATATGCCTTGCCGTCCTTATCCGTAAGCGTTGCGGAGAAGCCCGACGCATATGCGTTCATATCTTCAAACTGGTTCTCTATTGTATAACCCGTCTCGGACTTGTCGACATAAATTGACTTTCTGCCGTTTGTGCCGTCCGTTCCGTTGACGTTGTATGTAACCTGCGTGTCCTTGCCGTTGCCTGCGTCGTAGTGCGAGGACGTGGCAATCCTCAGGTTGTACGCGCCGTTGTCAAGCTCATATCCCCTTATGCCGTTGCCGTTAGCGTCGTTCCAGTCATAGGAAGCGAGGTCGGAAACCTTTACGGAAAGGGTGACAACCTGGCTTTCGCCGGGTGCAAGCGTATCCGTCTTGGCGAAGTCCTCCAAAACGTTTTCAGCCTTTTCAATCTCGCCCGTATAGTAAGGCGCGTTGAGATAGAGCTGAACGACTTCCTTGCCCGCATAGTCGCCGGTGTTGGTGACCTTGACGTCGAACTTGAGGACGTCCTTTTCGGTTATTTCGCTGCCTGCCGCCTTGCGGGGAGTTACTTCCCAGGAGAAGGTCGTATAGGACATACCGTAGCCGAATGTGTAGGAGACGTTGTCGTTGTACCACTCGGCGCCCTCGTCCGCGCCCCTGGTCTCCCAATATCTGTAGCCTACGTATATGCCCTCTTCATAGTCGGTGAAGCCCGACTGACCTGCGCCCGCCGTGCTGAGGGAGACATCCTTGCCGTCGGCATCGACATACTTGCCGAGACCGCCTGCCCTGTTGGGGAAGTTGACGTACGAAGGGTCTTTGCTCAGATCTACGGGATAGCTGTCGGAAAGGCGTCCCGAAGGATTTACGTCGCCGCAGATAATGGGTCCCGCAGAGACAAGACCGTTGGTACCCGTCTCGCCGACGAGCAGAATTGCGTCTACGCCGGGATTGTTCTTGATTGTGTCGAGTTCAACGGGATAGGACTTATTGATGAGCACGACTACCTTATCGAACACGCCGCTCGCAATCACCTCGTCGATGAGGTCGAGCTGGCACTTGTTGAACTGAAGATTATAGTCGATGGCATCTTCCCCCGTCGCCGTCGTGTCGCCCATTGTGAGCACGATGAACGCCGCGTCGCTGTAAGCCGTATAGCTGTCGGAGAGCTTATCCTTTTCCTGAGCATAGGCGTCTTTAATCTGATAGTCGCTGGTCTTGCCCAACCCGACCTGGGTATTGTAGAAGCTCTTTACATAGGGATTTACCTTGTATCCTACCGCTTCGAGCGTCGAATATACGCTGCCCGCATTGCCGACAATGCCGCCCGAAGTGTCGCCGCCGTTACCCGACGAACCGCCCGAAGGCTTTGCGCCCGCATAGCCGAACACGGTGACGCGCGTCGCGTTGAGCCCCTTTACCGTGGGAATGGGAAGCGCTTTGTTCTCGTTCTTCAAGAGAACCATACCTTCTTCCGCAACCCTGAGGTTGAGCTCGTAGCCGGCCATTATAGCCTCGTGCTTGCTGTCGTAGTCTGAACTGTAGAGTGCGCCTTCAGTTTCCGCGCTGGCGTTGAACGACGACATCTGCGACGCCACCACGAAGGTAGACACCGCCATAAGTCCGGCCAATGCAAACGTGGAAGTCTTTAAGGCAATGCCTTTCAAGTTCTTCTTTGTCATCAACTTTTCCTCCTGTCCGTTGAATTGTTCATTTTTTGCGTTAAAATTGTTATTTCTTAACAGCGTAGTGCATTATAGCATACAATCATTTGCCGAAACCATTTTCAGATTATTCTGTATTTTGCGCAGAAAATTCGGCGTTCGTCATACCCCGACGGCGCCGCAGGCGGGCAATTCGGAAGGGATGGCGGCAACCAAGACGAAAAAAACGCCGCGGAACATTCCGCGGCGCGACCCATAAATGAGCTTACTGCCATTTGTGCATATTGCTTTGACCGTATTCCGCAAGGGCGGCGACAAACTTCTTTTTCTGTTGGCGCGACACGGCAAGTTTTTTGCCAGCGACCACTACGCCGTCCGGCAACATTCTGTCAATATAGGCAAGGTTAACCAGATAGCATTGATTGCACTTGACAAAAATGCCGAACCTTGAAAGCGTCTGTTCCGCCTTCTTCATCGTCGAATACTCCGAAAAGTCACCGTCGGTCGTGTGATAGATTATATAGTGCCCCTGCGTCTCGAGGTAGATAATTCTTCCGACGGAGAAAAAGACCGACTTGTCCTTGAAGTTTACGAGTATTGAGTTTGTCAGCTTTTTGTTGACGTGCGGAATTATTCGGTTTATCCTCGCGCAGAATTCCTGCTTGGTGAACGGCTTTAAAATATAATCCAGCGCAGAGACCTCGTAACCCTTTATCGCCATTTTATCGTCGTCCGACACAAAGACTATGCCGATATCCCTGTTAATCTTACGGAGCTGTCTTGCAACCTCCATTCCGTCCATCATCGGGAGGGCGGTATTGAGCACGACTATATCGTAATACTGCTCGAACCGCTCGAAAAAAACCAGCGGGCTTAAAAACTGAGAAATAAAAAATTGCCGCCCGTCAGTTTCGGTTATGTACCTGAAACAGTCGACAAGATATTTCGCCTCTGTCTGATTTTGTTCGATTATTGCAACATTTATCATATGTACCCCGTAATTTAGCCCGCAATAAAGGGCAGGAACGCCTTGCCGCCTTAAGAGCCCGCGCCGCCGCGCATATGTCTATCTGCCAAGCTCTTCAAGCACCCTCGCTATGATGTTCCTGTCCCTCTGATTGAGTTTTCTGAAAGTCTGAACGAGCCTGCGCTCCTCATCAGACAATATGACCGAACCGTCGTCCTCGCAGAAAAACTGTGAAAGCGTAATGCCGAACGCCCCGCATAATGCCGTAAGCGTAGAAATGGACGGCATAGTTCCTCGCTCGAACATATGTTGCAGGGTCGAATTGTTGAGTTGCGCCTCTTCGGTGAGGCGGTAGTTGGTCCACCCCCGCTCGTCTCTAAGCTGTCTGATGCGCTCAAGAATTTCCATAAATCTCCCCTTTCGTTCTTACTTATTATGTTATACATTTGTCGCGGATATAAACAACATATATGCTGTTCATTGATATACATTTGTATCATATAAACAGGGCTTTTTCAATAGCGGAAAAGGGGTGCGCAGGCGACAAATACAGCGCGCTGAACGCCGCAATTTTCAGCATACGTTGCTTCATTTTTGTACCCGCGGCAAAAAATACAGATATATGTCGTCCGCCGCGAAAGACAGCCTTGCGGGGTAACTCAAGGCACAAAAAATATCCGCATTCCTGCGGACAAAAAAAGAAGGCGCGCGCCGCAAAAAGCGGTGCGCGCCCTCTCCAGGTGATTGATGAAAAAGTGACTTATGAAGGAGAAAAATTACTTGTACTCGTCATTTTATTCTTCCGACGTCTCCTGACTGTCG
This sequence comes from uncultured Clostridia bacterium, assembly GCA_949286835.1. GTDB lineage: Bacteria > Bacillota > Clostridia > Christensenellales > Borkfalkiaceae > Coproplasma. The sequence goes on along the minus strand of CASEDP010000009.1, from coordinate 6,997 downwards.
GCAAGGCGCTTTGCCTTCCTGAAGGCGAAGAAGCCCCAGACGCCCAGACCTGCCGCCAGCGCGCAGCCGAAAGCGCCCTGCGGCCGCCTGAATTTCGCCCGCAGCGCGCCTGGAACGCGGGCGATAACGCCGCCTGTCTTTTCAGAATTCATTCCCCGTCAGGCGCAAAAACTTCGTTGAATGCGGCATATACCGCGTCGTTTATTTCCCTCAGCCGTTCGGCGGGCACCTTGCAGCGCATATCCGAAGTAAATATGCCGTTGACCTCCTCTTCGACGTCGCAGAGCTGCGTATAGACGGTTGCGGCAAGCCCCTGCGAGCGTATGAGGGGCACCACCTCTTTGAGATACAGCCGCCCGAGCGCCGCCGCATACTCCTCCGCCGAGGAGAAATTGCGGTAGCTGAATGTCTTTTTACCGCCCTCCGCGCAGGCGTAGCCGCCGAACTCCGTGACGGCAAGCACCCGTTTTTTATCGTTTCTGGGGCGCAGTTTTCTGAAATATATGTGCCTGCTGCACACATCTCCGCCGCCCTTGTCCTGCCAGCCGCTGGCGTGGTCAAAATGGCGCGTCGGGTCGAGGGAGCGCAGCCTGTTGCATACCCCGACGGCATCAAACTGCCCCCACGCCTCGTTGAAAGGCGTCCAAAGGCAGAGCGAAACGCAGTTAAACAGCGTGCGGACAGTGCCCTCTGCCTCCGCCATATATTGCCTGCGTGAACGCGGGTCGTCCCTGCCCATACTCTTATAATTCATATCGTTTAAATGCAGGTCGATAAACGGGCAGAGGTTTATCCTCAGTTTGGAGTAGGGCGCGCCGCCGTTTACCATATCCTGCCAGACGAGTATGCCGATGATATCGCAGTAGTAATACCACAGGAGCGGCTCTACCTTTATGTGCTTGCGGAGCATATTGAAGCCCAGCCCCTTTACTTTCTCAAGGCAGGAATACATCTCGCGGCAGTCCTTCGGCGTATATATGCCATCGCCCCAATACCCCTGGTCCAGAAGCCCGTTGTGATATACGGGATTGCCGTTGACGGTAAAGCACCTGCGCCCCGCCCTCGTTGCTATGCCGAACGTGCGCAGTCCGAAATAGCTTTTCACGCTGTCCTGCCCGCAGGTGACGACAATGGGGTAAAGCTGCGGGTCGTCGGGCGACCAGCGCCTGCAGCGGGATACGTCCAGCACGCACTTCTGCCCCGAGGGAACACCCTCCGCGCGGGCGACTATATCGTCGCCGTCGTACACGGCTATGTCCGCAACCGCGCCCCCTTCGGAGAGGTTGCAGACTATCCCCAGCTTGCCGCCTATAGCGTCGGGGAAGAGCTCTATTCCGCAGATATGTACCTTCGGCACGCTTTCCAGCCATACGGTCTGCCATATTCCGCTTATCGCAGTGTACCATATGCCGCCCGCAGAGTAGCTCTGCTTGCCCCTGCCGTATATATGAGAGGAGGCGTCGTCTCTTACTGCCACGCACAGCTCGTTCTCCCCCGCTGCAAGGCAGTCCGTAATATCGAAGGAAAATGGCAGATAACCGCCTTCGTGCCTGCCAGCCGCCACGCCGTTCAAGAACACCTCGCACACCTGGTCCACCGCGCCGAAGTTTATTCTTACCCTGCCGCGGTTGAAGCCTTCGGGAAGGGAAAAAAAGGTGCGGTAGTGCAGATATTCGGTCGCCGAAGGTCCCCTCTCCGCGCCCGACAACGGGCTTTCGGGGGAATAGGGCACCCTGATTTTGCCGTCATAACCTTCGGGCTTTTCGGGGGAAGAGGTTATGGCATAGTCCCATATGCCGTTGAGCGGTATGTAACTGTCCCTTTCAAACTGCGGGCGGGGGTATTCTTCCAGCCCCTCTATGCCCGTAAACTTCGCCTTGAATATCATATGTCCTCCCGCCCACACGTCTTCCCGCGGCGCCTCGCCCGCACCACGCGTTTATCGCATTATAACACCCCCGGCGCAAAATGGCAATACGTCGGGCGGAATTTGTGCCCGACGACGTAAAACGCGGCGCCGCTAAGGAAAACTCAACGAGGGCGGCGCGGTGACCGAAGTCACCGCGCCGCAGAACTCGCTTAAAAAACATTCAAACTTTCTTAAACACAAAAAGGTACTCGTGCGCGAGCAATAAAAAGTTATACTTTATGCTGTTGGTCTTCCAATAGCCCGTAGCCTTGCAGTTGTGCTGCTCCTTAATGATAGTCTCTTTTAGCTTAAACCCCGCAAGCTCGAAAAGCCGCATTGTTTCAAATGCAAGCGGTTGCACCATTCCCTTTTTGCGGGTGTCGCCCATGAGAATTGCGCAGAATTTGTCCTTTTTGAGAACTCTGAAACACTCCTCCGCCACCTTGCTCATTTCCGCAAGAAAGGGCTTTATGGAGAGCACTGATAAATCGCCCTCTATGCCGTCGCTGTAATTTATTATGTCCGCATAGGGCGGGTGCGTACAGATTAAATCTATGCTGTCGTCGGGAATGTCCAGCTTACGCGCGTAGCAACAGTTATATTTTTCTGTAATGCCCGTTGCCTAAAAATTCGATAAAGCCCTTGTCGCGCAACAATTGCAACTGTTGTCTGATTTTTGCCTGAATATATACATATGCTATCTGCGATTCGTCCAACGTCGGCACAATATTTTCCTTTATAGCATCCGTATGAATATGATAATTCAATTTCGCAAGTTCACGCTTCGCCGTCCATTCAAGCTCTTTCTGCTCCTCAAACTTCAGGCGCTGAAATTCCGTGATCAGATACAGCTTAAATTCGGGGCTTAACCAACTCGCAACTCAAAGGCAATATCGCGGTGCGCAAACGTTCCGGCACTATATTTTCCTGCGCTCGGAATAATGCCGATTGCATTGAATTCTGTTTTCCAACGTTTCGGTGTCATGGTAAAACGGTTATAACCGACTTCTTCCGTTTTAATTCTGCGCATTTCCACGGAATTAAAATTCGGATTATTGATCTCTTCCCACAAACTGTAAAAAGCAAACGAATCTTTATTCGACATCCAATTTCGTATCACGCCGGAAGGATCCGTCGCATTTACAACTTTCGCAATATCCGTAAGCGAGATATAATCCTCATCCTTTATCCGCTTATAATTGACCTGTAAACCCTGCACTTCAACTTGACCGTTTTTCATTTAGTCCTCCAATGCTTAAAACCTGAATTTATTATGCCACAAACACAAAGCCATTTCAATGGTTTGACGGCTTTTAATTGACCTTCGGCATCTGCGCTATGGTATCGCCGCTCACCTCGCCCACATAAACGCCCTCATCCCAGCAGCCGAATTTGTCGGACAAAATAAACTTGCGCTCCTCCTCGCCATACGGACAGACGATATCCCAGTCCATAATGTCTGAAAGGAAGAACTGCGGCAGATTTTTGGAATATACGATCCGCTCCCCGCTCTTTTCGATATACTTCATGATATACGCCATAGCCTCGCCCAGCACGCCGTTGTCCACTATCTCTTCAAAATCTGAACGCCCGAACCTCTCGTTAAAATAGGTATTTTGGTGCGTAATGCGCCAAAACATAAGAATACGTCCGAAGGAACAGATATACCACAGTACAAATTCGGTTTGTATGAGTATCTCAGCGATTTATATAAAATATATGAAGATATAATCTTGACAGAGGTGCATCCCGATTATTTCGATTACCTTTATGATTTCATAGACAGACGGGAACTCCTTAAAAGCGATGCATTCACAGCACAATTTGTTACAGCTATAAAGCTGAAAAAACTACGTAAAGGCACACGCGTAGACAGATACATAAATAAGATTTCATACCATTCCGAATACTTGAATAGACTGATACGAATACACAAAGGACATTATATTTTAATCAACAATGATACTAATAGTTTGGACTATAAGCTTGCACTGATTTCATCTATTTGCTTCTGCACGGGAAGAAACAAGCGACTGTTTGAATTGAAAATAAAAGCATGGGAAAAAGAACAATCCGGGCAATCGCTATAATTTTAATAGTATTATGTCCCCAATTTTTTCGTATGTGAAAAACGGACATTCATAATTATTCATAAACGTCTCGAAAATGCCTGTTTTTTGTCCCCAAATTGTCCCCAATGATGTTTAATAACAAAAATGAGAGGGATTTTTGTAAATACCTCTCAAAATTTTTGGTGCCCGAGATCGGACTTGAACCGATATGGGATCGCTCCCGAAGGATTTTAAGGCATAAGCACCTAAAATTTGTTAAAAACTAACATAGCAAAAATTATTAAAAACGGGCGGTTTTGAGCCAAAACCTGCTCAAAACCGCCCGAAATTGCAACTTTTCAGTCTACGCCGACTGCGTTTAAAATCAACATCTTCCATCAACTTCCCAAATGTTAACAAATCAACACACCCGTCCCCCAAAATCCCCGGCGGACGGTTTTTGATTATGTTAATCAGTTATAGAGGTCTTTTGTTTAAAAATCATTGCATTATAGTACAAAATGTGTTACAGTTATAGCGTAACACAATTCTGTACCAAAGTATGGCAATTGTCATTTGGAGGTACAGTAATGAGTTACAAAATTAAATTGGACAAAAAGCAAATCGGTCAAAGATTATATGAGTTGATTGAAAAATCTGAATATACAAGGGAAAATATTGCCGAATTACTCAATCTGACATCACCGAGGGTGATATATGATTGGACAAACGGAATAAAATTGCCTTGTTTAGAAAATCTTGTAAGTCTGGCGCAGTTGTTTAATGTCCACATTGAAGACATCCTTGTAATATAGGATGTCTTTTTTTGAACCAACGGTTCATTGCGTAACGATTCAAGATATACTATAATATTGACATAAGAGGTTCTTGTGTGGTAAACTAAAACCGCATAAGAGTTATCCGGACCTGTATATACCGGGTATATGCCTATAAACATAATTCACCGGAAATTATAAGTAGCTTTGGTACTTGGCAAGTCTAATGCCGCACGTAAAGTCCCGCACTAGATATTGCCGCTTAAGATTTCACAAAGTATGTATAGCGGAAAGTGAATGACTGTTAGCGTGGTATTTGTCTTATGTAAATCAGCTTGGTAATCAATCAGGCGGAGGCACTTCCCACGGAAGTGCCTTTTTTGAGGTGATATATGAAGAAAAATCGAAACACGAGATTAATAAATAATGACTTATATAAACATTTAGATGAAACCTGTACAATACGAGACTTACGATATTGGGGAATCTTTGGGCATTTGAGGAATGAAAAACATCCCTCAAGTCATATAAGAATCGACCCCAAAAGATTCATGAAAATGACCCATACTCATTTTTCTGAAGTTGAACTAAACGTTATAAATTCAAGAAGAAGCCATTATTTTTATCCGGCAAAATACAGCCGCTTAGATTACAATTGCAATTTATTTCTGGACGAAATAGATAATATAAGGAAAGATTGGACTGACACGTTCCGTCCTCTAATAAAAAGAGAAGCGGAAAGAATTAAGAAGCCCAAAAAACTCGTCGCAGCTGACGATTCCAACTTTATGTGCGGAATAACTGATTATGACGAATCCGCAATGTGGGCGACATTTACCAATATGCGCAATCAACAAAAATATGTCGACAAAATAAACCACATTGTATACAGTCTATATGCCCAGTTCTTTCATCAGATGGCATCAAGAATTGAGGGAATAACCGTTTACGTTCTGGCAAAAAACGGAAAAAATGTTGAGCATTTTGACCGCAATGCCTTATATGACTATGCTGGTTCCACAGGTACAGCCAGAGAATTTCATCATTATCCTTCACATGATAAATTGTACTGTATATGGCATTTTATTAAACATAACAGTATTTCAACTTATGACAGACTAAAAGAACGATATCCTGAAGTTTTAGTCGACGGTGAATTCAAGCAAGGGCATATAGCTGCTTCTTATGTAAAATTTTCTGATGAATTGATTAATGAATTACTTGATGGCTGTGGAGAATTCTTCAAAGAATACTGCCTAAAAGTTTACGGCGAAAAATATGATGAAGCGAGCTGGAATTATGAGCTGTATTTTTACAATCTTGCCGAAGATGAGATTGAACTTCTGGAAAATCCATTTGGAATATATTGATTTAATTCAGAATTATAGGAGGTAATTTATGAGTAAAGGACATGGCGTATCGGGTTATACTCACACGCGGCAACAGCTCAATGATTATGCCAACCAGCATAACCCCAACAATCACGCATATTGGGATAATCTTGATAATCACGCTAATCAATGCAATCCCAATAACAACGAGTATTGGCACAGTCGGAAAAACAACGATGATTCCGATTAAGGACAAAGCCGCAGCGGAAAAATTCCGCTACGGCTTTGTCATATTATAGACTTTTTTAATAAATTATCACTCTGACTTCTATTTAACTCTTAATAATTAAAACTTTTTATGTCGATAATCATAATTTCAAATCTCTTATGTTGGTGACGGGCGGCTTTTTGAAGAGTTCGTTGAAGTCCTCAAGGCAGTCGAGCGCGTTGGCGATTTTCACGAGCGAAAGAAGGGATATTTCGCCCGTCTGCTCAAATCTACGGATAGAACCACAACTCACCCCTGTGCGTATAGCAAGCTTTTTTGGGTATACTTTTTAGCCTTACGCGCTGCCTTTTCTCGCTTTACAAGCTCATATATTGTGCCCGTCAACGACTGTGCCGGCACAAAGTCGGATATATCGAAAGTGTTCTTAATCATAGTACTAATATTTTAGTAATTTCCTGCCATTTTGTCAATATATTACCAATATTTTAGTAGTCTCATAATCCATATTTCAATAATAAACTGCGGCGCCGAAACAAAGCCAGCGCCGCAGAACTTAGTTAAAAAACTTTTTAATCTTCATTAACTTAATGTCTTCATTTTAACTATAATCAGTATAGCACCTTTATGGGCATATTGCAAGTAAAATTTCCAAGTGCCTCAATTTCTGGTTAGAATTTAATTACAACTGGCTCGTGGGAGAA